>URVW01000001.1 GCA_900551435.1 uncultured Faecalibacterium sp.
TTCAAAATTTGGTGCACCTCCAGGGACTCGAACCCTGGGCCCACTGATTAAGAGAAACCGATGTGCAACAATCATCAATTTCCAGAATTACGCAGTTTCGTTGTTTTTAGCGTTTTGTCGTAATTTTATGTTTTGTATCCTTTGCATTATCTGCACATAATGTTCCATCTCGCATCTGTCATCCAGCTATTCCGGTGTGCAAAAAGTGTGCAAAAATGTGCAGAGCCAAAATCAGCCCCTGAAAATCGCACCTGATTTTTATGCAACGGGGTGAAAATGAGCCGATTTCATCCGGCGAATGACGCACCCGATATTACCAGTTTATACCACACATCAAATGTACATCAACAACTTGATTCTTGGCAGGGATATGGACAATCGAACTGAGATTTAAACCTCGAAAATGGCCATGTATAATAGATAACCCATTTCTATGCTAAGTCACATTCTACATAGACAAATTTCACAAAAAGCCTTTCAAATATTCTACGCATCCCTACTACAATTTCTGTTTGAAAGCTGGTACACTGAGTATAATAAAGTTCTGCCTGAGTCCTCAGCAGGACTTTATTATTACATTATTGCTGTAAGGAAGGACCATTATGGAATACGACCATAGCATAACAGACAGCGTTCAACGCGAACTGAACATGTCTATCTATCGTAAAATTTCCAATATGAATGAAGAGCTTTACGATAAAGGAGATGTCGAATCCATCCGTGAATTCCTGTCGGATGTAACAACGGTCAGCACCCCTGATTTTGTAATAAGACGTCATGTCCAGACGCATTCACCCAAGCTTCTGGCCGGATGTCAGTATCAGGATCTGACCCAGACCAGAAACGTTTCATGGCCGAAAGAGACGATCAACCAGCTGGCCGACAGGCTGTTTAAGCTCTGCAGCGAACGGAACGCTGAGGATCCGCAGAATCCTAAGATCGATAAGGCTTCCTGGATCCAGATTCTTTCCGGTGGGCGGACACCGACTGACCGTAATATCATCCTGAAAATCGCCGTGGTGCTCCAGATGGATGTCGACACAACGAAAAGCCTCTTCCTGGCCTGCAATCAGAATGCTTATTCCGCACGCAATCCTCAGGAACTGATTGCCTATTACTGTCAGCACTAGCCCGGGCTCTACCAGTGGGCTGACGTACAGCGTTTGCTGCACCGATACATTCAGAGTGCTCCGTCCGCTCCCGCTTCGGTGAAGAAATCCGCTCGGCCTGCAGTTATCCCCGGCAAAACCTATGTTCTGAGCGGCAAGGTCGAGCAGCTATGGAATTCTGACAAGCCTGTGCAGGAAAATGAAGACGAGCTGCTTCAATTCATGTGCAGCAACACCGACCAGCTTTCCGCAGGTGCAAAGAACAAATACGGAAAATACGTCGTCAAAGATCCCGGCTCTGCAACCAACCGCTATTACTATATGCGCTTTATGCAATATCTCGCCGTTCTTTACCCGACGGTTCAGGTCCTCCTGCGTCAGCCCTCAGATGAACGCCGCGTCAAAAGAATTTATAACGTATCAGACGAAACGCCGGAAAACAAGTCCGCCCCAAAAACCGTCAACGTAAAAAAAGCGCATATCAAAAAATGCTCCGTTCACGAAAGCACCCCGAAGTCAAATAAGAAACAGGAAAAATCCGCACTGGATTCCACACTGGAGCAGGCATTGCAAAGCGCATCGTATCCCGCCAATACCCCTGTGGAAATTTTGCCAAACGGTCTACCCTCTTTCCCAGACCTTCTGGCGGGGATGTATCAGGCCGTTGGATGGGATTTCAACGGATGGAAGGCCAAGAGCGCCAGCAGCATTGATTCGGATTCTACCGCCAGCGCCTATAACGACAATGATTTTTCGTTTGTCAGGAATTACGACAAACGCGGTCCAAGAATCCTGCAGAAAACCGGCGAAGCGTCAGGTTCTGTTTCCCGCCGTGATGTGCTGTTGTTTGGCTATTTCTTCCTCCGTGCGATTGTCGAAGCCGACGAAAACACCCGCCAGAAAATTTCGGCCCTGTATGAGGGCGGAGACCCGATCCAGCCCGATAAAGATATTGTTCCGGAAGATTTTGCCCAATTGGTCGCACCGTTTGATCAAACCATGAAAAAGCTTGTTTGCGGCCTGACTGCATCTGACAATGATGTCGGGATGTTCCTCAGCGGCTTCAACGACCTGCTGACCTGCTTCCATTTCATTCCGCTTTATCTCCCGTCTCCGTTTGACCGGTTTGCGCTCCTGTCTCTGCTCACAGATGAAAGCGATCCGATCCTGTCTCAGCTTCTTCTCTGCTCCGACGCCGACAGGTGATGTGGGCAGAACGGTATATCCATAAGAACTTCTGCAAATACGTATGTCCATGTGCAGTTTTTTCTCCTGCATGTGGGCATTTTTGTTTCCGCGGAGCAGGCTCCGCTCCAGAGGTTTTCAGAAAACTGCGAAGCTGCGTATTTAAAGTGAAAAACCAGTGTTTTCAGATCCGTAGTATTCTAGTGTCATCAAAAGGACCGGTGCTTCCCGACCGGGAACACCGATGCTTTACACATCACTACTAAGGAGATTCACTATGAAAAATTCTATGCACGATCTGTCCGCCGCTTCTGCTTCCGAGCGCTCCCTGTCCCGCCGTTCCTTTCTCAAAGGCAGCTGTGCGCTCGCGGTTTCTGCCGCTGTGTTCGGCGGCCTTCCCCAGCTTGGCGCAAATGCCGCCGGCTGCGATAAGGGCTATGTTTCTACCATGGAGCGCGTTCCTGTTTACTCTGATGCAGGTTTGATGCAGAAGATCGGTTCCATCTTCGGGGACACCGACGAGATCATCATCAACTTTGTCTCCGATGACCGTTCCGTCATCAACGTCACTTATCCCACTTCCTCCGGTTCCAAGACCGGCTTCATCCACTCCAGTTCGATGATGCCGACCTGGCGCGGTGTGAAAGTGAACAGTGCAGTGAAAGCGACGACTTATAAGTGGCCCACCGGTTCTGCCACCTATGGTTACATTGCCAGGGGCGATCTCATCCTCCTCTACTGTGCAGCCGACCAGAATGGTCGATACCGTGTTATCTACCCGACCTCTTCCGGCTACAAATACGCATGGGTGAACGTCTCCGACTCTGACCGTATCCGAGGTCTGAGCAGCGAGAGCACCGGCAGCGGCCAGAAGATGAGTGAAGCGCTCTACCAGAACAGCTCCGCTCGCCTGACCTGCGGTTTTAACGGGTACACGAACACCAAAGGCATGCATGAAGGCATTGACTTTGCTCTCTCGCAGGGTGCCTCCGTCTATGCGCTGTCCGCTGGAGAAGTCATCAACGTGATCAGCGGTGCCCGCGGCACCAACGGTCTGAGCCAGATCGCGGTTTACATGCCCAGCCTTGATAAAACCGTCATTTATCTTCACACCGCACCTCTCGTCAGCGTCGGACAGCATATTTCTCGTGGCGAGAAAATTGCCACACAGGACTGGCGCGGTATTTCCAGTTCCAGCAGCACCCATACGCATGTGGAGATGCGTCCGGGTAAACGGACTCGTGCGGCCAAAAGTGTCAACGACTACACGCTGGAAAACCCTGATCCCACCAGCTTCTGGAATGAGCAGGGCTACACGGTCGGCTGATACTTTCTCAGAGGTTATGAAGGGGGTCTCCGCAAGCGGAGACCCTTTTATTTTTGAATGGAGAATGGCTATGAATATCGAATGCATCTTCCACACACGCCCGGGAGCTCAGCGCAAACCTGAGGGGAAGGCTTGCTGCGAGGACCGGATTTTTGTTCTGAGCGACGCACAACACAGTACCGCAGTCTTATGCGACGGCTGCGGTTCAGCATCCCACGGACTTGAGGCCGCAGTCATTACTTCCCGGCTCGTCTGCAAGCTTCTCCAGCAAAATTTCACACGGTACTTTGCACTGAATCCGTCCGCTCTGCGTACGGAAGTTCTGAAGGCTGTTGAATCGGCGCTTCTTTCGTATGCCGACCAGAACGGCCTTTCGGCACAGTCGCTTGCTTGCACCATCGTTGCCGCCAGCCTCGACATAAAAGGCCGAATGGTCAGCCTGCACCTCGGGGATGGAGGGATCCTGAGCCGCAGCGTGTCCCGGCTCCAGTGGAGCCGGGTTTCTCTGCCGGAAACAGGTATGTTGAAAAGCCAGACATTCCACACCATGAATGCCGCGCCGGAGCATCTTCGTTTATACCGGTGCACCGATATCTGCGCAATGCTCCTCTATTCCGACGGCATAGCAGGGATACCTCGTTTTGATTTCAACACAGCGCTTGACGGTTTGGCGGAAGCAGACGATGTATGTCTTCAGCGGTTCATGACCGTGCACCAAAACGGCGACGACCAAAGCATGGCGCTCCTTCGCCTGCAGCAGACGTAAAACAGCGCAGCTGCACGTTTTAAAGCCGGATCAGCACATTTTTTATCCTGTGCTACAATTTTATCAGGATCAATCCGCAATTTATTTTTTATTCACGAAAGGAGTCTCCTATGAAGACTATGAAGAAACGCATGATCGGCTTTGTGCTTGCCCTTACTCTGATGGTCGGCTGCTGTGTTCCCTCTGCATTTGCAGGAACCATGGATCTTCTCCCGCCTTCAGCCGGCAGCACGCCGGGAATCAGTCAGACCCAGGACGCGTTCTTCGACGCCGCAATGGCAAACACCGACAGTGCCCAGATCGACCTTACCGAGCCGCTGCAGAACCTGCTTGGCGAGCTCGGCCTGAATGTCACAGTCCAGCATGCATCGACCACCATCAGCTATCTGAATCAGCAGCTGAATCTTGTGATTGACTCTTCCCTTGTCTACCAGAGCAGAACGATCTCCGATACGATCAGCCTCTCCGCGCAAAAGGACGGTGACTGGAAGATTCTCAGCTGTTCTGATACCCGCGGTATCGTGACAGCTCTCTGGATCCTTCTGGAAATGGCTCAGTCCTGACAGAGGCCGCCCGAATCCGTAATTTGCAGGCCGTTCTTCCACAATTCGATCATTTCCCGCCTCTTTTATTCTCAGATTAATATGATATACTGATCTGAGAATAAAAGGTTGGGACTCAGGAGGTTTTATTCAATGAGCGATTTTATCCACGATCCTCGCAAACCGTTTTTCCTTGCTCCATTCGACAAGATCATCACAGCAGATTCCGTGTATAGCATTCAGCCCGGAAAAATTGCCGCCGGCGGCAGCGGCGTTGTATACCCCGCCTCAAAAGAAGGCAGCTCCATCCGTTTTGTGCTGAAAGAAAGTTTTCCCATCAGCCACGATCCGGATCTTGTATGGATCCGAAAAAGCGGCGTTATTGTCCCGTCTGTCCCGTCTGAAAAGCCGGACGATATCGCTGACGATATCGCTGCGGCCCTGCTACAGAGCAACCGCCATGATTTTGAGAAGGAATCCGAGATAAGCCAGCTGGTTTCCAACGCCAGCGGCCATGTAGTTCCCGTCTGGGATACGCCGGACGTTAAAGAGATCGTGACCCATGGCGTGCACTACAGCATCCAGAACGGCGATTTTCAGGCCGGCGCTCCGCTCTACCTTGTCATGCAGAGTCAGTCTGAGAAAGGCCTGTTCCTTGAGGAGCTTCTTGAGGAATGTGCAAAACCGATTTCTAAAAATGAACTTTATCCGCTTCGTACCGGCGGCAGACCAACGCCTTATACCACCGCCCTGATCATCAAGGGGATTCTGCTGGCCGTCAAGGCCGTACATGCTGCCGGTTTTTTGCACGGAGACCTCCACCCCGCTAACATCTTCTTTCTGGATGTGGATTCTGCGCGCGGCGTTCTGGGGCACACCTGCCTGCTGGACTTTGGCGCCGCATACAAACTGACCGATCAGAAAACAGATCCCATTCCAGCTTATACGCTCAAGACCACCTCCGGTTTTACGCCGTTTGAGATGTATGCCCAAAATGACGGCACCCTCCGTCTGACCCCTGCGGCAGATCTGTACTCCGTAGGTCGCATCATGCTCTGGCTCCTGACCGGCCGCTTATATGCCGGAAAAGAAAAGGAAATGGAATTTTTCACCAACCCATTTCTTCGAAAAGTCAAGCTGGCCGGCTGCCCCCCGGAAGCCATCAAACTGATCAATGACATCCTTGCCAAGGCGCTCCGGAACGACCCTGCCGACCGATACCAGAGTGCCGATGATATGATTTACGGCGAACAGAAAGGTTCCCCCTGCATTGAGAAGCTGATTCAGCTTCTCCAACCTTCCAGGAATCGTCTGGGTCTGGATATTGCAGACCCGGAATGCAGAGACTTTGTCGGGCGGAAACGTGAGCTCCAGGAGATCAGCAACCAGCTGCTGCGCCATCACAAGCCTGTCGTCATTTCCGGTTTTGATGGCATGGGTAAAACCGCGCTTGCGGTCGAGTTTGGCCGCAGATACAAAGAGAAACACCTCGGCCAGGTCCACTTTGTTCTTTTTGCGGGCAGTTTCCGAGAGACGCTGACCGGCCCGATTGCAGACGCGTTCAGCGGATACTGCAAAATCGATCCGTTGTCAAAGAAGCCGAAACCTGACGAACATGTTCTTCAGGACGTTCTGAAGATGCTGGGAGAGGAATGCAGCCCCTGTGACATTCTCATCATTGATCGTGTCCAGAGCCCCGAAAAAAGCTTTTCGGAGCTGCTTGCCGAGCCGGAATACCAGCAGCTTCAAAGCCTGAACTTCCCGCTCCTGCTGACAACGGGAGCTCAAGCAGTCAAAGGCTCCGTTTCTGTCGGGAGACTCTCAACCAAAGAGCTGCTCTCTGTCATGCACCAGTTTTGCGATCTGAGCAATGCCCTTCTGGAGCCGCTGATTGCCGCAGTTGACGGGCATACCGGAACCGTGCGAAAAATCGCTCAGGTGCTGCGGGCATTTCCGAGCGTGACGCCCAAAAAGCTGCTTGCCCGTCTGGACAAGGAGCTGGTATCCAATATCCGCGCCTATCCGGATGGAACTGTCACTACAAACGGACTGCGGGAGCTGTTTGGGATCACAGCAGAAGAGGTCAGCCATTCCTATCGCATCCGGCAGAAGGGATTCATCGATTTTTCTGTTGATTTTCTCCAGCCATTGTATGGCGGTCAGCTCAGATTTGCAGACTATCTGGGACAGTGCTTTCCAGATGTTGCCATATTTGCAGATGACTCTGTCCGGGCATTTGATGTCCGGACAAAAACTTTCTCCATCAGCAGAAACAGCATGCTTCTTCGGGAGCCATCGGCTCCGGAGGTCTCATTTGATGTCATAAAAGACCGGCTTCCCTCTGGCAAGCAAGGCGAGTGCCTGCAACCTTTCTACCAGTTCTATGGTTACATGAATGACGCTCTTTTGCTTACAGAAAACGGAAACATCAAAGGGGTCAATGCCTATGTCGGACCGGTCAGCGGAAACGCTCTTGCCTCCCTGCGTCTCCGCAGGGAGCTTGAGCAGCTGTATGCCAAGTCCGAGGCATCGAGAGCCCCCGTCCCCGAGATGACCGCGCAGAATTGCCCGCTCCGTACGACGGTGCACTTGAAGAACGGCAGCGGCCTCGCACCCCTTCTGAAAGGACACGGGCGATATTCCGGGCTTGGCCTCCAGCTCATCGTTCTCTTCAAAGTCAGCAAAGAGGATGCACTGTTCATGAATCCGGAGTTCCAGCGTTATGCGGATGGCCGCTGCTATTGGACGCTTCTCTCCCGCCGTTCGGACAGCGCAGAGGAGCAGCCCGGATTTTACCAATTTGCACCATGCGGAAATTTTATAATTTTCGACCATCCGGAAGCTGCCAGAGATTGGAATACCCAACAGCAGAACTTCAATTTTTTCCGTTCCCTTATGCATCACTATATTCGCGAACTCTTCAATGACACACCCGCAACCGTGGAAAGTGCATTTGGAACCTCCTCTTTTGACAAGCCGGCTTACACTGGGCTTTTCGATCCGGCCCTCCGGGACCCGCATACCCAGGAGCTGATAGGCATGCTGGAAGATGGCCGTGCAGAGTTGGAATTCCTGGGCTGCTCATCTTCTCTCAGTGCCTTAAAGTCCGACCTCGTTTTCCTTCTGACGATCGATCACGAAAACTACTTCAAAGAGAACCAGTATACTTTCCGCTCCGATTTTGTTTCCCGAAGCATGAAGCCTTATCCTCTCGAATACTTGTACCGGGAAGAATTCCTGTCCAGTGAGAACTGTCTTGCGCAGGAGCTTGCGTGCCCGTTGGCATTGCTGAAGGGGTCGCAGCTTCTTAAAAAAAGAGGTTTTCCCAACAATCCGGAAACATAAATCTCCTTTTCAGTATCGAGATCCGGTTTTCGCCCGGATCAGACCATTCCCCGTCTGTCCTTGCAGGCTGGTATCCTGACGGACAAGCGGGGAATTTTTATATATCCGCAAGAGCATTTAAAAGTGCGGAAATGCCGTTTTTGATTCCATGATAGAATAAGGCTGTCAAAAGAACAAGGCATATTTCCTGCCTGTTCTGTTCAACCACTATTGACCCCTGCGGCAAAGCTCCGCAGGGCATATACCGAGGAGGTTTTTTATTATGGGAGACATCATCGCTCTTCTGGTCGGGCTCGTCATCATCTGGGGAGGCCTTTCTCTGTTCGTCGGTCCGTGGATCAGTGCTATTGCTCTGATCGGGCTCTTCGTTGTCGACATTGCCGTCGAAAGCAAAGCATCCAAAAAACACTCTGGTTCCTCCGGCTTTGCTGATTCGGGCTATGCTTCCTGCAGCCCGGAGCACTCCGCCTCCGGCGCATCTGAAGAAAGTCCCTGGTGGAACGATCTTCTTCCGGAATACTATACCAATGGTGACAGCCGCACAAAGACGCTCTGCGGATACCGGTACAGCGACGGCACAGATTCCTATATCAACCAGATAACAGGTATCGAGTATCGTAGCAACGGCGTGAATGCAGTCCCCACCTGGTACGACTCGGATATTGTCGAACTCTATGATAATAGTGGCAAATACATTGGACGGGAAGTCCACTATACATGGGGTATAGAAACATATGACAATTGATTGATCTGAAAAACCAACCTATCCGTGACCGCTTATTGACGGAACTCCATGGAAATCCCTGTGTTGAATCAGATCCGCACAAGGACCGAAATACAGCCTTTGCATATTTGTCATTCATACAATCCTTGATTCACTCAGAAAATCGGGACACTCACGTGCATATGTATGTCGTATCCGATTGCTTCATCTTTTTCGTTTTCAGGCCTGTCAAGAGGGCTGGCAGCGTCCAGCCCTCTCTCTTTTTGCCAAAATTCCCCTCGCTTTTTCTTGCACCCTGCCAAAATCAGCGTATTCTCAAAACTTTTTGTTGACACGGCTCGATTTTTGTGGTAATCTATCCCAACAATTGAATATAACATATTTTTACATATTCGTTCTGGCCCTGTGGGGCTGAACATCTTGGCTTTCAGCCGTTACATAACCGACTAGCATGACCTTCCAGAAAAAGCGAAGGCAGAGCTGGTCTGTTTTGTGACGGCTTTTTTGTTGCTGTTTTGCCCGTTGCACCTTGAAAACCGCATGACCGTCTGCATGGGATACCCGGCGATGACCCCCAAGTGGGAGAGCCGGAAAACGCCGCCGGAAGGGGGCAGGAAATCCATGCAGGGAGAACGGCAGAAATACCAATAGATTTTTGAAAGGAGTTTTTGCCTATGAAGAAAAACAAGTTTGAATTTATCATCGACTCCGAATTTCAATCTCAGATTCCTGCATTGACCGCTGAAGAATTTCAGCAACTGGAAGAAAACATCCTTTCAGAGGGCGAAGTCCTGTCTCCCCTGATTGTCTGGGGCAACATTCTTGTTGATGGCCACAATCGCTATAAGATTCTCCAGCAGCACCCGGAAATTCCTTATACCACCCGTTCGATTTCCTGCACCTGCGAAACTCGTGAAGATGTTCTGGCATGGATCTGCAAACATCAAGCTGGGTCGTCGGAACCTGACACCCGAGCAGAAAAAGTTTCTGATTGGAAAGCAGTATCACTCTGAAAAATCCACTCGTGGGGGAAATCATGGCAATCAGTACACACAGGTGGCAAACTGTCAAATTGACAATTTGCCATCGGTAGAAAACACGACTGAACGAATCGCCAAAGAAAATAATGTAAGCCCCTCTTTTGTAATTCGTGCCGAGCAATTCATGAAAACTGTTGAGCTGATGGAAAAATACTGCCCCGGCATTCAGGAAGAAATCTTATCCGGCAAACTTAAGCTATCCCAGCGAGAGGCTACTATTATCCGTGGAACTCCCACGGAAGCATTGCCCACCGTTGTATCAACATGGCGAGAGGAAAAGCTGAACGGTAAACCAGACGATAGTGCAGACACCTATGAGAATTTAGAATTACTTTCCAAGGTCACCGAAAACAATTTTTCTACTGCTGCCATATCGAAGATCCAAACGGCTGATCCGCTCTCGGAGAATCGACCTTCTGGTTCATCGAAAAAGCACCGCACTGAACTCCAGACCATTCGTGAGCTAGGAGAAAAGATGGCTACGGTTGATCATGTCGCCGATGCCGAAGGACTGTTCAGTGAAATCAACAGTGCCTCTGATAGCTTTATTTTCCGCCTCGAACACTGCTTTGCTCTTTATCCTGACTTTCTGACAAATGTAGAGATTGAAGCAAAAGTTATTGCTGCTTTGCAAAAAGCAGAAAGCTATATTGTGCATTTGAAAGAACAGCATCGGCAGCATCTTCTGGAGACTGCCAACAGCCAGTAAAATGCTTTCCAAAAATTTGTTTGATGAAAAAGCACTGGAGGTGAATGCCATTTCAAATTATTTGACCGCTGATACTCCCTTGCCGCAATATCTACCCTATCCCCGCTTTCTGCTGGATACCGACTTGAGCCACACAGCAAAGCTGCTCTACACCCTGCTGCTGGATCGGGCAACGCTTTCTCAAAAGAACAACTGGGTGGATGAGCGCGGCTTCGTCTATGTAATTTTCCCTCTTTTATCATTGAGCGATGCTCTGCAATGTAGCACCATGAGCATCAAACGAGCATTGCGCTCACTGGAAGATGCCGATTTGATTGAGCGCAGACGGAGTCGCATTGCTGTGCCCAACAGCCTCTTTGTAAAAGTTCCGACAGCGCAAAACCGTTCCTCTGCATGGAACGATTTTGTTCCATCCGATGGAACAGAAATGATATCTTCCATGGAACAAAAGTGTTCCACTAACCAACGTAATAAGAACAACCTGAAAGATAGCCACTTGATAAAAACAACAGCTGCCCCTTTAACCTTTGGAGAATATTACAATGTCTTTCTGACGGAAAAAGAGTACAAGCGGCTCAAAGCTGACTTTTCCGGGCTAGATAGTCTGATCGAGCAGCTTTCGGCTTATATCCAGTCCACTGGCAGGAAGTACGCCGATCATGCCGCTACCCTGCGCATCTGGGCAAAGCGGCAGAAAACAGAACAAAAATCGACACCGGGCATCCCGGACTACACATTCAAGGAAGGAGAAAGCCTATAAAGACGATCGAGAAAATTTTGGAACAGCCCCTATCTAGTATTCCCGAAAATATCAAAGATTATTATGGCGAGGACGGTCTGCTTTACTGCGGAAAATGTCACACCCAAAAAGAAGCGTTCTTTGCAAAGGGCATTGCCCTGATGGGCAAGAACAAGCACCCAGTCGAATGCCGCTGCCAGCGCATGGAAAGAGAAAAGCAGGAAGCCCTTATCAACCAGCAAAAACACCTCGACCTTGTGCGGCGACTAAAAGCAGAAGGATTTTCAGACCCAGCAATGCTAGACTGGACCTTTGAAAACGACAATGGCCGCAGCCCGCAGATGCACCATGCACACCGCTATGTGGAGCAGTGGCAGACCATGCGTCCAGAGAACCTAGGGCTTCTTCTCTGGGGCGGTGTAGGCACCGGTAAGAGTTTCCTTGCCGGGTGCATTGCGAACGCTCTGATGGAGCAGGAAGTGCCTGTGCGTATGACAAACTTCGCCCGAATCCTGAACGAGCTGAACGGCAGCTTTTCCGGGCGCAATAATATTGTGGACAAGCTTTGCCGCTATCCCCTGCTTATCATTGACGATTTCGGCATGGAGCGTGGCACCGACTACGCACTGGAACAGATCTACAACATCGTAGACAGCCGATACCGCAGCAGAAAGCCGCTGATCGTTACCACCAACCTGACGCTGGACGAGATACGCCACCCACAGGATACCGCCCATGCCCGCATCTATGACCGCCTGCTGGAAATGTGCGTTCCGATTTCCTGCATCGGCATGAGTTTCCGCCAAGAAACAGCGCAGGAAAAGCTGGAACTCTTAAAAAGTTTAATCGGATGAATCAAAAATATTTCTAAAAAATCCGCTGGACTGTCAAAGTTCTGCTACAAGGAAATGGAGCCGCCTATTGAATAATTGCCACCGTACAGAAACCAGCCCTGCCCCTTCGCAATGCTCTACGCCCACACTTGATGAATGGAGCGCATTCGCAACCTTTCTAGCCGATGTGATTGAGAAGTACGCATCGGTCTTGGAAATAGACAACGCAGCATCCTCAACCAACAACAAAAATCAACAAGATGCTGTTGATACCGCTCTTGCAGCATGATATAATATTCTTGTAATGTTTGTCCCAACACAGTGGTAAGGTCTCCCCTTCCACTGTATTACATACACGGAACGAGGTGCTTAAAATGAATCGACCAGATGACTCTCCTAAAAATTCCATCCTCATTTACACCACGGAAGACGGTCTGACCAAAATCGATACTACCTTTGACGGTGACACTGTCTGGCTTTCCATTGACCAGATGGCTGAGTTGTTCCAACGTGACAAATCCACAATTTCCCGTCACATCAAAAACATTTTTGCAGAGGGTGAGCTTGAACGAGATTCAGTTGTTGCAAAATTTGCAACAACTGCCGCAGACGGAAAGACCTATCAGGTCGAGTTCTACAATCTTGATGTCATCATTTCCGTCGGTTATCGCGTCAAATCCAAACGCGGCACACAGTTCCGTATCTGGGCAACTGGCATTTTGAAAGAATATATGCGCAAGGGATTTGCACTGGATGACGAACGCCTGAAAAATTTGGGCGGCGGTGGATATTTCAAAGAACTGCTGGAGCGCATTCGCGATATCCGTGCTTCTGAAAAGGTGTTCTACCGTCAGGTTCTGGAAATCTATGCAACCAGCATTGACTACGACCCAAAAGCAGAAATCTCCGTTCAGTTCTTCAAAAAAGTTCAGAATAAAATTCATTATTCCATCCACGGTCAGACTGCCGCTGAGGTCATTTACAACCGTGCAGATGCCGAAAAGGAATTTATGGGTCTGACCACTTTTGCAGGAAACCAGCCCACTTTACGAGAAGCTACTATCGCCAAAAACTATCTGAACGAGAAAGAGCTTCGTGCTATGGGGCAGTTGGTTTCCGGTTATCTGGATTTTGCCGAGCGTCAGGCAGAACGTGAACAGCCCATGACCATGCAGGATTGGGCAAACCACCTTGACCGTATTCTGACCATGAGCGGTGAGCAGCTTCTTGTTGGCAATGGCAGTGTGACCCACAAGCAGGCAGTGGACAAAGCTACTACCGAATATCGGAAATATAAGGCTAAAACGCTCAGCGATGTGGAACAGGATTATCTGGATTCCATTAAGTTTCTGGAGCAGAAAGCAGACAAGAAATAACTGTTTTGTGAGGTTTTTATGTCACAGGAAAAGACAAAGGTTTACATTTACACCCGTGTTTCTACGGCTATGCAGATCGATGGCTACTCGCTGGATGCACAAAAGGCTCGCATGAAAGCCTACGCCGACTTCAACGATTACCAGATCGTTGGTGAATATGAGGACGCTGGCAAATCGGGCAAATCCATCGAGGGCCGTGCTTCTTTCTGCCGGATGATGGAGGACATCAAATCCGGCAAGGATGGCGTTTCCTATGTGCTGGTGTTCAAACTCTCCCGTTTTGGCCGCAATGCTGCCGACGTGCTGTCCACCTTGCAGGTAATGCAGGATTTTGGTGTGAACCTGATCTGCGTGGAGGATGGCATTGATTCTTCTAAAGATGCTGGCAAACTGATGATTTCTGTCCTGTCTGCTGTTGCAGAGATCGAGCGTGAGAACATCCGTGTCCAAACCATGGAAGGCCGCATCCAGAAGGCACGAGAAGGCCGCTGGAACGGTGGTTTTGCGCCTTATGGCTATCGTTTGGTTGACGGTGTGCTGCAAATCAACGAGGACGAAGCCCCTGCCATACGCACGATTTTTGAGCAATATGTAAATACGGACACAGGTGCAAATGGTCTTTCCAAATATCTGGAGACCCACGGCTTTCAGAAACTTGCCCGTCAAAATGGCACCTCTCCCCTTTTCAGCGCAACATTGATTCGGGCCATTCTGAAAAATCCCGTCTACTGCGGAAAGATTGCCTTTGGCCGCCGCAAACTTGAAAAGATTTACGGCACCCGGAATGAGTATCATCAGGTTCCACAGGAGAATTATTTGCTGGTGGACGGCCTGCACGAGGGCATCGTATCGGAAGAATTGTGGAACGCTGCACAGGTCAAGCTGTTAGCGCAGTCCAAACGATACGAACCAGTCAACCGCAGCAAAACGGAACAGGCGCACTTATTATCCGCCCTTGTCAAGTGCCCCGTTTGCGGTGCTGGAATGTATAGTAACAAATGCACCAAACGAAAGAAAGATGGCACACCCTATAAATCTTTCTCTTATTACAGTTGCAAGCATCGCAAGATGCAACGTGGGCAAAAATGCGATTTCAACAAGCAAATTCAGGAAGAAGTTCTGGACAACGCCGTGGTGGAGGTTATCATCAAACTGGTCAGCAATCCAAAGTTTGCCGCTATGATGCAGGAAAAGGTCAACAGCAAAGTAGACACCACCGCCATTGAACAGGAAATTGCCGCCGCCGAAAAAATGCTGCGGCAGTATTACTCCGTCAAATCCAAAATCATGGAGGAGATCGACACGCTCGACCCGGATGAGCGCCACTATATCATCCGCAAATCTGACCTTGACGAGCGGCTTTACAAGATGTACGATAAAATCGAAGAAGCAGAAAATAACCTGATGGATGCCCGTGCAAAGAAGCAGGCGATCGAAGCGGATAAAATCACAGGCGACAACATTTACAAGGTTCTCATCTGCTTTGAAAAGCTCTACAATGTGATGAACCCCCTTGAACGCAAAAAGCTGATGGAACATCTGATTTCTGAAATTCAGATCTACCCGGAGCGTCAGCCCAACGGTCAGTGGCTCAAATCCATCAAATTCCGACTGCCTATCGTTGAAAGCGATATCGATCTGTGTTTGGACAATGAAAGTCATACCGAGTGCATCACGGCATTTATCCGCATGAATCCTTGATTTTTGACTTTTTCAAGGTTTGAAAAACGTCAATTTGCCACCCATTTGCCACCGCTTTTTGAAAATTCACCCCTGAACAGCAGAAAAAGGGCTGAACCGATTGAACAATATCTTTCGGTTCAGCCCTTTTCGTTGTATTATGACATCCTTGATTGGTGCGCCTGCTTGAATAAGCATTGTAGCATGGGTATGACGCAAAGAATGATAGTTGAACTCAATCTTCAGATCGTGCCGGACTACGGGCAGCTGCAGCTGTCCGTCTTTTTTATTTTCCCCCTCTGTTAACTGCCGCTTTATCGTCGAAACCGCCCTATTATGATACTCTATCCTCATAAATCACGGGAAATTTTGTCAAATTTCAATAACTGCTTCATTCAATTTTATCCCATTCAAACCGCTCAAGGAGGAAGGAAACATGAAAAACACCTCTCAGCCCCGCATCAACCGCGTCGCGGCCCTTGCCAGCGTGGCGGTTGGCATCATCGCGTGTTTTGCCAGCCAGTACCTCTATACGGCCTATCGCGGCACGGTCCCCACTCCGGTCCTGATCGGGCTTCTGTGCTTGCTTTTATTTGTCCTGTTATTTGTGGCCGTGTGGGTCAGTTCTGCCGTAACCGGTTCGTTCGACCAAAACAGCATTCTGTATCACGGTCGAAAACAAATGATCGGTTATTTTCTTCTCGGAACATTAGCCATTTTCTTCTTGTCAACGTCCTTGGAGTTTCTCTATGAGCTGACGCCGAAGCGTCAGGAAATTGCGGCCACCAGTTACATTTTCATTCTCGACGAGTCCGGTTCCATGCGTTCGAATGACCCCTCCGGCCTTCGCTATCAGGCGATCCCGGAGATCATGAAAGCGGAAGAGCCTGACTTTCCCTACATGGTCTACACCTTTTCTGACACTGCGCGGATGGTTCGCGATATGGGACCGTTTGATCCCAGTGATGATGCCATTTCCATCACCAGCGACGGCGGAACTGCGATCTTCGGAACGATCCTTCAAGTTCTGAACGACTACAAGAACGGCGTGTGGGACGGCGGCCCACATCCCAAAGTCATCTTTCTGACCGACGGTTCCGCCACCGACCTGAGCCGCGGCTTCCTGTTTTTCAGGGGCAACATGCCGGAGTTCAACGCGGCCTTGGAAGAGTACAGCCGTCTGGGCATCAACATCAGCACCGTCGGCCTCGGCTCGGCAGACCGTGCCATCATGACCAAGATGGCGGAGACTACCGGCGGCGTCTTTGTGAACATTCAGGACGCCGCAGACCTTGCTGCGGCCATGAAAGCCGCCGCCACTTCTTATTCTGACCGCGACCTGCTTTCCATCCGCTATATGAGCCATCTGAACGCCCTTTACGGCGTCCTTCGGGTGCTGTTTTTGACGATCATTGGTTCTGCCATCGGCAGTCTGCTTTTGTTTGCCTACATGGAGGATTCGAGCATTCCCCTTCTGGTCTCCAGCAGCATTTTGTCTGCTTTCGTGGGAAGCTTTCTGCTCGAGATCGGCTTGAAAGCGGGCATCCCGCAAAGCGCACTTTGGTTCCTTTTGTGGGTGCTGTTTTCCCTGACGCTTGGACTGATCTTCCCGGGCAGCGTGTTCCGTCTGCTCCCTGTTGAGATGAAAGACTGTGAGTTAGCCCCGGGTGTATACAAGCTCTAGTGGCGGAATGTAAACCAATACCGAATGTTGAAACTCTTCTTTTTGTGGTACAAATAGGTCAGAGCTTCTATGGCATGAAAAACTGAAAGGAGAATCCCCCTCATGAGCAAAACTGCAACTGTTCTTCCGATGAAAGGCCTTCACACTCCCCGTTTTCTGATCTGGTGCAAGGGATTTCTTCACGGCAAGATCCTTCACACCGGCGGTCTTGACCCTGAGACCAACACCCTATCTTCCGGCTACATCACCAGCCAGACCAAGCGCTTCCGTCACGCCTGTGTGCTTCGCCGCGAAGAGGCCGAAACCAAGCTCACCAAGGATTGGACGGAAGCCGACCAGCTTCTGATTGAGTACTCCACCCTTTCCGCCGCCCTTGCGGACTCCGGCGGACAGAACGCCCGCAGCGAAACGAGCGCACAGGCCCGTGCTCGCGAGAGAGCCGCCGGCAAGCGGGCTTCCCGCAAGGCCGACCGCCAGACCATCCTGAAGAACATGGCCGGTCTCGTCAACGTCATTCGCGGAGAATACGACACCGCCCACGACCAGATGGAGGCCACCGCCGAGTCTCTTTTGAGCGTCTACGCCACCTACGGCCACGGCCTTCTGATGAAGCCCATCTATCAAAACGTACTGCCTGACCTCGTTTACGAGGACTCCGTCCAGCAGATTTTAAGTGCTCATGCGAACACTTGGAACGCGCTCGTGACAATCGTTGAAGAAGCACAGAAGCAGGAGGGTTAAACTATGAACATTTTCAAGAAAAAGAAAGCTTCCGGCAACTATCAGGTCCTTCAGGACAACTACGCTCCGGCCAACCTGCCGACCGAAGGCATGGGCCTTGAGAACTACGTCACTTCGGGGTATCCGATGAACGACCCGGCGGTCATCGCGGGGTATTACGCAAATGCCGAGGCTCACCTCAAGGGCGTCCTCGAAACTTGCGACCACAACAATGCGGGCTCCGAGTGCGACCACTACATCGATGCTCAGATCGAACACGCTTATGCCAGCCACGAAGCTGAAGTGGCCAACCATGAGAACCAGCTCACCCGCATTTTTTCCGCACGGGAAATGCGCAAGACTGCGCTTCAGCGGCGCATCGAACCGCTTGAGGAAAAAGCCGACACTCTGAAAGCCGACATCGAGCCGCTGGAGGGTCTGGAACCGCAGTTCCCGCTCCATATCGGCCGCAAGGTCCTGTCGATCGGCGGTCCTGTCACCATCCTTGCAATGCTGGTGGATGCACTCGTGAACTACTCCTTCCTCTCCGGCATCCTGCTGACCAACGGTGCTCTGCTTGTCATCATTGTGCTCTGCATGTCGATTGCATCCGACGCTTCGATGTGGGGGCTTGCCACTTACTTAAATCACCGTAATGAAAATTTCACCCAAAAGCCACTGTTTTGGATCGTCTGTGGCGTTCTCGGCGGTGCATTCCTTCTGTCGGTCGTCGCTTCTGTGATGATTCGATTTGGTTCGATGGATACAACATATGGTTCCATCAACGCTGCCGGTCAGTTCGTCGGCAAAGA
The DNA here is from genome assembly GCA_900551435.1 of uncultured Faecalibacterium sp. GTDB lineage: Bacteria > Bacillota > Clostridia > Oscillospirales > Ruminococcaceae > Faecalibacterium. Next base: position 18,592 of record URVW01000001.1, read on the forward strand.
GAGTTACTCTCTGGCCGAATATGGAATCACTTTGATGTCTTCGTTTTTGACAGCTGTTACCGGTGCTCTGAGCCTCGCTCTCTCGCTCGACAAAAACGCCTTCAAAATCTCCATCCGCGACCGCAAGAAGGGCGAGCTGGCTGGCTGCGTTGCTGAGCTGGCTCCTCTGGAAAACGAGCTGGCTCTGCTGGAAAACGCCCCGGACGTCCGTGAGTGGGACGACGAGAAGCGTACCGCTGCAGAACACCAGATCGAAGCCCTCCGCGTCGGCCTGAAGCTCCATTGCCGGAAGCTGCTCACCGAACAGGTGAACGATGCCGACTTTACCGAGGAGATGGCCGAGTCTGGCAAAGCTGTTTTGCCCAAAGAAGCTACCGAATCCGCTGACGACATCACCCCTGCCGCTGTCCATCTGGATAAAGTTTCCTGAGTTGAAAGGAGAATTGCTATGAATAAAACGATTGCTATGATTGCCCTCGTGTTCGCCCTGCTGATGAACCTCGCCGGCTGCTCCAAGGTCCAGTCCGAAGAGCCGGTCAATATGGCACTGGTCGCGGCCATCGCCGATGGTGAGACCGTCCTCAACGACAGCATCGAGGAGCTGTCCTCCCTGCCCAGCCGCCCGGGCAGCACCTACGCTTTCATTTCTGCCGAGGGCAGCACCGCCCTGATCGGCGAACCTTCCACGGTCAAGGACCTCAGTGACCGCGGCTATAACGCCACCATGATGGAGCGGGTCCGTTCCAGCATTCAGGCAGACATTGCTTCCCGTCTGGACAACTACCATCCTGTTTCCGGTGAGATCGACCTTGCCGCGGCCACAGCTGCAGCGGTCCGCACCCTGAACGCCAACGCGGTCAAAGGCCGTCAGAACATCCTCGTCTACTACGCCAGCGGTCGGTCTACCACTGGGTTGATCAACATGATCCAGACCCCCGTCTATCAGCTGGATGTCGAGGGTTCCGCTGCCGCCGTGGCGGAGGAAATGCACCTCGATATGTCCTCGGTCGATGAAGTCATCTGGTACTCCTGCGGCGACCTCGGGGACGACCAGCCCGCCCTGAACGCGGAAGAAAAGGACAAGCTCAAGTCCTTCTACCGCCAGCTGTTCACGGCACTGGGCGCAAAGAAGGTCACCTTCAGGGACGACCTGCCCAGTTCCGACTCCTACGACTTTGATGACGCTCCCGTTTCCACCATGCCCGTCGCCGGCACTGGCAGCGGCCTTCAGCCGCTGAGCGCCGAGCTTTTGAACAACAACAAGGCTTTTGAAAGCCCCCTCGCCATCACGGAAGAGCAGGTCCGCTTCCAGCCGGACAGTGCCGAATATCTGGATGGACAGACCGCCCGCGCCGCCATCCAGCCCATCGCGGACTACATGCTGAACCACCCGGACCTGTCCATCGTGCTCTACGGTACTTGTGCAGGCGACCTTCCCTCTGAGTTGGGCCGGACCCGTGCTGAAACGGTCAAGGCTTCTCTGGTCAGTTTCGGCGTCGATGCAAACCGCATTACGGCCATCACCATTTCTCCTGCAGACGACCCTTACTATAAGTTTGGACGCGGAACAGGCGAGGAAGGTTCTTTGAACCGCAAGGTCGTGCTGGTGGATGCAAACTCTGCACTCGCCCAGCAGATCGTTTCGAATGCACTTTGATTGGAGGTGTTTTCTTTGAAATTTGCATTTCTTCTGCTGCTTCTCGCGATCCTCTTCCCCAAGTTCGGCGTGTTCCTCATCCAGCGCCTGACGGCCTTTCTCCCTCTGCTGAATGCACTGATGCCCTGCGTCATCATCGTGGCGGGCATTTATCTGCTCATCAAGAGTGTTTTGAAGTAATGTAAACGAAAGTTTATGTAGAAGATTCGCTTTTTGTGATACAACTAGGTCGGAGCTTCTACGGCTTAAAAAGGAGTATTTCTTATGAGATCAAACAGCTACAGTTCCACCAATCCCGAAAACGGAAATGTGACTTGGGAGGGTCCGCTGTCCCTTGAGAAGGGCAACCATAACCACATGCCCAGCCGCACCGACGCTTACCTTCCCGGCGACGAAAAAGGCCATGTCAACGCTTCTTCTCTGGGCGGAAACAACACCACGGATAACATCGTTCCGCAGAATGCCGACGTAAACCACGGCGGTTACTACTCCATGGAGCAGGGGGAACGCACCGCCCTTCAGAACGGCGCAACCATCGATTCCACCAAGACTGCCATCGTGGACGGCCGCCCCGGCGACCGCCCGAACACCTTCTTGGTGAACGATCAGGTGACCTACAGCGACGGCCACACTGAAATAGTCAGCAATTCCTTCACCAACGAATCTTATGCAGATCAACAGGCATGGAACGACCTGTCGGCTTCCCTGCCCGACACCTTTGACGCCCCCAACCCCGGAGACGGCCTGAGAGATTCCATGTCCACCCAAGAGTACGCCGACCTCATGGAGAGCACCGACGCTTATCTGCCCGATATCGCCGACGATTATGCCCCCTCTGACTCCAGCGGCCTTCCGGGCAGCGACGACGTCTCTGCGGATGACGATGCAGATGCATCCACCGACAGCGGCGATGACGGCGGCGCCGACTGCAGCAGCGATGACGATTAAGGAGCTTTTCCCTATGCTTTATGAACTTCCCTCTGCGATGCAGAAAACCGCCCCGCCGAGCTGGCCCAAGGGCATCGGCGGCATCCCTGCCACCCTTTCCAACGGGACCGCCGCGAAGCTTCCCGTTCTGAAGGGAGTCAACTGCCTGACCTTCGGCACGGTGGGCACGGGCAAGACCTCCTCTTTCACCGAGCCGGCCGCCGCGCTGCTGTTAAAGGCAGACCCCTCCATGAAAGGTGTTTTCTTTGAGATCAAGCGGTCCTTCCTCGACCGCTTTCTCAAACCGAACGACAAAGTCATCACCCACGACCCTGCGGCTGTTTCGAAGGCCAACCTGTTCGTCCCCAACATCATCAAGGAGATCCGCCAAGCGGCCGACCACGAAGCCGAGATGCGGGAGTTCGCCGACTTTCTGTTTGCGGAACTGTTGGCGGGCGCAAACCAGAACCGTGCTTGGGTCGAAGCGGCACGCAACACCTTCATCGGCGTTCTGCGGACCATCGTGGACTGTTTTCCCGACGCGGACACCGGCAGCTGGACGCTCGTGAACGCCCTGCGCCGGATGCCCACCGAGGACCTTTTGGCCTACATTGCCAAGCACCCGCGAAACCATTCCATGCTGCGCAAGGACTGGGGGTATGACCCCAGCTCTGCGAAGCCCTACATCCCCACCCGCCGAGCCACCGATATCCAGTTCTTTCTGAACCAAGTGCTGGAAGCCTTCAGCGGCAGCTTTGAATTGGACGGCGACGACACTCTTCACGACTGGCTGAACGGCCGTTATGGTCGAAACCTATTCTTCCTCTACGATCTTCGGAGCGCCGAGATCAGCCGCCCCTTCTTCCTCTACTATCTCAAGAAGATCAAGGACCACCAGATGAGCAGCGCGGGCAAACGTTCTGCGCCCATCCTGATGGTCCTCGATGAGATCGACAAGATGGCAGACGGCGGAAAGGCCGCTGATTTCGGCATCTTTCAGGCCGCCAACCTTGGCCGGGAGTACGGTCTGCAGATCCTGCTCACCACCCAGAGCATCGAGAACCTCTACGGCCTTGCCCCCGATTTCAACGAGCATATCACGACCGGCGGCTTGGCCGGCTTCCCTTACCTCATCAGCTTTCGTCCGGGCGACCCGTCCACGATCACCACCCTGCAGACCCTCTACGGCTCGGAATACAAGGAACACCTTGTCCTTCCGGCTTCCCGTTACGCAGAACCGGTGGTCAAGTGCGAAAAGGAACCCCTCGTCAGCGACAAAGAGCTTGCTTCGCTGAACACGGGCGAATGCTTTGTCAAAATCTTATCCGCCCCTCCCCAGAAGGTCCACATCAAGCACTCCTGAAAGGAGAGTTTCTCATGAACTATCTGCAGTATCTCAACACGGTCAACCGCAATCATTTCTCGGCCGCAGGAGCCAATTTTCTGGTCAGCGGCGCGGACCCGATGATCCGTCAGGTCATCGGCCAGCACCTCACCGAGACCGCATACGCCGAAGGCCGGACCCTTTTTCTGCTGGACAACACCCCCAGCAGCTCTGGCTTTTCCGCATTCGGCCCGTACCGCGTGGTCGATGCCCTGAGCGGCGGTATCAATTTCTGCGGCGATCTGTTCAACGTTTCGACCCTTCAAAGCATCAGCCGTCTGCGGAGTCTGCTCAGCGATTTCGGCTTTTCCAGCGCAAAGGCCATGCAGGTCGTCACCTTCCTGTCCTTTGTCAAGGAGACCGAGGCCCGTCTCGGCAGCACCCGTCCCCTCGACCTTGAGACCATCGAATCCTATGGCGGCCCCGCCTTGGTCCAGTGGAAGCTCCATCAGCTGGTGGAGCGCGGAACGCTCACGGCCGAAAACTATGAGTTCCTGCTGTCCCGCTATGCCGAGGTCAGCGCCGCCTCTGCGGACTTCGAGATGCTCCTCGGCCTTCTGGCTCCCTTTCTCAGTGGTCAGTCCCCCACCGGCAAGATGGCGGTCCATCTGCCCCTCGGCGAGTTCGACGCAGACAAATCGATGCAGGAAGTCCTCTGCAAAATGCTTCTTTCCTACGTCAAACAGACCCCTGAGACCTGCTCCATTCTGATCCTCGACAGCGGCAAGGGCGAGCGCAGCTGCATTCTCGAGCTGCTGAAGAAGCTGCCGCCCAAGGCTTCCGTTCATCTGCTCAGCACCGATGTGTTCTCCCTTGAGGAATCGGACCTGAGCATCCTCATGAACACCTTCCCGGTCCGCATTTACTCCCGCCACGAGAGCATGAGTTCCTGCGCCAAGATCGAATCCATCTGCGGGCAGATCGACGTGGTCAAACGCTCCTACACCACGACCGTGGACAAGCACATCCGCGCCAGCAGCGCCTTTGATATGCTTCTGGGAACCAACCGCACCGAGTCGGTGGCCCGCAACGCCCCCGTGCGGGAAGCCCGGTTTCGCAAAGAACTTCTGAACTCGCTCAGCAGCGGTTCCGCCGTCATCGACTGCGGCGGCACACAGGCACTGTTCCAGTTTTGATCTGAAGGAGGTCATGCTATGATCCGTATTCCCGGACTTTTGAAGGTCGCGGCGGTCCTTGCGCTCGATTTCCTTGCAGTATCGTCGCTGTTCAACGACCCTTCCATTGCGGCTCTGGTCACCGGCGCGATCGCTCTGTATGTGTTCTTCGGCGGCTATCTGGCCCTCTTCCAAGAGGGAGCCACCCGCTGGGACCAGCTTCCCGCTTACGAGGTCGCCCGTCTGTCTGACGCCAAGCGCCAGCTCACCGAGGACGTCTCGCACGCGAGCGCTGTTGATATCTCCCGCCTGAAGGTCTACTTGATTTCCGCCGACGACTCCATGCAGGCGACAGCTTACGGCGCAAATTGCATCTCCGTCTCCCGCGGGACCCTCGACAACGCCGACCCCATGACCCTGAACGCCGTCCTCGCTCACGAAATTTCGCACATCCTGAACTTCGACCCGGAGTTCAACCGGGCCGTTCTGGCCACCATCTTCGTTCTCTGCGGAGTCATCAGCGTCCTTTCCTTTGCGTTTGTGGCGGTGATCTTCCTCTTCTTTTTGGTCTGCGGATGGCTCGGCTCGTGGCTCGGTGTCATGGCGTTCAAAGGAACGAGCAAGGTAAGTCAAGGAATTTTCAGTTTACTTCAGAAAGGAATCGTGGTACTCTATCAGACAGTGATGAGCGTTCTGAGCCGCTCGGCAGAATACCGCTGTGACCTGTACTCGGCCAGCCTTGACCGCTCCTATGGCCTTCAGCTGGCGCATTTTCTTACTTACGCCGCACCGGAGACCAACCGCCAGCTCACCCTGACTGAGGCGCTGTACCGCACCCATCCGCCCACGCCCAAACGGGTCGCGCGGCTGGAAGCCTATGTGAACAGCGCAAATCGTTGACCATCCACGACAGCCCGCAGCCAAAGGAGATATTTATGCGTGACCATTCGTCTATGACCTTGCTTGAATTTTTGTTCAGCGTAGGCTTCAAGTTCACCATCGGCACGGTATGGTACAAGAATATCCTCTTCCGGCTGCTCCCCCACCACAGCATCACCCAGTCGTTCCATGTGCTGTTCGCGCTGGCGGTGGTGTCCATCCTGTTTTTCACGGTGGTCCTGCGGCACTGGAAAAACGGCTGGACCTCCACCGCGTGCTTCGTGCTCCCCTTTGGCGTTTACACCATCATGACCTATTCCGCCACCTTCCTTCTGCCCATTCAGGCGCTGGCGGTGGCGGCTGGGGCCGTTTCCGTCGTCTATGCGGCGGCGCTGTTTGCCCAAAAGGTCAAGTTCACCGAGAAGCGCGCCCGGAAAAAAGTCTACAAGAATCGATTTTCCCGCTGTGTCTATGCCGTTTCCTGCATTACTGCCGCCGCCATGCTCACGCTCATGGTAGTCATCGGCTGGAATAAATACTTCGGCACAGCGATCCTTTCTTCCAGCGTCGAGACAGCGGGCTTTGACGTTGAAAGCAAGGTCGAAGATACCCTTGCTTCGAACATGGACACGGTCCTGAAGCTTCAGCCCGCTGTCTGGGACGAGCTGTCCACGAAGCAGCGCTTGAACGTCCTTCAGACCGTGGCCAACATCGAGAGCCACTACCTCGGCTTGCACGACGGCGTCACGGTGCAGGCCGACATCCTCCCCGAGCACACCTTGGGCATCTACTCCGACAAGTATAGGCTGGTCCGGATCAACTTCACACATCTTGAAAGCGATCCCGTTGAAGAGGTCCTCGATACCCTGCTTCACGAGGTCCACCACAGCTACGAGGACCGCTTAGCCGATGTCTATGATGCAGTCCCTTCCGAATATCAGGACCTGCGCCTTCTGCGGGACGCTTCCCATTATTCGGAGGAGTCCAGCAACTATGTGGACCCCCGCGAGGACTATTATGGATACATCAGCCAGCATGTCGAAATGGACAGCGAAACCTATGCCGCCTATGGGGTACAGGAGTATTACGCCCGCATCTCCGAATGGCTTGCCCAAAACGAGCAAACTGACAGTTCCAATGACAGCTCTTCCGCAGAATCTGCGGCCGAATGACCGGTTTTCTCTTCAAAATACGCGCACTTCTTTGCTCGTCTGGCTTCCAGACGGGCATTTTTTATGATTCCACGGTGCTGACCGGCGGCTGCTGCAAGAAGCTGAGCCGCGAAGAGCTGCTGGACATCCTCAACGAGTGCAAGTGAGCATGACCGATTTTCTAAAATGCAGCCTTTCCCTTGCCTTACATCTTGAATCAACCGCATTTTCGTGCTATAATATATGGTTGCGCCGCATTTGTGTAAAATCGGCGTAAACAGCATGTTTATTGAATGTAAGAATGATAGGAATCGCAACAAGGAAGTTTCAAAGGAGGCGGCATTTTTCATGGCACAAACCACCCGCGCGGGCGATCTGACCAGCGGCCCGATGCTGAAAAAGATCATCCTGTTTTCTCTGCCGCTGGCAGCGTCCAGCATTTTGCAGCTGTTGTTCAACGCAGCGGATGTCGTGGTCGTCGGACGCTTTGCGGGCAGCACCGCACTGGCGGCAGTCGGCTCCAACGGCGCGCTCATCAACCTGCTGGTCAACCTGTTCGTGGGCCTTTCGCTGGGCGCGAACGTCGTGGCGGCGCGGTGCTTTGGCGCTAAGGACGAGCAGGGCGTTCAGAACACGGTCCAGACGTCGGTGACGCTGGGTCTGGTCAGCGGTGTGCTGCTGGCATTCGTGGGCTTTTTTGCCGCGCGGGGGCTGTTGGAACTGATGTCCTGCCCCGAAGATGTCATTGACCTTTCGACGATTTATCTGAAAATTTACTTCATCGGAATGCCCATGACCATGCTCTACAACTTCAACTCGGCGCTGCTGCGTGCCGTGGGTGACACCCGCCGTCCGCTGTACTGTCTGGCCGTTTCGGGCGTCATCAATGTGCTTCTGAACCTCGTGTTCGTCATCCTGTTCCAGATGAGCGTCGCGGGCGTCGCGCTGGCGACCATCATCAGCCAGACCGTCTCCGCGATCTTGGTCACAGTCCTTCTGATGAAGGAGCAAGGCCCGCTCCACCTCGACCTGCGGCATCTGGGCTTCCACAAAGGCGCACTGGTGCAGATTTTGAAAATTGGTCTGCCCGCCGGCTTGCAGAGCACCGTGTTCAGCCTGTCGAACGTCGTCATCCAGTCGGCGGTCAACTCGTTCGGCTCCACGGTCGTGGCGGGCAACTCCGCCGCTGCCAACATCGAAGGCTTCATCTACACCGGCATGAATGCCTTTGCACAGGCCGCTGTCACCTTTACCAGCCAGAACGTCGGCGCGCGTCGGTACGACAACCTTGACCGCGTCATGCGCAACTGTCTGCTCTGCGCGGTGGTCGTCGGCGTGGTGCTGGGCGGCGGCGCTTACCTCGCGGGCGAAGGGCTGCTCCACTTCTACTCCTCCGACGAGGCTGTAGTCGCGGCCGGTCTGGCCCGCATGAAGGTCATCTGCACGTCGTATTTCTTCTGCGGCGTGATGGACACGCTGGCCAGCTGTCTGCGCGGACGGGGCTATTCGGTTCTGCCGATGATCGTCAGCCTTGTGGGCAGCTGTCTGCTCCGTCTGGTCTGGATCGCGACCATTTTCCAGCTGTTCCGCTCCACCACGACGCTATACATCAGCTACCCCATCAGCTGGGTGCTCACCGCGTCGGTCCACCTCATCTGCCTGTTGGTCGTGCGCCACAAGACCAACGAAGCGCTGAAGCAAAACGCCATGGCGGCATAAAACATATGCAAAAGGGACTGTCACACTTCGTTGTGTGACAGCCCCTTTTTGTTACTTCGGAGCGTCCTCCGCCATTCCGGAGAGCGTCTCTTTTACAACTCCTTTTTCAGCAGATAGCGGTCATAGCCGCCGTACATCTCCCGCCGGTCGGCGATGACGAAGCCGCACGCGAGAGCGTTGTTCAGGCTGTATTGGTTTTCGGGGCTGACGGTCGCCCCGATGCCCACGATATCCGGGCGGAGAAATTCTGCGGCGGCTTCGAGCATCTTCCGCTGCAAGCCGTTGCCGCGCCAGTCAGGCGTGACCACGGCGCTGTCGGCGTTGGCCCAGCGGTCCCATTCGGCCTTCGGGACGCCCAGAAAGGCCGAATAGTTGTGCTCACTCTGCCCGCAGTAGCGCAGGATGAAGTAAGCTCCCAGCCGCTCGCCGTCGAACACGCCAAGGCACAGGTCGTGGGTCAGATAGGCCGTGATGTTCTCCAATGTGTCGGGCACGAAGTATTCCGGGTGCGGCATCGCGGCCCGCACCTCGTTTTGCAGCGCATAGAACGCGGCGGCATCCTCCGGCCCGCAGCGGCGGACCGTGACGGTCTGTTCGGCGGGCTGGCCGCCAATTTTGTGCAGCAGAAGTTCCATTTTATGACCCCTCCAAAATAAAATCATACTTTCTTCCGGATTCCAGTATAATTACCATTTGAATGAAAGTCAAATTATGCTATAATCTAAGATAAGGAGATCTGCCTGACGAAACTTCGGCTTCCCGGGCAGGTTTCCCGAAAGTCCAGACAGGGTGCTCCCCTGTCCGTGAACCGGAGGATACATCGTATGAAAGATTCCAGCACTTCGTCGTCCATCCGTCTGGGCGGTGCGGTCATCAGTGACCGCGTCGTTGCAGCGCTTCTGGAAGAACTGCGCATCGGCCGCTACGCCGATGCTGACCGTCTGCCCGCCGAGGTCGATCTTGCCGCCCAGCTTGGCGTCAGCCGCACCGTCATCCGCGATGCGCTGAGCGAGATGGAGCGCGCCGGATACATCGAGCGGGTGCGCGGCATCGGCACAGTGATCAACCGCACGGTGCTCAACCTGCGCAGCCGGCTGGACCAGAAGCTGGAATATTATCCGCTGATCCGCAGTTTTGGCAGCTATCCCCACGCCGATGGCATCCAAATTTATCCCATCCGCGCCGGGGCCGAGCTTGCCCGCGACCTTGCCATTGCACAGGGGGACGAGGTGATCTGCATCAAAAAGCGCATCCTTGCCGACACCACCCCCGTCATCTACTCCATCGATTATCTGCCCCGCGCGCTGTTCGGCAATCGGGACTACACCCGCATCGACCTGAGCGGCGGCGTCTTCGATATCTTGGAGCAGGAGTGCAGCCAGCAGATCTCGTCCAACGTGGCGCACCTCAAGGCCAGCTGCGGCGACGAGTCGATCCGGGCGGCCATGCGGCTTGCTCCCGGCGAAGCCATGCTGCTGCTCGACGAGATCTGTTTCAATCGGCTGTGTCACCCGGTCATGCGTTCGCTGAGTTATTACACCAACTTCTTCGATTTTTCCATTCTGCGAAAATTACTTTGACGGAGGTAAAAAATTCATGCGCCATCTGATCGACCCCTTGGATTTCAGCCCAGAGGAAATCGAGTCCCTGCTAAACCTCGCTGACCGTATCCGCACCGATCCTGCTGCATATCAGGACGTTGCGGCCCACAAGAAGCTCGCCACCCTGTTCTACGAGCCGTCCACCCGCACCCGCCTTTCGTTCGAAGCAGCCATGCTGAACCTCGGCGGCCATGTGCTGGGCTTCCCGAGTGAAAACGTTTCCAGCGCCTCCAAGGGCGAAAGCGTTGCCGACACCATCCGCGTCGTCTCCTGCTACGCTGATATCGTGGCCATGCGCCACCCCAAAGAGGGTGCGCCGCTCCGCGCCAGCCGCTATTCCCGCATCCCGGTCATCAACGCGGGCGACGGCGGACACCAGCACCCCACCCAGACCATGACCGACCTCATGACCATCCGCACCCGGATGGGCCGCTTGGACGACCTGACCATCGGCCTGTGCGGCGACCTGAAGTTCGGCCGCACGGTCCATTCCCTCATCAAGACGATGGCCCGCTGCAAGAACATCCGCTTCGTGCTCATCAGCCCCGAGGAGCTGCGCGTGCCGGACTACATCATCAAGGACGTGCTGGAAGCCAACGGCATCGAGTACCGCGAGACGCGCAGTCTGGAAGAGTCCATGCCCGAACTGGACATCCTCTACATGACCCGCGTGCAGAAAGAGCGCTTCTTCAACGAGGAAGATTACATCCGCCTGAAGAACAGCTACATTCTGACCAGCGAAAAAATGGCGCTGGCCAAGGAGAACATGGCGGTGCTGCATCCCCTGCCCCGCGTGAATGAGATTGCGCTGGATGTGGACGACGACCCCCGCGCCGCTTATTTCGAGCAGGTGCAGAACGGCGTGTACGTCCGCATGGCACTGATTATGACGCTGCTGGGTCTGACCGACCCCAAAGCACCGAAGGAGGACAACTGATATGCTGAACATCGATGAAATTCAGAATGGTATCGTGATCGACCACATCAAGGCCGGCACGGCAGTCGGTCTGATGGACCTGCTGGGCATCAAGGGCAACCGCACGGCCAATGTGGCGCTCATCCAGAACGCCCGCTCCCACAAGGCGGAGGGTGGCCGTAAGGACATCATCAAGGTCGAGGGCGACGCTTCGTGGCTGAACCTCGATGTGCTGGCCTACCTCGACCCCGACATCAGCGTGACCATCATCAAGGACGGCAAGGCGGTCAAGAAGGAAAAGCCTCAGCCCCCCAAGCGTCTGGTCAACATCGTGCGGTGCAAGAACCCCCGCTGCATCTCCTCCATCGAGGAAGAGTGCGACCAGATCTTTGAGCTAAGCTCCAACGGCAAGTATCGCTGCATCTACTGCGAGCAGGAACTGCAGGTCAAGCCGGAATAATAGAAAACCAAAGGGACCCTCTCCGGTACGCGCTGACGTGCCCGAGAGGGTCCCTTTTTCTTACACGAAATCTTCCCGCATGGGGGTGAAGATGTCCAGCAGGATGCCCGCTTCGGTGCAGACACAGCCGTGCTCGACGCCGTCCTCTTTCAGGATGGTGTCGCCCTTGTGGACGGTGCGGGTCACGCCGTCCACGGTAAACTCGAACGCGCCCGACACCACATAGGTGATCTGGGTGTGCGGATGATGGTGCAGCGCACCAACTGCGCCCTTTTCAAAGGTGTTCTCCACGCACATCAGGCCGTCGGTGTAGGCCAGCACCCGCCGGGTGGCACCCGCCCCTGCGGGCTGCGGGAGCGTGTCCTCATGCAGGACCCAGCGCTGTTTCTTTTCGGGAAGTTTCATCACAGTTCCTTCTTTCTGGGGATTGTAAAAAACCTCTCAGTCTCGCTTGCGCTCGACAGCTCTCCTAGGAGGAGAGCCTCTGGCGAAGAGAAAAAGCTTTCCGCCATGCCAAGGCCTCTCCTATCAGGAGAGGTGGCAATGCGAAGCATTGACGGAGAGGTTACATCCTCTTTTTTACCATGATACCGCACTCCCCGCTGCTTTGCAAGAAAAAAGCCCTCTCCGCCGCAGGTCTGCAGCGAAAAGGGCCTATTCCAACCAAAAAAGTCCCACCGAAGCTCTCACCGATGCCACAGCTGAATGGGATGGACATCCCGTTCCCACACAACGATGTCCACAGCCGTAACATGCTAGAGTCTCTATGAGCAGCAATCCCCCGATCACCGTCAAGAGCTTCGTCAGGACTTATCAGAAAAGGCGGAAGGAACGGCACACATGCTCAGCCGCTCCTGCATGATCCATTCAGCGCACCCGAATCGCTTCGGCCCGCAAACGCACCGCCTGAAATCTCTATGCCTTGTTCTGGGTTTATTTTACCAAATCCGGCCCTCGATTTCACCAAAAATGTCATATTCTGCTGGGGATAATGTCATACTTTGCGGGTAGGGATCGACGTCGTGAACCGGAACCAGCGGTCCCTGCAGCTGAGGGTATATTCGGCCTGATGTTTTTCCAGGACCTCGCAGACATTCCGCAGTCCCATGCCGTGGCCCGCTTCTTTTTTGGTCGAGCGCGGCAGCTGGCCTTCGGGGATATCGAAGTTCTTTTTGACCCGGTTCCGCACCGAGAGCAGCAGTTCCGTCTCGGTCTTGCGCATCCGGAAATGCACCTCCGGCGGGGCGGCCTGTGCCGCCGCATCGATGGCGTTGTTCAGCAGGTTGGACACCACCAGAACGAGGTCGGTCTTTTCCAGCGGGATGTCCCGCAGGTCGGTCAGATCAAAATAGAGCAGAACGCCTTTTTTGCTTGCTTCTTCGTACTTTTTACTGAGCAGCGCGTCCAGCAGCGGGTTGTGGGTGTCCATGATGGTGGTCGTCGCCGCAATGTTTTTGGTCACCGTGGCGAGGTAGGCTTTGGCTTCCTCATACTCCCCCTGCTGAAGCAGCATGGCCAGCGCGTCGGTGTGGTTGGTGAACTCGTGGGTCAGCCGCCGCTGGGTCGTGTAGGACTCCATCAGGGCCTCGGCGCGCTCCTGTTCCAGCGCGGCCTGAACGTGCAGTTCCTGCTGCTGGACCATCTGTTTGTTGAACATCTGCACGATGGCCATATGGACCAGCACAGCCACGGTCAGGCCCAGCGTCAGCACCAGCATCATCGGCGTGGCCGGAGCGTCATTGGCGGAGACCATCAAGACCGTGTTCAGCACCACGACGATGGCCGGAAAGAACGACATGACCAGCGCCTGTGGGGATTCCAGCGCCCGTTCATCCTTCCACTGGCGCGAAAAATGGGCCACGACCGCGCCCACGATGAGGTTCGTGATGACCATCGCCACCAGACATTCTGCCCGATGCCAGACCGTCAGCAGCGAGGTCTGCAGCACCCACGACGCCACATAGCGGACCGCGTTTTCTTCCAGCAGGCACATCGTGCCGTTGATGAGGCCCGCCGTCAGCTTCTGCGGCAGGGTCCCGCCGAACAGCAGCGTGGACAGCAGTACAAAGACGACGTTGATGAAAATGCTCTGTGAAGAGAAAAAGTCGATGTGGAACCCGGTGCTGATGGCCATTTCGCACGCTGTCAGCACCGCGCCCCAGACCAGCGGATGCTTCAGCCGCCCGACGCCCAGATAGGCGTAGTCCACCCAGATGAACGCGGCCCACTGGGTCACGCAGACGACATGCCCCAACAGGAACCATTCCAGCTCACTCATCGCCGAACTGCCCCTTCCATTCCAGATAGGTCGTGCGGATGCCCGCGTAGCCGTTCCGGCTGACGCTCAGCTCCACGCCGTTGCGAAGCATGACCTTATAGTTGCTGATCTGCCGGATGTACCGCATATTGACGACATAGCTCCGCCCTACCCGCAGGAAGCCGTTCTGGAACAGCGCTTCGGGCAGCTCGGTCAGCTTGCCGTAATAGGCGCACAGCGGCTGATGCGCCACATCGCCGTAAATGTTGATCTTCCGCAGGTTGCTCTCGAGGTAATAGATGCTGTCATAGGGCAGGTCCATCTGGGTGCGGTTGAGGTGGATGGTCAGCACCTTCCGCCCGCTGTCGGACGCTTCGGACAGGATGGCGTCCAGACAGCTGGGCAGCATCCGCTCCAGATCCCGCTTGAGGATGTAGCGGAACGCATTGACTGTGTAGCCGTCCGGTGCAAATTCCAGATAGGCCGAGATGTAGACAAGGTAGATGTCCGGGCTGCGCTGGCGCAGCTGGCGTCCCAGCGAGATGCCGTTCATGGTGTCAAGGTCCACATCCAGCAGCGCCACCTGATACAGGTCCAGCCCCGGCAGCGCAAGGACCTCTTCGCCGCTGGTGCAGACGGTCATCTCGACCGGGATCTCGCGCTGGGCCAGATAGTCCCGGGCGGCTTGTTCCACGCGCGCAGCAAAGCGCGCATCGTCGTCACAGATCAAAAGGTGCATGGTCGTTCCTCCGTGTCCTTTCCGAATTTGAAAAAACAGGCCCTCCGCAGCGAAGAGCCTGTCGATTTTTCGCTGTTACGCGAAGAATTTGTCGTAAATGCCAAAGGCGAAGATGAACAGCACGATGACGGGCAGACCACAGGTCAGATAGCCGCGCATCCAGTCCTGCACCTTGGGGCCTTCGCCGGTGTTGACTTCCTTTTTATAGTTGTCCCAGCCCCAGCCATAGCGGGAGACGCAGAACAGCAGATAGACCAGTGAGCCCAGCGGCAGGAACAGGTTGCTGACGAGGAAATCCTCGAAATCCAGCACCGCACCGCCGAACACGGCAAAGCCGTCCCAGCTCCAGATGTTGTAGCCGAACACGCAGGGCAGCGACAGCAGGATGATAAGGAACAGGTTCACCAGACTGGACTTTTTGCGGGTGCAGCCGGTCAGCTCCATGCCGCAGCAGATGATGTTCTCGAACACCGCCAGCACGGTGGACAGCGCCGCGAACGCCATGAACAGGAAGAACAGACTTCCCCACAGACGGCCCATCGCCATGTTCGCGAAGATGTTGGGCAGGGTGATGAAGATCAGACTGGGGCCGGCGGTCTGGTCCACGCCGTAGGTGAAGCAGGCCGGGAAGATGATCAGACCCGCCGTGATGGCGACGAAGGTATCCAGAACCACCACGCGGATGGACTCGCCCAGCAGAGCGTGCTCTTTGCCGATGTAGCTGCCAAAGATGGCCATGGCGCCGATGCCAAGGCTCAGGGTGAAGAACGCCTGATTCATCGCACCCACCAGCGTGTTGACAACGCCGACTTCCTTCATCCGGGCAAAGTCAGGCACGAGGTAGAAGCTCAGGCCCTCTTTGGCCCCGGGCATGAACAGGCTGTTGATGGCCAGAATGACCATGATGATGAGCAGCGCGATCATCATGACCTTGGTGACCCGCTCCAAGCCGTTCTGCAAGCCCTTGGCGCAGACCAGAATGCCGAACGCCACGACGAAGATCATCCAGAAGGCCATCGTGCCCGGGCTTGCCAGCATCTCACTGAAGGCATCGGCCACCTGACCGGCATCCAGACCGGACAGCTTGCCCGCCGCCGTCATGTAGAAATAGTGCAGCATCCAGCCCGCGACGGTGGTATAGAACATCATCAGCAGATAGCAGCCGATGAGAGTGAAGTAGCCGTGGATGTGCCACTTCTGCCCCGGTTTTTCCAGTGCCTGATAGGCCCGCACCGGGCTTTTGCGGCTGGCACGGCCCACGGCAAACTCCATGGTCATGATGGGCAGTCCCAGAATGACGAGGAACAGCAGATAAAACAGCACGAATGCGCCGCCGCCGCCCTGCCCCGCCATATACGGGAACTTCCACACGTTGCCGATGCCGATGGCACATCCCGCCGACAGCAGGATGAACCCTAGACGCGATTTTAGGGTCTCACGTTCCATGATCGAATATTCTCCTCTATAATCCTTTTCCCCGCCCGCATCGCACACCGACAGGCAGGGCATAATGAGAATATTATAGCACAATTTTCCAGAATTTGAAGGATGTTTTAACTTTTTGTGTCAAACATGGAAATTTTTCCTGATTTGTGGTACTATGATGAAAAATATTTGTCATACTTTTCCGCAGTTTCTGGAAATTTGGAAAAGGAGGTCACACCATGGAGATTTCCATTAAAACCAGCTTCAACGCCCTTCACTTTGATACCGCAATGTATTCGCGCCCAGCGTCTGAATGCTTTACCTGCCATACAGAGCTTTTTGAAGGCCAACCAAGCCTGAGTCGTGACTACCACCACGCCGATTATGGCCACCAGCACAATGACAGCAGCAATGCACTGGCTCACGCCGCCGGGGTACTTTCCACTCTAACGTCTATGTTAGAACAGAAAAAGCCAAATACAAACCTTACGAATTCTGACTTTCAAGAGCAGCTTCACCAGCTGACTCAGGATTACCGCAATTTCATGCGCTGCTTCCAGCTTGGCACAGCCACCGAATGGAATAATCATTCACCAAAAGCCATCGCCCGTGATTTTACGGAAACGATGCTCCGTTTTTCTCAATTCAAATTCGTCTATTTTGCGTTACAGCCTTTCTATAGTGTAGGATTTCTGACTCCCGAACGTCCTATTTCTGCGGAAGATTTTCCCGATTTCTATGATCTGATCCTCCGTGTCTCAGACTTTTTGATTCATCAGCAACATGCCGATTTTGGCCTCACACGCATGTTTTATCAGATTCTTTCCTCTGGTACAGAAACTCCTTTTGAAGGTTTCACTTCTGTGGATAGGGTCGTCTTTTCTCACTGGAAAGAGCATCGCAATGTTTACTTTGATATTCTTTCCGGTTATCCTGTCGTGCCAAGCTCTTCAGCAGCCTCTTCTCGTTTTGCTGGTATCCGTGAACAGTTCAATCAGCTTCTCCCGGATTCCAACCGCGATACGCTTCAGCAGAGTACCTTTGACACTTTGGACCACTTTTTTGAAGCCCCCGTCGATTCCCTTGACATGAATGAGCGGCGGGAATATTTTCTGATGGCAAACGTTCTTTTGCAGCGTTATATCGTCCTTCTGCTGTATCTTCTCTGGGCCAGCCCTGCCAGCATTCAAAAGAAGGAGAGGTCTGCCGTCTTAGGTAAACGGCAGTATCTTCTCCCCTATCAGTATTTGTACTTTTACGCGAAAAAGCTCAGGGACTCTGAAACCGATTATCTTAGGCTTCTGGATTATACCGCCGCTGCTCAGATTTCGCGTTTCCTTCTGCACAGTCTGTCTGCAGACGACTCCACCGAGACGGTTTGCTATTATACTTCACTGGACAATTTTGCATTCATGCTTCCCGACCATTGCACCGACGACCTTGCCGACCGCTGTGCCAAATTGACCATCATGCATTTGTCCTATATGAACGACCCCAACGAGGGCAAAATGCTTCAAAAAGCCCTCTATAAAACCGCAGATGTCCGTTCCGGGAACGAGCGTCTGGACCTCTCCACGCCGTATGTGTTTCTTAAATCCTTCTCACCACATCTGGACTATCTGCCCATGTGGGAAATGTACGGCGGCAAAGCACAGGGCTGCTGTGTTGTGCTGAACTGGAAAGAGAGCCTGTCCGATTCCAAACGCGCTGCTGTGCCGCTCTACCGCGTCTGTTACCTCAACCATGCGAACAATACTTACCGCATCAACGCTCTTGACAATCCCGGCCTGACCAACTTGCCACAGTTCCGGAAGTGGTTTTCCCAGCTTCGACGCATTGCCCGCAAGTCCGGCATTGACCGCACCATTTTCAACCAACTGCTCGGCTCCCTGCTCTATCTGTTCAAGGATTCCAGCTACAGCTACGAGCGGGAACTTCGCATTGTGTATTCCTACAATCAAGCTCCGGAGAATCTGCTCCACACCAATCAGAAGCCGCCCAAGCTTTTTGTTCAGCCAGATTTCCACGTCCAAATCGACGAGCTGATTTTGGGTCCGAAGTTTGAGAACATTGCCGATCATCTTCCCTATTTGCAGGAACAGCTGGATAAGATGGTCGAACCTTATCTGCTTCGCTCTGCGCCCCGCATTTCTCTTTCTAACATCGATTACCGCTGAGGCCTTTTTCAGAACGTGAGCCGCATCTGATACCACGTCACGCCGCCGTGGACCGACTCGGAAACACCTTCGTTGACGAAACCGAACTTCGCGTAGTAGTGGACCAGCCGGTCCTTGCAGGTCAGCACAAGGCCCTTGCGGCCCTGCGCCTTTGCGTCTGCGATAGCGCGTTCGAGCAGCCGGCCAGCAAAGCCCTGCTTCCGATACGCCGGAAGGGTGTTCACCCCGAAGATCATCTGCCATGCCCCGTTTTCGTTGTGAAAGGACGTATCGGCGTACATTTCATCTGTCAGGTCGGGCAGGTCCGTCACCATGCCGTCCACAAAGGAGACAAGCGTTTCCCCGTCGAACAGGAGCCAGAAGTGGTCCCCGTAGGCTCGCAGACGTTCCGCAAGCTCTTCGCGGGTCGCGGCCTCTGCCGCCGGGAAGCACGCGGCTTCCACCGCTGTGAGGGCGTCAAGGTCGCGTGCGGTTGCAGTTCGAAGAATCATTTTTTAGAATTCCTTTCTTTTATCGGTTCAGTAACTTTACGCGGGAAATGTTCCCAGCTAGATCGATCCATGCATCGTAAGGGGAAAGCGTTGTATTCTGATAGCTGTTTTTCAACGCATCCGGCGCTGCAAAGCGTCGCTGCATCATCATATTTCCAAGCAAGATCCGTTCTCGGAACCGGAATCCCGGCAGGACCTCATACCCATTCGCTTCGGCGGAACAGGAAAGCACAAAGTGCACATGACGATTCGAGGTCCGTTGGACATTGAGCCACCGATAAAATCTATCGTAGACACTTTTATCTTTGGCTGCGGCCTTATCGTAAAGCGCTTGCAGATCATCCACAAGCACAACGGTCTCCCTTTCTGCTTCGAGCGAAATATTCTCGATTGATTTCAGGAACACAAAAAGGTTTTCCGGTCCAATATACGTTAAATCGGGTCCGCTTGGCATTGGATTTTGACCCTTTCCATCCAGGAAAAAGACCATACATTCTCTCGGCATCCGTTTCAACTGTCGGAGAATTTGCGAGATGAGGAAGGATTTTCCGCTTCGGTCTGTTCCTTCGATAAAAACGCAATCCATCTCGCGCAGAGAAAGCCCAACAGGCTGCAAGTCTGCATAGTCCAAGCCAAAGAGAATATTGCATCCGCTGCCCACCGCTTTTGCACGGACCTGTTCCAGCGAGAGCACCTCCGGCATGTTCCAGCTTTGCAAGTTCGCGGACACGCCGGACTTGTAGGAATTGGTCGCTTGTCAGGACGAGAAGGTTCTCCTTTCCATCCTTTGACGCAGCCTTTTGGGCCAGAAGCTCGATCAGCCGATAAATTTCAGACGGTGTTTCTGCATAAAGACAGCCCTCTGGGTCGTCGTTCGCCTGTAATATTTTTCTGCACCACGAAAACGACCGCGCAGCTTTCCCGGCATTGAGAATGCAGACCCGAAGGTCCTCTTCACTGTGGAACACGACCGCATTCATGAGGACGCTGTTGAACACTGTTTCTTTCTGCGGACCATTTTCTATCCCATTGCCTGTGAACCACTCCTGCAGCCGAAGAAGCTTCTGGACCTTGATTTGATGGTCTTTCGGCAGCGGGAACTTGTCCACCCTAGCCGATTTCAAGATCATTTTTTGCGTTCCATTTTGGTATGTATAAATGCGTGAAGAGGGTGTATCTTCCTTTGTGCACGGCTCAAGCTGCGGAAAGTCCGCCCGATTTTTCAGCGTTTCCACATCCTCTAGTGGTTTATACTCAAGCGAGACATTTTTGATATCAAAAAAACTCAGCTTTCCATCGCACTTTACAAGGTCGATCGTCGAAACTTCCTCGGCCTCATCAAAAAACACCGCCGCCGCGTTTTGCCCGCTGTGGACAGAACTTTGCAGCACACGGCAGAGCGACCGAAGCTCCGGATATGGAAATGCCATCAGGCAGACACTTTTCCCATGCTGAAGATACCTTCGTGCACTGGAGAAAACAGACTCTCCGATAATTTTCCCGAAGCAGCGCGGGTTTGTCAGCGCATAGACATCCACACACCGCACAAATTCCCGATAGTGCTCTGCCAGCGGCCATTCTTCCGGAAAATCATTTGGGTCTTCCAGCAAGATCATCGCCTCTGGGTCCTGCACCAGCACGTTTCTCACAAACTGAACGAACTCTATCCGATTTCCGTTCACCACGATCGACGGATGGAGCAGATAAAAATCGAATCGCATGAATTCCCCCCTTCCCGTGCTCAGTGATCCATCAACGTTTCAAGGTCCATTTTCTCCAAGTCAACCCCCTCCTCCATCAGTTTTTTCATGCGGGCTTCCACCTGCTTCATCAGCCGCCGCTTGGCTTCTTCCTGCGTTTCCGCATTGGCCCGCTTCGAGCGGCTGGCGGAGTCCAGCAGGTCTTGATAGGCTTCTGGCTGAAACTCAAGATTTTCGCGGTTCTGCATCAGCCGATGCAGACTGGAAAGAAACGCTTTGTCTTCTTCCGGGACCTCGTCTCTGTTCTTTTTGCCATAGAACAACATCACATATTCCATCAACTGACCCAGAAAGGGGTCTTTGCGGTAATTACGGAGCACTAAATTAAAGAATGTGTACACATTCCAATCGGCGTCTTTTTTGCATAGGTCCTTCCGGACTTCCTGCATCATCATCGACAGGATATAGGATTGCTTCACTCCCATCTCTGACGAAACGCCCAAGACCTGTTCCTGCTTCAGAAACAGCGCATTATCATCCAAAACCTGCCGAAACTCATAGCCATCAAGCGGCGGCTGTGTGAACAGCTTTTCAAACACGACCTGATACCGTTCCTTTGGAATTTTCTCCTGATTCTGGAACAGCTGGATATAGGTATCCAGAGTTGGGCGGGATAACCCCAGCCGGTCTGCCAGCTCTCGTTGGGTCATGTGGATGGTTTTTAGATATTCTTTAATTTCCATACGTTGTTGTTTAACTTTCTATCCTTTGTTCGGTTCCACGATCGAGAACAGCCTATGCAGCCCCCAGTTGGTCACACAGCCAATGCCTATTCCGAATGCCATCGCGGTTCCTCCTGTCAGGGCAACGCCAGCCACAGTGAGTCCAGTCAATGCCGCGCCTGTGATTGCCCCGGTCATTCCGCCGATCAGGGTTTCTTTTCCAACGGTGTTCAAATATTCTTTTCCCGTGATTTCCTGATTCAGCAGCAGCCCAAGGTTTGCGACGGCTTCGATTCCACCGCTCAGTACCGCACTCACCGCACCCGATGCTGCAGCACTTTTCACGACCGCACTTTTCTTCAAAACTTCCTTCGAATTTGAGAGGGCTGCATTTGCAACTTCACGTGTTTCCCCGTAACTGATCCCGCCCGCCTTTTGGCCCGTTTCCTTTGCCATCTCGTCGGTAAAAACCAGTGTTTTGCCTTTGTATGCGCCATTCAATTTGTCGATTGCTTTTTTCGCATACTCCTTGAGCTTCGTCGCCTTTAGCTCAAAGACCTCCAGGACCTTTTCTCCCTTTTTGAGGAGCACATCGGAACCCGTCTTGTTCGAACCATCTACCACAGCTTTCGTGAACAGCTTATGGTTCAGGCCCATATTGAGTTTGTCTGCATACATCACCTCAAACGCAAATCCATGCAGCTGCGCCGCCTTTTTTCGGTACAAAGCCGATCTCCAGGCATTCAACGAAACAGACGCCGCCGAATGTCCGACCACAGACGAAAACATGCCGTCCAAGCTTCCCTTGATCGCATCTCTTCCCCAGATGGCCGCCCTCACATAAAATGGGTCATAGCTTCGATCCACCTGTTTCAACGTCTGTGTTGTTTCTTCAAATGACGATGCTGCATCATTTAACCGAACCTTACAACTTGCCAGCCGCTTTGCTGCATCCGTACAGCGAAGGGAGCCAGCAGCATTGCCCGACGTCAGGAAGATCAGATTTGCGCTGTTCAGTGCGCTGATCGCTTCCCCAACGCTGGCCTTCGAAGCATTGAGGTAAAACTTCACTTCATCCGACTCGCTCACGCTAATCATGGTCTTCCCTCCTTCATCACGCTGCCCTCTCAGCGATACAGTCGATTTCTTACGGATGAGATCTCCTGATACAACTGCTCGATCACCTCTTGATAAGCCTCAAAGCTCTGGCCCGAAAACTTCACCTGAAGCTCATTCTTCGCGCGCAGAAGGCTCCGCATGGCCTCGCACAACGCTTCGTCAGCTTCCGCGACCAGCCGTTCAGCTTTTTCCTGTTCGTAGCTCGGATTCACGTCCATGGTATCATCTCTCTTGTTCGATCTGTTTTTGGAAGAACTCAAAAAAGGTTGTGAGCTGACGCTCGTAGTCTTTTTCCGGAAGTTTTTGCACGAGGATCGGACGCTGATCTTTGCTGAGTTCCTGCCGCATTGCTGTCAGCCACACTCGACCGTCGCTGCCCGGAAATGCCGCAAACATCGAAAGCACTCCATCCTCTGGGTCGTCGCTGTCCGGTGCATGAAGTGTTACTCGAAACAAACGGTTCTTTTCCAACGCCCGATGGTAACTCTTCTGGTATTCTTCCGGAAGGTGGTCTGGGTCGAAGCCCTCCGCCTTTTGGTCTGCATCCGTTTTGCCAAGTCCTTTTCCCAGTACTTCATATAGTTTTACCGGCGAACTTTTCGTATCAGAAATCGCAGCCTCCACCAAGCTGTCCTCGTCCTGTCCCAAATGAATGAGCACCAGCATATGACGGTGGTTTGGCAGATAATACAGGCTTAAAACGGACTCCATCTCCTGAACGCGAGGCGCTTCGATGCTGACAGCCACCTTGCTTTCCAGAAAGCTCTGGATCAAAACCTGCCAGTTCGGAGACAGACGAAGTCCCTCGACTTCCGAATCGTAAAAAACATACGCTTCGTCGATCAATTCTTTCAGAACTTTCTCGGTCGGAGAGCGTCTTGTCTGCGGGTTGAACATCTCCAGCAATGCCGCAAGATGCTTCCACTTCAACGTATACGCTTGCTGATACAACAGCTCAAACATCGTGTTCTCCTCCCAGCGAAAAGAATTCCTGTGGTGTGGCTACCGTGTCATATTCCTTTGAAGCAATCATCTTTGCCAGCGGCAGCGAAATTTCTTCTTGAAAAAACCGCTTCAAAAACACGTTCAGCTGTTCCGTGCCGCCTTTCTGCGTCTGTCCAGACCCCGTCCGATAGGAAACGGTAAAGTAAGAACGTTTCAAATGCTTCTCCGGAACGGGCAGCTGTGCGCCGATTTCCTTTTCCGCGCCTTCCTGCCGGATGGCAACGAGATGAATCGGCATCATTCGGAAGCTTTGGCTATCCCACTGTCTGATTTGCGCGATCTGCTGCGCCAATACAGAGCTGAGCAACGCATCTGCATCCATCCCTCGGGCAAAAAATTCTCCGGAAATGCACGGCTCCATAGCAGGGATCGTACAGAAATTTTTCGCACCGATTTTTTCCGTCGTGTTAACGATCAGATTCAGTTTTCCGTGCCGACTCACAAAATAATCGCAGCATTCGCTGAGAAGATTCCGAAATTCCGTCTGCTGTCTTTTCCAGACCTGCTCTGTCGGCACTTCATAATAGAGAAGAATGATCGCCAATGGGTATCTCTGATACATTGCTCCGCTCCATCGACAACGATCCCCTCATCCAAAGATCAGGGGATCGTCACCTTGTTTTATCGTTTATTCCACACTAGAAATCGGCGTCACACCGCCAAACTCAGACGAAACCGACTTAGCGATCTCCTGATCCTGAAACACCAGCTGCGATGCACCCTTTCCGATCGCATCCGCATAGGCATGAAGCAGATTGCCCATAGGCGTCACCACACATCGGTTCATCTGGTTTGCCACATCCAGATAGGCATTTGCCGCGTATCCGTGCCAGAACGTCGTCAGTGTGTTCAGGTCCCTTACAAGCGTGCTCTGAAGCTCCATCAGTTCTGTATAACAAGCATTCAGCGCCTCGATATCCGATTGGATCGTTTCTTCCGGCAGATTGATATGTCCCGTCATCTCTTACTTCCCTCCTTATACACGAAACCGCCAACGAATCTGCCCTGCTTCGCGCTCATCTGCTTCTGTCATCGTCACCTGCGCACGTTTCAACGACGACGCCATTTCCTCCAGAAGCTCCTTCATCTTGATATAGTTTCCCTGATTGCTTTCATTTGCCGCATTGAATGCCGTCTGCGTCTGTGATACAAACGCGGTATTCATTTCGGCGATGATGCTGTTCAGCTTTGTGTAGGTCCTCACCCATGTCTGTGCTTCGCTTTCCAGCCGAACCGCAATGTTATTGGCTTCTTCCGGTCTGTAGATCATCTTTATCCCTCCGATCTTTTGTCTGCCGCTTCGTTCTGTAGCCTCACTATACATCAAAAAGAATCAAGAATCAAGTAAAATTGTAAAAATTAATAGCTTTTTTTACAATTTTGCATCCTTCATAATTTTGAAAGTCAACGATTGTGTCATCTGCCGCTTTCTTTCGACAGACATAAAATTTTGCTGGAAAGATTCAGAGAATTCTCTCTATGAAACTATCACGGCCTGTTTTGTGATGTCATGATGTCAAAAAACCAGAAAGTTTGGAAAGGCTTTTCTTTTTGAAACGCTCTTTTTTGCACTTTTGTTCTTGCGCATGGATTGTTTTTGCAGCGAAAACACTTTCGCTCGATAAATCAAAAATATTTTTCGTTTTCATCGAAGGTTGCATCCAAGTTTTCGCCGTTCTTCACAAAATAAAGGTCATACTTTCTCGTTCAAACTCGTCAAAAAAGAGGATTTTCTCTTGACAAGCCCTATTTCGGCGCGGTAAAACTATATTGGAAAGTTTGAAACTGGTTTGGTAGGAATACACTTCAAAATTGAAATTGTCCGTCCCATAACTTCATTTCGCAAAAGTTCCTGACCGCATCACGACACTAAGGCAAAGGAGAGAGTGCATATGACGATCGCAATTCTCGCACACGATTCCCGCAAAGAACTCGCCCTTCAGTTTTGCACCGCATACAGTGGGATCCTTTCCCGCAACACAGTCATTGCCACCGGGACCACCGGCCGCATGTTGAATCAGACCACCGGCTTGCCGGTCCATTGCTACCTCTCCGGACGGCTGGGCGGCATCCAGCAGATCACCGCCCGCGTCGCCTGTGACGAGGTCGATCTCGTCCTGTTCTTCCGCGACCCGCTCAAGGCAGACAATGGCAATTCTACCGAACAGAACCTGCTTCGTCTGTGCGATATGCACAGCGTACCCATCGCCACCAACATCGCAACGGCCGAAGTGCTGCTGCGCGGACTCGATCAGGGCGACTTGGATTACCGCGAGGGGATGCACCCCGCGGTGGTCGAGCCGCTGGCCGAGCGTCCCCGCGCTGTGTGCTGACATCCGACTCGTTCGTTTTGTGTATAGAGGGAAAGAACAACGCCGCAGAGGTCTTTCGACTTCTGCGGCGTTGCGTTTTTATATAGGATCTATGGCGGAGCTTATTCCAGACCAGCCATCTGCTTGATGGCCTTCATCGCGAAGGTCAGGGTGCGGCCCATGGCCACGCCCGCCATCAGGCAGGGATAGTTGTTGGCGAAGAAGCTGCCGGACATATCGCCGGTGATGTACAGGCCCTCCATGGGCTGGTTGTTGGTGTCCAGAGCCTGACCCTTCTCGTTGATGGCAATGCCCTGTTCGGTGCACAGCAGAGATGCGCCCAGCCAGCAGCCATAGAACGGAGCGGTGCGGATGGCGCTCAGACGATAAGCGGGCTTGCCGAAGTCCTCGTCGTTCTGCTTGTCGTACAGTTCGTTGTAGCGATCGACCGTTGCGAGGAAGGTGGTCTTTGCCTCGCCGGTGAAGCCCAGCTTGTCGGCCAGCTCTTCAATGGTGTCGGCCTTGAAGAAGCAGCCTTCCTTCTCTGCGTTGTCCATCTGGCTCTGGATGTAGTCCGCACCAGCGTTGCGAGTCTGGGCAGAGCAGCCGATGGTGTGGAAGCGCTTTGCATCTTCCAGAATGTTGGCGTCGCAGATCTGTGCATACACACGACCCGGCTGATGCGCCGCTGCATAGACGATATCATTGTAGGGGCTGCTTTCGTTTGCGAAGCGCTCGCCGTTGCGGTTGACCTTCAGGAACGGCTGCGTGCCGGGGTTGTACTGCTTGATCTTGCCCGGGAAAGCCTTGCCGCCAAATGCGTTCTCGCTGTCCACATAGCCGCCGTCCACGCCGGGAGCCACGATGCCGCGGTCAAACAGCATGGGAGCCGCTTCCTTGTCGAGGTTTGCGCCAGCCCAGACAGCGGCACGGATGCCGTAGCCCTTGTCGGACGGAGAGTAAGAGCAAGCGGTGGTCACACTGGTTCCCAGCGGGTCCAGCTGCTCCATCATGTAGGGGTTGCCGGGGAAGCCGCCGCAAGCCAGCAGGACGCCGTCGTTGGCGTTGTAGCGGATGAAGTGGTCGTCCTCGGTGCTCTGGGCAATGATACCGGTGATGCGGCCGGAAGCGTCCTTCTCCAGCTTTGCGAGGCTGGTCTTGAAGTCCACGCTGTAGCCCAGCTCTTCGATGTACTGCTGCAGGGCTTCGTTGCGCTGCAGACCGGAAGCACTCTCGCTGGCGCGGTAGTTGTGCTCCTGAACCGGATAGAGATAATCGGTGTTGTGCTCTGCGTTCTCGGCGGGCCATGCAGCCTCTGCGCCGGAGGTGAACTCGCACTCCCAGCCCAGCTTATCCTCGAGGATGCTGCGCATGAAGTCGTGCATGGCGGCGGACTCGTTGATCCAGGTCTTGACGACGCGCTGGTCGCACTTGCCGGAAGCATAACGGGAGATCTCGCTCAGCAGCTTGGCCTTGTCGGTCGCGGGAACGCCGGCGGCCTTTGCAGCAGCGGAATCGATCGCACCATACCAGTGGCGGGTGTCCTGCACGGCAGCGTTCTGCTCGATGATGCGGAAGTTCAGGCCGTTGGCAGCCGCATAAGCAGCAGCGAACATGCCGCCGTTGCCAGCGCCGACGATGACGATGTCGGTGTCGATCGTCTCGGTGATGGCAGCTTCGTCGATGTCAGGCTCCTTGCCCAGCCAGTCGGTCTCGTCGCCGGTCGGCAGCTGAACACTGGAAACGGTCGCTTCGCCCTTTGCCTGTGCAAAGCAGCTCTTGGCAGCCTTCATGACAGCCTCAGAGGTCACCGTAGAACCGGAAACGCCGTCGATCTCGGCAGAACCGGCAGCCATCAGCTGCTCCTTGAGCTGGTCGGCAGCGGCAGCGCCATAGGAAGCCGTCTCACCGGAGGTATCGACGACAACGTTCGTCACAGCGCTGTCCGAGAAGGTCATGGTGACCTTTACGGTGGAGGAAATGCCCTCAGCCGTGCCCTCGTAAGTGCCGGGGATGTAAGTGCCCGCTACACCGGATGCTGCGGCGCTGGAAGCGGCAGCAGAGGAGGAGCTTGCAGAGTTGCATGCAGCCAGTGCACCAGCGGTGACGCCGGACATGGCAGCAGCAGCAGCGATCTTCAGAAAACCTTTGCGCGAGATCTTGTTCATGGTGGGAGATCCTTTCTTCGTGTTTCTTCTTATCCTTCGTGTTTACCTTCTTCACTCGAATCCGGCTGCATCTTCCTTGCAGCGCACTTCGTTCGATAATAATTTAACACAAAGAACGATTCCTGTCTTTTAAGAATCTTTAAGAATTTTAACCGTTCCTTTGCCGAAAATAGCCGTTTTTGCACTTCGTTTGTCAAATAACAGTCAAATTCCGGTAAAATCAAACGCCCACGCCTTAAGTTTCCTTAAGAAGTGAGCGTTTTTGTTAAACGATTTTTTAGAAGTCAGACTTTTTAAGGTTTCCTCTGACCGTCCGGCCGGAAAATATAGCCCTTTCCCCATACATTTTTCAGGTACACCGGCTTTGCGGGGTCCGGCTCGATCTTACTGCGCAGATTGTGGATGTGCACCTGCACGGTCCGCACATCGCCCAAGCTCTCCTTGCCCCAAATTTTCTGGTACAGCTCATTGGCCGTGAAAAAGGTGTTGGGATAGCGGATGAACAGGCTGAGGATGCGGTATTCCATATCGGCCAGATGGATGCTCTGGCCGTCCTTTTCGACGCAATGGCTGTTCGAATCCAGCGTGAAGGCGGCACAGTGATAGCCGTTGACGCTGGGTTCGGCGGCGTCCATCTGGACCCGGCGGATGTTCGCCATGATGCGGGCCAGCAGGACTTTATGGTTATAGGGCTTGGTCAGAAAATCGTCGCCGCCCAGTTCCAGCGCCCGCACCACGGTATCCGTATCGTCCAGACAGGAGGTGAAGATGATGGGACAGTGATGCCAGCTGCGCAATCGCTGGCACAGTTCCATGCCGTTGGTGTCCGGCAGGAGAATGTCCATCAGGATGACATCGAATTTTTCCCGGGCATGGCTCAGCGCTTCGCCGCCCGTCTCGGCGCAGACCACTTCAAAATTCTGCTGACTTTTCAAAAAGTAGCAGGTCGTATCACGGATCACCGGGTCGTCCTCGACCAGAAGCACACGGATCATCCTTGTTCGCTCTCCCCTTTTTTCCGAAAATTTGATATACTAGCTTTAGTATACCTTATTTTCGATTCCTGCACAACCGTTTCGACGGAAGTTCTGGGGCTTTCAGGAGGAAATCATGACGTTCAAAAAAACACTTCTTTCGTTTTGTGCCGTTGCTCTGGCGCTGGGCATCGCGCTGGCGGGCATCTGGTACAACTGCCAGCATCTTGCACTCCAAAACGGCGGCGTGCTGACTGCTGAGGCGGCCTCGTCCGGTGTGTTCCTGACCGGCTGGGAGGAGACTTCCCCCGGCAGATGGAAGTTCTCCTTCACCGCCGCACCGGAAGTCGGCGAACTGATCCTCTATCAGGCAAACAGCGCCGGGTTCCTTGCCGAGGAGCCACTCACCTCCCGGGACGACTCCAACGAGCTTTACGACCTTTCTCCCACCGCCGGTGGGACCATCACCCTTTGGGTCAACAGCTCCCGCACCCCGCAAAGCTGGGTCGTCAGCCGCCCGGTGGCCATGCGCGGCTTCCATTTCCGCACGACCCTGCAATGGATGGCGCTGACCGCGTTTTTCACCATCGCGGCGGTGGTCCTTGCGCTTTACTATTATAAGCACCAGCGGGAGCTTGGCTATTTTCTGCTCTATCTCGCGGTGTTGATGGTCTGGGGCTTTTTTGTGTTCGTCTCGCCGCTGCACCGGGACGGCTGGCTCGGCCTGTTGATGCGGGTCTTTTTCTCTCTGACGGTCCTTGCCCCCATCTGGCTGTGTTCGGCCCTGACCGGCGTCGGCCCCAAGACCCAGCATCAAAAGCTTCTTTCCGTTGGGCTGACCATCGCCTATCTGCTGCTGACCCTCAATCCCCTGCCAAGGGTGCGGGCAGTCGGCCTGTTCAGCGGCATGATCTACTGCATGGGGCTGCTCCTCGCTGCCTATCTGGGCGGTTCGAACTCCGCCCTGCTTTTGCTGTTTCCCTGCACGGTAACGGTCGGCTTGCGGGTGTGGGTCATCCTGCCGGGAATGGACGTCCCGTTTTTCCCGGAATCTTATTGGTTCTATCTGCTCCGCTGCGCCCGCATTTACGATGTGCCCTTCACGCTCGGATGCATGACCTTCGTCTGCCGCCGATTCGCGCTGCAGTTCGACCGCACCGAACAGCTGGCTCAGGAGCTGGACCA
The DNA here is from genome assembly GCA_900551435.1 of uncultured Faecalibacterium sp. Classification (GTDB taxonomy): domain Bacteria; phylum Bacillota; class Clostridia; order Oscillospirales; family Ruminococcaceae; genus Faecalibacterium. The sequence goes on from URVW01000001.1 coordinate 48,675, forward strand.
GCGAGTCATCGAGCGGACCCGCGCCCTGACCGAAGAGACTGAAGCCCGCAAGAGCATGATGCTGAACATCTTCCACGACCTGCGCAGTCCCCTGTTTGCCGTTTCGAGCGGGCTGGACACCCTCGAAGCAGCTCCCGAAGCCCTTCCGGCGCTGCTGCCCGCCCTTCAGCAGCGGATCGAATTTCTGCGGCGTCTGACCGAGGACCTCTTCCTTGCCGCCAAACTGGAACAGAAGCAGGTCATGCTCAACGAAGACCGCGTTTCTCTGAGCGAAGCCGCCATGGCGGTCTGCGAGAGCTGCCAAAGCGAGGCCGAAGCAAAAGGCGTCCAGTTCACCACCTCGTTCGAAGCCGAACTGCCTGTCTGGGGCGACCAGATGCGGCTGCAGCAGATCTTGCAGAACCTTTTGACCAACGCCATCCACTACACCCCCGCCGGGGGCTGCATCACCCTGCGAAGCTTCACCGAAGGGACATCCGCCCTTGTCAGCGTGCAGGACACCGGCTGCGGCATCGCCCCCGAAGATCAGACCGCTGTGTTCGACCGCTACTTCCACACCACCGCCAACACCAAGCACGATTCCACCGGGCTGGGCCTGACCATCGCGCAGGAGCTGGCCCATCTACACCACGGCGAGATCCTGCTGGAAAGCGAGGTCGGCAAAGGCAGCTGCTTCACCCTGAAGCTCCCGCTCCTCTCCGATGACGATTCCGAAAGCTGATCTTCCCCCAGCGCAAACAAAGCCGCCCACGACCGTTTTACCAGTCGTGGGCGGCTTTTCAAATCTTAGGGATCAATGGTTTTGAGATCAGACCTCGGTGTTGAAGTAACGCTTCAGCAGACCCTCGAAGCCGCGGCCGTGGCGGGCCTCGTCCTTTGCCATCTCATGAACGGTGTCGTGGATGGCGTCGAGGTTCAGAGCCTTTGCCTTCTTGGCAAGGTCCATCTTGCCGGCGCATGCGCCGCACTCGGCCTCAGCACGCATCATCAGGTTCTTCTTGGTGCTGTCGGTGACGACCTCACCCAGCAGCTCTGCGAAACGGGAAGCGTGATCTGCTTCCTCGTAAGCATAACGCTTGTAAGCCTCTGCGATCTCGGGGTAGCCCTCGCGCTCAGCCACACGAGCCATGGCCAGATACATACCGACCTCGCTGCACTCACCCTCGAAGTTTGCGCGCAGACCATCGACGATCTCCTGAGGAACGCCCTCAGCCTTGCCGATGCCGACGACATGCTCGGTCACATAGGTGTTGCCGGTCTTTTCCACGAATGCGGAGGCGGGAGCCTTGCAGACGGGGCACTGTTCCGGGATGGAACCTTCAGCGATATAGCCACAAACGGTGCAGACATACTTTTTCATAACATAGACCTCCATAATTTTCTCAGTTATTCTCTTGGCAGCCTCTGGTACAGGCGGCCTTGGTTTCTGGGTCCATTATAGCAATGATTCCTAGGTTAGTCAAGGATAATTTTAAGAATTATTCCTATTTAACAGTTTGTTTACACCTGCAGGTTGCCGCTGGCCGGAGCGTCTGCGCCGTCGGCTGCATCGAACTCATAATCGTTGCCGGGGAGGATGGCGTTCAGCAGGATGCCGACGATGGCAGCGATGGCCAGACCGGACAGGTTGATGGACACGCTGCCCACCATAAAGGTCAGGCCGCCCACCGAGTTGAAGCCCAGCGCAGACACCAGAATAACGGCGGCAACGATCAGGTTGCGGCTGTTGGTGAAGTCCACGCGGTTCTCGACCACGTTGCGGACACCGATGGCGGAGATCATACCGTACAGCACGAAGCTGATGCCGCCGATGATGCCGGTGGGGATGGTGTTGATGACCGCCTCAAACTTGGGGCTGAAGCTCAGGATGATGGCCATCACCGCAGCAATGCGAATGACCAGCGGGTCATAGATGCGGCTCAGAGCCAGAACGCCGGTGTTCTCGCCGTAGGTCGTGTTGGCCGGACCGCCCAGCAGACCCGCCATAGCCGTTGCCAGACCGTCACCCATCAGAGTGCGGTTCAGGCCCGGGTCGTTGATATAGTTGTGACCGACGGTCGCGCTGATGGCGGCGATATCGCCGACGTGCTCCATCATCGTGGCCAGTGCGATGGGCAGGATGGTGAAGAGGGCGCTGATGAACTCCGGGCTACCGTCAATGGCGAACAGACCCATGGCGTCCTTGTGCAGGGGGATGCCGAACCAGTCGGCAGCAGCAATGGCCTGAAAATCGACCGCACCGGTCACGAGGGCCACCGCGTAGGAGACCAACACGCCGATGAGGATGGGCAGGATCTTGACCATGCCCTTGCCCCAGATGTTGCAGACGATGACCGTGCCCAGCGCCACAAAGGCCAGCAGCCAGTTGGATTCACAGTTGGTGATGGCAGAAGGAGCCAGGATCAGGCCGATGGAGATGATGATGGGGCCGGTGACCACCGGCGGGAAGAACTTCATGATGCGGCGGATGCCGAAGGTGGAGATCAGGAAGCTGACCACCAGATACAGCACGCCGGAGAAGGCCACGCCTGCACAGGCGTAAGGCAGCATCTTGGTGTTGGCGACGGTCAGGTTGCCGTTGGCGTCTGCCAGCATGGGGGCCACGATGGAAAAGCCGCCCAGATAGGCGAAGGACGAGCCGAGGAAGGCCGGGACCTTGCCCTTGGTCATCAGATGGAACAGCAGCGTGCCCAGACCCGCACACAGCAGGGTGGTGGAAACGCTCAGACCCGTCAGCAGCGGGACCAGAACCGTTGCACCGAACATGGCGAACATGTGCTGCACGCCGAGGATCAGCATCCGGCCCGTGCCAAGCTGGCGCGCGTCGTAAATGCCCTTGGAGTAGTCGATCTTTTCACTCATAAAAGAATCCTCCTTTGGTATCATGCCCAAAAAAAGAGGCATTGCCGCACAAAAGCGACAGTGCCTCAAAATTCAGGACGAAAATGAAATCGAAACGGAAAAGCAGACAGCGTGCTCCGCAACGTCGAACGACTCATTCTGCTCTCCCCTTCCTCTCGAACTTTATAAAGTATACCAGAAACCGCCCATTTTCGCAACCAGTTTTTCATTTTTGGGCAGACTCGCCAAATCTGCTTTCTTTTTTCAGGGTTTCCCTGCCCTGCGGCACTTTTTGCCGCCGCATCTTGAAATCCGGCCGATGGCGCACTATAATAGTACCGATTCTATGGATTGTCATACTGGAAGGAGATTTATGGTCTATCTGGATTATTCTGCCAACACGCCGGTCGATCCCCGGGTGCTGGAACGCTTCTGCGAGGTCGAACGCCGGTGCATCGGCAACGCAAACTCTCATCATCAGGCCGGAACTGCCGCCAAGGCAGAGATCGACGCGGCCACCATCCGCATCGCGGAGCTGCTCGGCGTGCAGCCCGCAGAGATCATCTATACGTCCGGCGCCAGCGAGTCCAACAACTTTGCGCTCAAGGGGCTGGCGCGGCTCTCCCGCCATGTGGGCAAGCATATCATCTCGACCCCGCTGGAACATTCGTCGGTCAGCGGGACGTTGACCGCTCTGCAGGAGCAGGGCTATGAGATCGACCTGCTGGACATCAAGCGGGACGGGACCATCGATCTCGACCATCTGCGGGAGCTGCTCCGTCCAGACACCATCGCTGTAGCGGTCACCCTCGTGGACAGCGAGCTGGGCGTGGTCCAGCCGGTGCACGAGATCGCCGAAATTTTGAAGGCCTACCCCAACTGCCATCTGCATGTGGACGCCACACAGGCCGTGGGCAAACTTCCTGTCTCATTTGAGGGCGTGGACACCATGAGCCTGACGGCTCACAAATTCTACGGCCTGAACGGCATCGGGCTTCTGCTCAAGCGGCGGAATCTGGCTTTGGAACCGCTCATCCACGGCGGTGAGAGCACAACCATCTACCGCAGCGGCACGCCGACTGTCGCGCTGGCGTCTTCCCTCGCCTGTGCGCTGGAACTGGCCATTCAGGAGCTTCCGGAGCGCTCTGCACACGTCCAGAAACTGAACGCAAAACTTCGCGAAGCCCTCAGCCGCCATCCGGAAGTCCGTATCAACAGCCCGGAAAACGCCATCCCCCACATCCTGAACCTGAGCGTTCAGAACGTGAAAGGCACGGTCTTTCAGCGGGAGCTGGACGCGCAAGGCGTCTGCGTCTCGGTCAAGTCGGCGTGTTCCTCGGACGGTCTGCCGTCCCGCGCTGTGTTCGCGGTCAGCCGCGACCGCCGCAATGCGCTTTCGTCGTGGCGCATCAGCCTGAGCCACTTGACCACCGAAGAAGAGATTCAGGAATTTTTACAGGCATTTGATGTCTGCTGCCGTCAGCTGACCTCGGTGCATTGAACCAAGCCAAGGAGAATTTATGAAGCGAGAACTCGAACCCTATCAGATGATCGAACGCAGCATCATCAAAAAATACCGAAAAGAACTCTGGACCCCCTTCATCGTGGCCGTCAAGCGGTACGAGCTGATCCAAGCCGGGGACAAGATCGCCGTCTGCATCTCGGGCGGCAAGGACTCCATGCTGATGGCCAAGCTGATGCAGGAGCTGCAAAAGCACAGCGATGTTCCCTTTGAACTGGTCTTTCTCGTAATGGACCCCGGCTACAATGAGATCAACCGCCAGAAGATCGAGTCCAACGCCGAACTGCTGCACATCCCGGTGACCATCTTCGAGAGCAACATCTTCTCGGTGGCAAACAACACCGACAAGAACCCCTGTTACCTCTGCGCCCGGATGCGCCGCGGTCACCTGTACAGCAAGGCCAAGGAACTGGGCTGCAATAAAATCGCGCTGGGCCACCACTTCAACGACGTCATCGAGACGACCGTGATGAGCATGTTCTACGGCTCCCAGCTGCAGGCCATGCCGCCCAAACTGCACAGCACCAGCTTCCCCGGCATGACCCTCATCCGCCCGATGTACTGCATCCGCGAAGAGGACATCCTCGCATGGAAGCGCTACAACGACCTTGAGTTCATCCAGTGCGCCTGCCGTTTCACCGAAAACTGCACCATGTGCGACAATGGCGGCGGCGGTTCCAAGCGGCAGGAAACGAAAATTCTGCTCCGCCGTCTCAAGCGCGACAATCCCAACATCGAAAACAGCATCTTCCGCAGCATCCACGCGGTCGCGCTCGACACGATGCCGGGTTATAAATCCGAGGGCGTTGAGCACAGCTTCTTGGAGCGGTTCAATGCGATGGAAGCTGATGAAAAAGCAGAAGATTGAGTGTGTCCGCTCTATAGGATCATCTCTACCCTGCTGGAAATTTTGAAATCATTGGTGCAGACGCCTAACAAAAAAGAGAGTCGATTCCAAACCGAATCAACTCTCTCTTTTTTATGCCGCCGACGGGGGTCGAACCCGTACTCTGTCTCCAGAAAGGGATTTTAAGTCCGCGCAGCAGCGCAAGATTCCAAAAATCCAATTTCTCGTCGTTTGTACGTTGTATTTTTTACTCTGTGTGGGATTTTTGCCCAGTGAACGAGCGGGATTTCTCTGTTTTGTGTTCGTACATTGGTATCATATCACAGTCGCAAAATTTCGTCAAACGATTATCTGTTGTTAAAGTGAACTTTTCAAACCCAAGGCAGTATCGCCCATCCCGGCGGTGCTGCTTTTTTAGTTTAACTTTTTAATATTTTCCGCCATATTATCAACATATAGTTGTTCTTTTTGAATTCAAAAGTTTACTTTTTATAGTTAAAAGCAGAATTTACATTTGAAATTAACAACGAAATGTGGTATAATAAAATCAAAGAAAGGCCGTATCAGGCCGTCATACTAACAGAAAACACAGGAGGAATTATACTATGAGCACAAATGTACAAACACCCCGCGATATCATCGTTATCTACTCGCCACGCATGGCTGGATACCTGATGTTGAGGGGCTTTTATCTTGTCGGCGTCCAACCAAATCTCAAGCGACCGGGTAAAAACTGCTTCTCGTTCTTCGCTTCTCAGATGCTCAAGGAAGCCATGGAAGACTATCTGAACCACAAAGAAGAGCTGGAAAAGCTCTAATCGGAGGTGGACAGATGAGTAATGAGACAATGACTGCCGCACTGGTTCCCGCTATGGCATCACAGGAAACCCAGCAACCCGCCGGGATGACCTATGTATCTGATATCATTGGAGAAGCCTATAAGGGGTGGGAGAATGGTCGTGTGATATTTGACTGTGGTACGGGACGCGGCAAAAATGAATTTATCATCCGAAAGCTGGCAGACTATGCAATCGACCGAATGTCAGAAGGCGATACCAACCATAAAATCCTCTATCTCTGCCCGTTGAATGCGCTCTATGCTGATATGATGAACCGGCGGCGTGAAGCAGTTGTGGCGACATTTGGCGAAGAGATGGCCGATGAATGGGATGTGTATGAAGATGTTTTGGAGATTCAGACCTACCAGCACATCGAAACTCTCCGCAGGAATAACCCGGCGGCATTGGAAAAGTATATGGCACAGTTCAAGGTGATTGTCGCTGATGAATGCCACTACTTCACTGATTTTTCGTCCTACAACATCAATACCTGTCTATCGCTGGAAGTGTTGCAGAGTGCCGAAGCTGACCATGTAGTTATCTATATGAGCGCAACAGGCGAACAGACGTACAAACTGCTGGATGATGCTTCAAAGACGCCAGAAAACCGCATCTATAAGTTGGCGCAGGATTACAGACATATCAAGCAGAAATACTTCTATGCGAGAGAAAATCTGGTCATGATGCTAAAAAATCTCCCGCCCGATGAAAAAGCCGTTATCTTCGTATCGTCTGGGGAAGATTTGCTCAAGATGAAGAAGATATTCGGAGATGAAGCCGCGTATTACTGCTCCGAGAATAATCCAAGGTTCGGCAGTCAGTTCGACAGGCTGACCGACTGCATCGAAAACAGACAGCTCAAAAAGCGATTTCTGTTCACAACAAAGGCATTTGGTGTGGGTGTCGAAATCAAAGACCGCACAGTGAAGCACCTCTATATCGACCAATGGAAGCCGATTGATATCATCCAGTCCGTAGGTCGAAAGCGTCCACTTGATGCCGACGACACTTGTACTGTCTATTTCCGTGACTGGGATGCCGACTGGTATCACGGCGGATTGAAGAAGTTCAAGGCCATCGTCGAAGAAGAGCTGAAGCCTGTGTTGGCCTATCTCGCAGGGCCAGAAACATTCGAGAAATACCGAAACAGTGGGACACCTGATAGCATCAACCAGAAAATCGAGAAGAGCAAAATCATGAAATTCGACAATGCAAAAGGCGAATACCGCGTGAATCCGCTTGGCGTCCGACAATTAAAACAAGAAATGGAGATGTTAGAACAAATGATGAACGCTGATGATAGCTACAAGAAATACTTTGCGAGCTATGTGCCAGAGCTGATAAAGGGCGTACAGCAATATCGAGTCGATGTGTTAGTAGACTGGATAAAAACGCATCTGAACCAGCCAATGCCAAAAGAAGAGATGTATGCAGATATCATGCTCTCGAAAGTATTCATAGAGTACAAAGGTCGTCCAATGGGACAAGAATTATTAAATCGTAAACTTCAAATCTATGGCGTCAAAATTATTAGTGTCAAAAATCGAAAACGTGGAAACGACTATCAGAAAACATTCTGGGAGTTAGTCCGAATTGACACGGGTTGCGTCTAAAATTGTACTCACTTATATATAGAATTGGTACAAAAATAGACGCAAATATTCTCGTACGAATGACACCATAGAGAAACAAGAACAGAAAAAATCCATTCTCGACACCGATCATTTGTGAATACTTTGATATCGAGTCTACGAGATATTAAAGCATTTACAAAAAAACAGGAAAGATAAAGAGGGGGTGGGAGAAAAAGGAGACCCACCATGGATTCTATCAGAGCGAACCTGTTGAAGAATTGACGTAAAGCAGTTAAAAAGTGATTGATTCTGTATTGGTCACGCAAAAATGTGCAAAAGTAGGGGGATTATCGCACAGACAAGAAAAGCACGATGATTCGTCGATTCTCAGCTTGTTGCGAAAATGCGATACTGTGTCGATTACTGATATTTTAGTAAGCGTCTGCCCGGCGGATGGCGTCACAAACCGTTGCCCCCATCTAGATTGACACGATTAAAAAGTGCACTTCAATCAAAATGTAACGTGCTATCGTCGACTGATATAAGGCCGTCTACACCGTGGACACCGTTTCGTGGCACAATTTTCAGCCGCCAAGTTTACATACGGATATTTCCGCAACTATTTTCGTGGGTGGATTTTTACGCCGTCCAAGAGGGAGTTGGGCAGAGCGACACCCATGCAACATATAACAGAATGATATAGGTTCAAAGTTTCAACCCTCAAATTGAGGGTCGGTGAACCGTTACCATAATGGTTACCGTTGGAAAAGCTCAGTAATCAAAATGAGTACTGAGGTCGATAGTTCAGCAATGATACGACAAACGAACATTAGTCAAATTGGGAAAAACTCAGTGGTCAAAATAAGTACGGTTGAAAAAGCTCGACCGTTGTTTTGACGGGTCAGGTCACCACTCAAAATGATGTCTCCTTTGTAATCGACAGATTTCCATGACGCCACGCAAACCATAACATACAACTTCGCGTTCTACCGTTCTTTTACCCTCAACTTGGCTCATTTTGAGCTGAGTTGAAAGTGGGTCAAGACGGTCTGCGTTGCGTGTGGTTTCCGACCTCAAGTGTCAAATTGACATTCGAGCTCAAAGGGTCAAACCCGGCGGCTTGCCGACCTAAGTCCTCATTTTGAGGACACAGCTCAACGGGTCACAGCGGAATTTTCGGCACTGATAGAATCGCCATATGCAATCCGTACCAAACGGTACGCACCTACAACGGCCTAAGTTCGGATGATGTCGGTCAAACTGACTCCATCAAGAAGGGGGTCCCCAATTTTGGGGGAGATGTAGACGGTGCTCAAAAATGTTCTCCGTGCCCACAAATGGGTATGTCGAAAACTTCGCAGACCCCCACGTTCTACAAAACCGAGTACATTCTCCCACAAGTGGTCGAATTTCATAATCAAGCCACCATTCCGCCGGGATGCTCTTCCTGCCGGGATTCCATATAAAAACCAACGTATAAAAGAGAAATGCAATGACAAAAACAAACAACATTAAGCTACACATCCACCGCCTGTCCTTCGAGATGACCCGCCAGTGCAATCTTGCCTGTGCCCACTGTGCGCGTGGTGAAGCCCAGAACGCCGTTATCAAGCGGGAATACATCGACCGTGTCCTTGACCAAATCGACTATGTGCATCACCTGACACTGACCGGCGGCGAACCTTCCCTGCATCCAGACCTGATAGAATATGTTGTAGATGGTATCATCAAGCGCGGGATTCGTGTTCGCTTCTTCGATATAACCATCAACGGAACCGTTTGTGACATGCGTATCGCGGCGGCACTGGATAAAATCGCTGACTGGTGCGGACGCTGGCAAGTATATGTAGACCACTTGGAGATTGATGGAGTCCCCGACAAGAGCGATGGCGTGGCAAGTCTGAGAATCAGCAACGACATATTCCACCGCGCGTTCGACCTCTGCAAGCCGGAAGAGACGTTGGAATTTTACCAGAAAGCATGTAAGTCTGACCGTGTTATCTTCTCCATGAATGACTTAGGGTCGAAAAAATCAAAGGACGACGAAACCTTTGCCCTTCGCAAGACTGGACGGGGAGCCATCTGACCGAAGAACAACTTAAGCAGACGGGTGCTTCGCTTTGGTCAATAAGCTGTCCCTATCGCCGCTTTGATGTAATGCAGGAAGGTGTAATGGCCGCACAACATTATCGCCCGGACGGAACCAAGGAACTGGACCCACCGCACACAAAATGGATTGATATAAGCATCGACATCACAACAGACGGAAAGTTTCTGAAATCGAGCTTCTGCTCCTATGAAGAAACCGATGCGCTGGCAAAGGATAGTATCATGGTATACAGTCTGTATGAGTGTATACGCCGATGGAATGCCCGGTATCCGCTCTATGAGGAAGAATCAAAGGAACTGTATCGTGTTCCCATGACCTATGTTGCAAACGGGATGGTAGATAATGCGGGCGTGATTGCCGCCAAGCAAATGACCTTCGGCCTGATTGAAATGCGCCAACAGATACAGAAAACTGCACCCCAACTCCCCTTCTCTGTGATAGCAGATGCGACCTATGAACCATACAAGAAGGCCATCACCGGCCAGCCAGAGGATGAAGTGTGGAAGAGCAAGCGGGAAGCACAAAGAAAGTTGGATAGTGCACTCTTGGCGACTGCATTCATACCCAAGCCAAAAGAGCCGCGTACCTATGACGAGATGATGGATTACTTGGAAAAATATTAAAAGTGCACTTATAACCCGGCGGAACAGAACAGCATAGTATAAAAACAGCCCTGCTACTCTTGATTGAGCGGCGGGGCTGTTGCATTGAGGTGGTGCTTGTGCTTCTCTGCAACTTATCACTATGGGGCCTAGGGTCTGTTTCCTACGCCCCCAAATGCGAACGCATTGCTTGAAGCGACGTTGGGGTTGGTTATTAAATTAGGGCGGTTTTGCGTCATGCCCCGGGACGGTGAAGCATCAAGGTTCTTCGATTTCGACTCGAATAACGGTCTGATTTTCGCCATAGTTTAATTTCATAGCGTATAAAGTTAAATCACGGAACTCTTCTGCCTCTTTTTTCGTAGCAAAGTCATTCTCTGTCAAAATTTTTGGTTCGTCTCCAAAACAGCTAATGGTTTTTACTACGAATTTATTTTCAGCCATAAATCTACCTCCTATGCTGGAATGGAAGGTCAATCCTCCCACGGCTCTTTCTTTTTCTTCGGAATTGGAATGTTGTATTTTTTAGCGTTTTCTTCAAAAGCTCTATGCCGTTCGGCTTGCTGATCACGTTCTAGTTTTTGCCGGTGAGCGCTTGCTTTTTCCTCTTGAAGCTCATTGAATTTGGCGGCTTTGTATTCACGATATTCCCACCAAGGCATCCAATCAGGGTAGAGCCATTCCGGATATAACTGCTTAATTTGTGGCGTATTGGTTCCGGTGTAGTGCTTGTTAGCCATGTTGCCCCTCCTGCGCCCTTGAACAATAGAGCCTTTTCGAAAAGATATTTTATGTGATTACTTTTTCTTTTTAGAAACTTGGATGCCCTGTTTTTTGGCATTTTTGACAAAGGCATTGTGGCGTTCTTCTTTCCGGTCGGCTTCGTCACGTTCTGCACACGCAGTCTCTACACGCTTTTTCTGGTATTCACGGTACTGTTGCGCGGGCATCCAGCCGGGGTTTCGCCAAAGATGCTTATTAACTGGCGGCGTTTCCGATGGCGGATATTTCTTGCTTTCCATGATATGAATCCGTCCCTCACCGCAGCTTTCTCATCCATTCTCTTGAAGTCTGATTCTGCCGCTCATAGAATGTAACACCTGTCACATCGTTTACGACCACATCATCATATGGAATGCCCTTTTCATTCAGATGAGCGATGAACCAACGCTTTTTGCAATAGCAATATGGGATTTTATAGGGATTTCCATAAGCGCTCGCAGGTTTATCGCAAGCGTTGTATGTTTTACCACAAATATCCCACCATTCTCTACGAACACGCTCGCGCATTTTGAGCACATCAGGTGTACCGTGATATCCATGTGCTTCACCGAACTCATAATCAGCTTTCTTTCGGCTCGCGCTCTGCCCAGCACTCACAGCACCAGATGCACCCAGCCCAAGCAACCCTAAAACGAACGATACAGCTCCACTCATAGTGTTTTCCTCCTGATGATATGTATTTTGAAAAAAATGGATTGTACTAATGTCTAACAAATTCTCTGATTTTCTGTTCTGAAGTTACCACTCTTTTATCAAAATGTCAAGTAATAGAGCCCAAATGATAAAGACTAGCCCAGAAAGGCGGTTATACTTGACATAAAAGGGGGCGGTAATATGACAGCAGACCGTATCAAAGCTTTGCGAGAAGCTCGTGGATGGACACAGGCCGAACTTGCACGCAGAATGAATATGACACGAAACGGCATCAACTCATGGGAACAGGGGCTTTCTATGCCGTCGCCGCCCAGTCTGGTTGACCTTGCACGGTTGTTTTCCGTATCGACGGACTACCTGCTTGGCGTAGAAAATTACAGCGCCGTCAATGTGACCGGTCTGAACGAGGAAGATGTTGCACTTCTGGCTCAGTTGGCCGATAGATTGAGAGAAAATCACTGAACTTTCAAATCATAACAGGGTATCCGGACATGCTGAGTTAAAGCTCAAAAATCTCGGTCGTGATTCTGGTTTGGTTTTCACCCAAAAGTTTACCATAAGCACGGTCAGAAATCCGTTTGAACTCTTCAGCTTCTTCTTTTGATGCTAAATAATCTTGCCCGATAACAGAATCTCCATTATCATGGTCGATAATTTGCACCAAAATTTTATTTTCGGCCATAAATCTACCTCCTATTAACCAAACAGTGCACAAAGGATGTTGGCCAGTACATAAAGTCCCAGCCCACCAGCAATCAGAAGGCAGAATGCTTCACCAGAGCCTTTTCCACCTCCGTTGCTCATCATGTTGTACATCATATAATGGTCAAACCAATCGTGTCCACATTTACGACTCATAAGAACTCCTCCTGTCTTATCGTGTGTTTCTTTGGACTGACTGAAGAATATCACACTTAAGGTCCAACTAATCGGATTTACAAGTGAATTTTTAAGAATTTTCCGCTTTTTGTGCTGACAAATACTCCCGAATCATCCGTTCCAGTGTCGGGCGGGTGACGTGCAGAGCTTCGGCCAGCTGACCTTTATTCAGTTCCCGGCGGGTGTACCGGGCATACAGCACAGCAAAGTTATCGGGCAGGGCAACCTTCTTGCGCCCCTTATAGACCCCGTTCCGCTTGGCGATGGCGATTCCTTCCCGCTGACGGTCCAACAGATTTTGTCGCTCGAACTCATTGATGGCTGCAATCATGGTCAGCATCAGTTTTCCGGTAGGGGTTCCGGTATCAAGGTTCTCTTTATTGCTGACCAGATGTACGCCCTTGGCCTGTAACCGCTCCACGATTTCGAGCAAGTCTTTCGTGCTGCGGGCCAGACGGCTGAAGTCATGGATATAGACGGTATCGCCCTCACGCACATAGTCGAGCATGGCTTGGAGCTGGGGCCTGTCCATACTCTTGCCGCTGATTTTTTCGGTGAACCACTTTTCGATGTTGTGCTTCTTGAGCGCTTCGATTTGGCGGGCTTCGTTCTGCTCTTCGGTGCTGACGCGGACATATGCGACCTTCATAAGATGTACCTCACTGATAAAATAGGGTCAGAGATGAGAGAAATCTTTGAAAAGAAAGCCAAAACCGACCCTAAATTGCAACGGACAGGATAAAATCGGGATGATAGATAGAGTACACTCTAATTAACACGCGGTATCTGCCAGCCCCAACAGGTAATCGACGGACACTTGATAGAACCGTGCCAGATGCACAAGTCGGGGAATCTCTGGAAGCTTGTCGTGTTCCCAAGCGTAAACTGCCCGCCGGGAGACGCCCATTTCTCTGGCGATATCGCTTTTGGTGTAGCCCTGCAATATGCGAAGTTTCCTCAAGCGGTCAGAAGTAACGTTCATGTGGTTTTCTCCTTTGATAAATCTGCGCTGCTCTCACTCACGCGGCTTTCTCTGTTTTTACAAGTGTACTTTTAGAAAACGTCAAGGGTGATGGTTCCGCCCTCTTTGGTGCTGATTTCGTACTCGACGGTGTGAATGTCGGGGAATACCAGCTTCTCGATGCCCAAAATGCTGGAAAGCGGAACAGAAAGCGTTGTACTTCCGGCCATGAGATGCAGTTCTGTCTTGTCCCGGCGGGTATGCAGTTGGACGTCTTGGAAAGCGATGTCTGCCCCGGTAAAGATGGCGCAAACGCTGGCCGTGCACTTAAACGTCTCCCTTACAAAGGTGTCGATGGGAATTTTATAATCTGTCATAGTAAACCTCCTATAAAAGAGCGGCACTACTCTCACTCGTGCCCTTGATCTCTGCCTTTCTGTGATTTAGTCGGCTTTTACGAACGTCTCCATGCAGTCAGCACAGATAACGCGAACGTCCTTGGTGCTCCGGATGATGGTTCCACACTTGGGGCATATCCACCGCCGGGTACTGCTCTTGGCCTTGGGCGGCTTGGGTGCACCTGTCTGACTGCTTCCCGGTGCTTTACTGCCCGCGCCTGTGCCGAACATATCAGCCCACGCCAGACGCTCGCCCATCTGGATATCTTGCCAGCCCATAAAGATGATGAAGTCCAGCAGTTCTTCGGAAGGGCTTGTGATGGTCCAGCCGTATTTCTCGTGATGCTGTACGACCAGACCGTGAGCTTCGGCCTGTTCCTTGAAGCGCTTGTTGTGATAGACGCCATTGTTGGACGTGTCCTTGATTTGGTTCTCAAGGTTGTACTCGTGCACCATCTCGTGAAGGAGCGTTGCGGCGGTCTCTTCAATGGGACGGTCGAGCGTGGCTGACGAGATATTGATTTCGTATTTGCTTTCCTGTCCGGCCTTCCAAACCTTCGAACAAGTGATATGGCCATAGGCGGACGGGGTTTTCTTGAGGGATATGATTGGTTCGGGAAGTTTGCCCTCAAAGTAATGCTTGTTCAGCTCACGGAACATCTTTTCCAGCTGTCCAGCGGCACGGGACGTTTTTACAGTCTGCTTCATGGCTTGTACCTCTCTCTGATGTGTTATTGAAAAATACCGGGACAGATGTTATAATGATTCCATCCCGGCGGACGGGTCTTTTTAGTGGTGGTGCATTAGGAGATAGTCAGTCGGGTTCCGGTCACGGTCTTGCTGTATTCGCTGTACAGGTCGGGGGCAACCGCCTTGATGGCCTTACTGTCAAGCCGTGTGCTGGAAAAATCGGACAGGCGGACTTTGTGGCAGCCGACTTCGAGATAGTTGGTGGAGCGCTCTGCAAGGGCTTCCCGAATCTGCGCCTTTAAGACTTCCTGTTCGGCCTGTGCCGTCTCAATCAGTTGGGCGGCTTCTTTGTACTGTTCAACGAGAACCAATAATGCGTCAATGCTCATGTGTGTACCTCTCTGTATGTGTTGTTGGTGTTCGTGTGGTGGGAAGTGGTGTTCCCGACGACAAGATGATAGCATAGAATAGCAAGCATGTAAATCCGCATACTGCACAAAGTTATATGCAAGCATAGTATAGGAAGCATACAATGTGCACAAACCGGACTTTTCGCTTATAATAGGTGTATAGGAGAAAACAATGGCATCAGATGCACAGCGTAAGGCGAACGCAAAATATCTCGCAAGCAAAAAAACCTTGACCATCCGAATCGACCATGATGAAGCCGACGAAATTTCGGAAGCAGCCGAAAAAGAAGGTCAAAGTGTACAGGCATATTTTCTACAAGCAGTTCGGGATAGACTGGATAAAAAAACTACCTCAGGCGGGGTGGTTAAAAATCCTGAAAGTGTACCTTTAACAGAAGAAAAGCCTAGTTGTTCCATCTCCCCAGCACTGAAACGAGCTATCAAGAAAAGTATTCAAGATGCTGTCCAGAATTTTTCAGAGGATGAATACGATAAGCTCCGCTATGAGTTCGAGAAATTGGTGTTTGAAACTTTTGTGGAGGAATCTAGAAAGCCGAAGAAGCAGTCACTGGATGATAAGAAAAAAGAAGAACCGTCCAAAGAGGATGCCGAAGCAAACGAATGTGTTTGTGAGTCTCTTCTCTAACCATAAAAATAAGCCTCTACCTTTTTACGGGTAGGGGCTTTATTGTTGGGTTGGTTTGATATAAGCAACGTAAATACGATACTTTTTGATATATAGATTGATGAATTACCGGTGAAATGCAAAACAGAAAATCGCATCAAAGCAACGGTACACCGTCAATAATTTTCGAACATATCCGGTAGACAGTCCGGAGAAATGATGAATTAATATGTATAAATGTTGCGCGATATGGATAAATATTTTCAAAGTACGCTTTTAGAATCACCTTTTCATCTTTATCTTAATTTCATCACGCTGTCGGTCGTTCTGCATCATCTGTTCTAATGGATTCAGGGCATCATAGTTGGCCTTCAAATCGTCCGCATACAGTGCGGCATACTTCCGTGTCATAGAAAGGTCGGAGTGTCCCAAAAGCTTTTGAAGCCGAAACGGGTCACCGCCAGCCTGAATATATAGCTTTGCATAGGTATGTCGAAATAGGTGAAGAGATGTTTTGCTGACCCCCCTTTTGTGGTTGTATGACCATAGCGCATTTTCCAAGGTACTAAGTGAAAGTGCTCCACCATACTCAGAGACGAACAACGGGTCAGATGATACGCCATTTCGATAGCCCAAGTATTCGTCCAGTATCTTAACCAGCCGCTTTGTCAACGGTACGGTCTGCCTGTTACGGGCTTTCATGTGGCGAAAATATACTGTCCCGGCGGATAGGTCAACATCTTCGATATGCAGATTGATGAGAGTCGAAGCACGGCATCCTGTCCCCAGCAGAAAATTGACGATGACCCAGTTTCGATATTCCGCAAAAGAGCATTTCTTGGTATTCGGCTTTTTTAGAAGTCGTTCTAATTCATCCGCTGTATAGGGTTCCTTCACTGGTTCGTCTGCTCGTATCATCTTGATGGGAAAACGTTCCATATAGCGCCGCTCCATGCACCAATATAAAAACGCTCTGACCATACGCAGATTGGTGTTAATGGTCGTATCGCTGACTGTGCCCTTCGCCTTGAAATAGAGAATATAATCCTCTACATCCTCTTCTGTAATGATATCAATACACTGGTCGGTATCTTCTAAGAACAGAAAGAATGTCTTTGATTTGGCTGAATAAAAGTCAATCGTCCCTTGAGCAAGATTCTTCACTTCGTTTTGCTTCTGGAACTGTTCAAATGCTTTTTGAATCGTGGGTGGCGTAGCAGAAACAGCCTGTAACTGACGCTTCCTCATAGAAAGGGATTCCTCCTTTTTCTGCAAAAAATCCCTCTCGCCCGAATGGGATTGCGTCTCACGTCTACATAAAACAAAAAGCTCACAATCATACGAATCAACGTACAATCATGAGCTTCATCATGCCGCCGACGGGGGTCGAACCCGTACTCTGTCTCCAGAAAGGGATTTTAAGTCCCTCGTGTCTGCCAATTTCACCACAGCGGCATCTAAAGAACTGCCGCCCGCAGCACCTACAAGCGGCAGTTCATATCATACAATAGAAACGCAGTTTTGTCAAGCTTACACTTTCCCGCCGTGCAGCTCTGCATACATCCGGGAACGGCACTCCGCCACAGCAGGAGTCATGTTGACATAGTGCTTGTGCGGGCACTCGATGCGCAGCTCGCTCTCCCAAGTCTCCTCGGTCAGCTGCTTTGCGATATAGGCCTTCTTCTCCGCCACAGAGGGCAGCTCAATGGCCAGTTCACCGTTCAGAATGTGCGGGACCAGCAGCTTCTTGACCTTGGTGGGGGTGATGGTCACGGTGCGCTCGATGGCATCCGAATCCAGATTGACCATCGTAACAGGCTTTCCGGCCTCGATCTCCTCGCCGTCCATTGCGATCAGGTCGCACTGAGCCTGACCGTTCTCATCGTAGAGACGCCACGGCATCTTCTTGCCGGGGATGATAGCCTTGCTGGCCGAATCCGAACACTTCATCTTCGGCTGATAGGTCCCATCCGGGCGCTTGACGGCGACCAGCTTGTACACGCCGCCAAACACAGGGTCCGAAGCGGAAGTGATAAGGTTTTCACCGACGCCGTAGGAGTCAAAATGAGCGTGCTCATACAGCTCCATGTTGGCGATCTTCTTCTCGTCCAGACCGTTGGACGCCACCAGCTTGATATAGGGCTTTCCGGCGGCATCCAGCGCCTTGCGCAGACGCTTGGAACCGCGGGCAAGGTCGCCGGAGTCAATGCGGGCGCTCTTGACGCGGCGGTTGGGATCGTTGGGGTACTTTTCGATCAGGTAGTCGTCCAGCTTGATGAGGTTGGGCAGACCGCTCTCCATGATGTTATAGGTATCCAGCAACAGGCTGACCGAATCCGGATAGGTATCTGCAAAGGCCTTGAACGCATCAAATTCGGTCGGGAAGAACTCGATGAAGCTGTGCGCCACCGTGCCAACGGCTTTGACGTCCGAGCCGAACTTCATCTCTGCCAGACAGTTGGCCGTGCCGACACAGCCGCCCAGAACGGCTGCATACGCGCCATCATTGCCCGCGCTCTCGCCCTGTGCGCGGCGCGTGCCGAACTCCATGACGCTGCGGGGCGTGTGGGTGTTCAGACCGGTCACACGAGTCGCCTTGGTCGCGATCAAGCTGTGGAAGTTCATGGTCTGCAGCAGATAGGTCTCGATCAAGATCGCGCCCACCAGATCACACTCGATGCGCACCATCTGGACATGCGGATAGCAGACCGTGCCCTCGGGCAGAGCATACATATCGCCCTTCCACTGATAGGTGCGCAGATACTCGCAGAACTCCTCGCTCATGCCCTTGGTGCGCAGCCAGTGGATATCCTGCTCGTTGAAGTGATAGTTCAGCAGAAAGCGGGTCAGCTTGCGCTGGCCTGCGCTGATGGAATAGCCCTGATTATCCGGGTTTTTGCGGAAGAACATATCAAACACCAGCGTGGTATCCTTAAAGCCATGCAGGAACAGGCAGTTTGCCATGGTGAACTCATAAAAATCCACCACCATCGCGGGGTTATCGTAGTCCTCATCGGGGATATAAGGCTCAACCTTGATCTCGTTCATGAATGTTTTCCTCTCTATCTATACCCGGCGTCAGCTCTTCCCTGCTGCGCGCCGCCTGCCACTTGCCCGGCAGGGGGATCCTCTGCCCTGTCATGACAGAGCGTTTCTATCATGATAGCACGATTTCCCTGCCGGTGCAAGTATTTTCGCGTAAAAAGGGAGTGCTGTACACACAGGCCGCGGCTTCCCGTGTCAGAAATGCTTGCGGATGTTTCCGACAGCTATTTTCACAACATAGAAAAAGACCGCCGCACAAACGCTGTGCAGCGGTCTCTGCTCTTATAACAAATAGGTTCTCTTCAGGATAGGCTTAGCCGTTCATGATGCTGGGTGTAGCGTTCTTCAGCACAACGTCGTGGCTGCCGCCCTCCACGATGGAGGTGGAGGAGACAACAGTCAGCTTGGCCTTCTGCTGCAGCTCGGGGATGGACAGAGCGCCGCAGTTGCACATGGTGCTCTTTACCTTGTACAGGGTGGTCTGCACGCCGTCCGCCAGAGGGCCTGCGTAGGGCACATAGCTGTCCACGCCCTCCTCAAAGCTCAGCTTGGTGGAGCCGCCCAGATCGTAGCGCTGCCAGTTGCGGGCACGGTTGGAGCCTTCGCCCCAGTACTCCTTCATATACTGGCCGTTGATGCGCACCTTGTTCGTGGGGCTCTCGTCAAAGCGGGCAAAGTAGCGGCCCAGCATCACAAAGTCTGCACCCATAGCCAGTGCGAGGGTGATGTGGTAGTCGTGGACGATGCCGCCGTCGGAGCAGATGGGCACATAGATGCCGGTCTCCTTGTAGTACTCGTCACGTGCCTTGGCCACCTCGATGACAGCGGTAGCCTGACCGCGACCGATTCCCTTGGTCTCGCGGGTGATGCAGATGGAGCCGCCGCCGATACCGATCTTCACGAAGTCTGCACCAGCCTCAGCGAGGAAGCGGAAGCCCTCGGCGTCCACCACGTTGCCGGCACCCACCTTAACGGTGTCGCCGTAGTGCTCGCGGATCCAGCCGATGGTGCGGCTCTGCCACTCGGAGTAGCCCTCAGAGGAGTCGATGCACAGCACATCCACACCGGCCTCTACCAGTGCGGGCACACGCTGGGCGTAGTCGCGGGTATTGATGCCGGCACCCACAACGTAGCTCTTGTTCTTATCCAGCAGCTCGTTGACGTTGGCCTTGTGGGAGTCGTAGTCCTTGCGGAATACCATATACACCAGATTGCCCTCGGCGTCCACCAGCGGCAGGGTGTTGATCTTGTTGTCCCAGATGATGTTGTTGCAATCGTGCAGGGAGGTGTTGGCCGGAGCGGTGACCAGCTTTTCAATGGGAGTCATAAAGGTGGTGACGCAGGCGTCGTCCGGGGTGTGGTTGACGCGGTAATCGCGGGAGGCCACGATGCCCAGCAGCTTGCCATTGGGAGTGCCGTCAGCAGTGATAGCGATGGTGGAGTGGCCGGTGCGTGCCTTCAGCTCCAGCACATCATGCAGGGTGGCAGTGGGAGCCAGGTTGGAATCGGACACCACATAACCGGCCTTGAAACTCTTGACGCGGCGCACCATGGCGGCCTCGTTCTCGATGCTCTGAGAACCATAGATAAAGGAAACGCCGCCCTGACGAGCCAGTGCAATGGCCAGCTTATCGCCGGAGACCGACTGCATGATGGCGCTGATCATGGGGATATTCATCTGCAGCGGGCACTCCTCCTGTCCCTTGCGGTACTTGACCAGCGGGGTCTTCAGGCTGACCGCCGTGGGCACATTCTCCGCAGAGGAATAGCCGGGGACCAGCAGGTACTCGCCAAAGGTGCGGGAGGGTTCTTCGTAGAAATAAGCCATAATCAAACTCCTTTTCTCTTAACGCATCCGATAAAGATCAGCATCAAAATCATTCATGTTTGCTGCCTATAAATTGATTGTATATACTTTACCACAAAGCCCGCAAGAATACAAACCCCTGCCGCGCCAAACTTTATAATTGTCCTTTGCGGAAAAACAGACAAATTGCCAAGCGTTTTCGGGCATTGGTCATACTTTGATTTTTGAAGTATCACTTTTGCGGGCAAAACAAGGCTTGCAGAACGCAAAAAAGCTCGTCCGAATCACCGGACGAGCCCTTTTGCACACGAAGCGGGACACTGCCTGTGCGGCGCATGGATCATAGCTGTGAAGGAGAACAGCCGGAGGAGGAGGATCCGCGCCCAGTATCCCAAAAACAAGAAGAAAAAGATTTCACACACAGCCTTGGGGCTTTGCCCTTGCTGTAACCATATTGTAACTCTTTTGAAACCATTTTGCAATAGGGTTTTGTAATTTTTTTGTAATTTATTTTGTTAACTTTTTATGTCCTCTTTCTGAGAGCATATTTTCCTTTAAAGGCTTCCCCCGGTCGGGGGAAGCTGTCACCGCAGGTGACTGATGAGGGCGCTGTTGCGTAGTTACCCCTCATCCGTCTGCTCACTGCGTTCGCAGCCACCTTCCCCCCAAGGGGTGAAGGCTTTTGCTTCGTGGCAAACTGCAAAAATTGATTTCCATAAGCTGCTGCAAACATCATTTCCCTTTTTGTGCCCGGTATGGTATACTGGTTTTGAATATGCTGCCACAGGCAGAAAAAAGGAGTTTAGGATACGGATATGAAAACAAAATTGGGTATTGTGGGCTGCGGCTTTCTGGGCAACATTGTGGCCGACGCGTGGAAGAAGGGTCTGCTGCCGGATTACGAACTGGTGGGCGTGACCAGCCGCACCCGCACCTCGGCTGAAAAGACTGCTGCCAACGTTGGCTGCGCTGTCTGCGAGGATGTGGATGCGCTGCTGGCGCTTGAGCCGGAGTACATCGTGGAGGCTGCTTCGGTGGAGTCGGTGCGCGCCATGGCCATTCCGGTGCTGAAGCGGGGCGTCAATCTGGTCATTCTGTCCATCGGTGCCTTTGCGGATCTGGATTTCTACGCACAAGTCAAAGCAGCCGCCGTGGAGGGCGGCGCCAAGGTGCATCTGGCCAGCGGCGCTATCGGCGGCTTTGATGTGCTGCAGACGGTCACCCTGATGGCACAGGCGCAGGGTCTGCCGGAGACTGCCGGCATCGAGACCCATACCGGTGCAAAGGGCTTCCGCAACACGCCGGTGTGGGCAGAGCATCTGCTGACCGACACCGAAAAGACCACCGTGTTCACCGGCAACGCAAAGCAGGCCATTGCTACCTTCCCCCGCCGGGTGAACGTGGCTGTGGCTACCTCTCTGGCTACTACCGGCCCCGAGATCACCGGTGTGACCATGCACTCCGTGCCCGGCTGGGTGGGCGACGACCACTGCATCACCGCCGAGATCGAGGGCGTGAAGGCTGTGGTGGATATCTGCTCCTCCACCAGCGCCATTGCGGGCTGGAGCGCCGTCTCCCTGCTGCGCAATCTGGCCTCGCCCGTCTGCTTCTACTAATATAAGGAGGAGTCCGTCATGTTTGAAAAGCTTGTTGCCATTGAGCCGGTCAGCCTGATCCCCTCTGCCGAGGAGGAGCTGCACCACTATGCCAAGCAGGTAGTGCTGTACCGGGACGTGCCCGGCAGTGATGCCGAGATGGTGCGCCGCATCGGGGACGCCGACGCTGTGCTGCTGAGCTACACCTCCCGCATGGGCAGGGAGGTCATTGCGCAGTGCCCCAACATCCGCTATATCGGGATGTGCTGCAGTTTGTACTCTGAGGAGAGCGCCAATGTGGATATCGCCTACGCACGCACCCGGGGCATCCAGGTGCTGGGCATCCGGGACTACGGCGACCGCGGCGTTGTGGAGTACGTTCTGCACGAGCTGACCGGCCTGCTGCACGGTTTTGGGATGCCCATGCTGCGGGACGAGCCGGTGGAGATCACCGGCCTGAAGGTGGGCATCGTAGGGCTGGGCGTTTCCGGCCGGATGATCGCCGATGCGCTGCAATTTATGGGCGCAGAGATCAGCTACTTTGCCCGCAGCGCAAAGCCGGACGCTGAAGCTGCCGGTATGACCTTCAAGCCCCTGCCCCAGCTGCTGGCGGACAGCGAGGTTGTGTTCACCTGCCTGAACAAGAACGTGCTGCTGCTGGGCGAAAACGAGTTTGCCCAGCTGGGTGCAGGCAAGGTGCTGTTCAACACCTCCATTGGTCCCGGCTTTGACTCCGCTGCGCTGGAAAAGTGGCTCGATCTGCCTGGCACCCATTTCTTCTGTGATACACGCGCTGCCGCCGGCCCTGTGGCCAAGGACTTCTTTGCCCGGGAAAACGTGCGCTGCGCCAATGTGTCCGCAGGCCGCACCAAGCAGGCCTTTGTGCTGCTGAGCAAAAAGGTGCTGGACAACATCCGCACCGCGCTGGGCGAGTAAGCGGTGCATTTTGCGCCGCCTGTTTTTCTTGCATCTTTCCCCCGATTGTGGTATGCTTTTTATTATAAAAAGGGAGCCCGCGCAAAGCGGGCTGAGAGTGGGCTGTATTGCCCTGACCTGTGACCTGATTTGGATCATGCCAACGTAGGGAGATAGCGCTTTTATCTGCGGATATGTCTTTGCGGGCATATCCGCATTTTTGCTGCAAAGGAGCATTTTATCCATGAAAACTGCATTGACCATTGCCGGCAGTGATTCCAGCGGCGGCGCCGGAATTCAGGCCGATATCAAGACCATGACTGCCAACGGCGTGTTTGCCATGAGTGCCATTACCGCCCTGACAGCACAGAACACCACCGGTGTGAGCGCCATTTTTGACACCACGCCGCAGTTTCTGGCGCAGCAGCTTGACGCTGTGTTCACCGACATCTGCCCGGACGCGGTGAAGATCGGCATGGTATCCTCTGCCCCGCTCATCGACACCATCGCCGAGCGGCTGCACTTCTACGGCGCAAAGCATATCGTGGTGGACCCCGTGATGGTGGCCACCTCCGGTGCAAAGCTGCTGCAGGACGATGCCGTGCAGGCGCTGACCGAAAAGCTGCTGCCGCTGGCTGAGGTGCTTACCCCCAATATCCCGGAGGCCGAGATCCTGTCCGGCATGACCATTGCCAACGCCGCCGACATGGAAGCCGCTGCCCGCACCATCAGCCAGCGTTACGGCTGTGCCGTGCTGTGCAAGGGTGGTCATCAGATCAACGATGCCGATGACCTTTTGTGGCGCAACGGCACCGGCAAGTGGTTCAAGGGCAAGCGCATCGCAAACCCCAACACCCACGGCACCGGCTGTACCCTGTCCAGTGCCATCGCTTCCAATCTTGCCAAGGGGTACGACCTCGACACTGCCGTGGAGCGCGCCAAGGCCTACATTTCCGGCTGTCTGTCTGCCATGCTGGACTTAGGGCACGGTTCCGGGCCGATGGATCACACCTTCAACCTGAAGGGAGATTTTGTCCGTGACTGACCTGCCCTTTGTTTCGGCGCTGGTGCAGGCCGACCTGCCCGTGTGGGAACAGTGCTTACAGACCGAGTTTCTGCAAAAGATGGAAAACGGCACCCTGAGCGAGGACTGCTTTAAAAGCTACCTTGTGGAGGACAGCCTGTATCTGCGGGAGTACGCCAAAATTTTTGCGTGGGGCATGACCAAGGCCACCACCATGGCGGCTATGCGCACTTACTATTCCCTGCTGTCCTTCGTGCAGGAGAACGAGGATCTGACCCGGCTGCGGTATCTGGAGCAGTACGGCCTGCGGGAAGCCGATATCCAGTCCCTGCCCCTGCGGCCGGAGAACCGCGCTTATCTGGACTGCATGATCGACGCCGCCCGCAACGGCGAGGGCGAAGCCGAGTGCCTGATGGCCTGCCTGCCATGTATGCTGAGCTATGGCTGGCTGTTCCAGAAGCTTTTGAAGCGCTCCCCCGCCGTAAAGGATACCTACTACGGCGCGCTGGTGCTGGACTACGCCAGCCCCGGCTACGACGCCGCCTGCCGCACATGGGCAGAACGCGCCGAAGCCGCCTGCACCGGCCTTTCGCCGGATCGCGCCGCCCGCTGCCGCGCGATCTTCCGCGCCTGCTCGGAGCACGAGCTTCACTTCTGGGAGATGTGCGCCACACCCCGGACGGATATTTAAGAATAAATATAGAGAACCCGGAAGGTCCGCAGACCTTCCGGGTTCTCTTCTTATAGAATCTTTATCGCAGCACCGAGAGTTCCTCAATGCCGTAGCGCTGCATCAGGGCAATAGCCGCCGGGGTGATCTCCTCGCCGCTGACCGCCACAGGGATGGCGGGCGGGCAGGACACCGTAGGCATCGCGCACACCCGCCCCAGCGCCTTGTGCACCGGGATGCGCACCTGTGCGCCCAGCACCGCCTGCCGGATGGTGCAGCGCTGCACCGCCTGCTGCTGCAAGGCGGCAAATTCCCCTGCCCGGTTCCCGGGGCGGGGCAGCCCGGCGGGCACCGCAGCCAGAAGCTGCTCCAGCGCGGTTTGCAGGCGCGTGTAGTCCTGCGGCGGGTTCTCCGGGGTGAACATCAGCACCACATAGCGGGGGTCGGCGTACTCGCATTCCATCTGTGCGCGGCGCAAGGATTCCGCCAGCGCTGTGCCGGTGCAGCCAAGGGCGGCGGCGTCCAGCGTGAGCTTCATCGGCTCCTGCTGTGCCCCGGCAACTGCCAGCGGCATCGGGCACTGCCGCGCCGCTGCGGCCTTATTCAGGCTGCGGCGCAGACTTTCCAGCACGGCGCAGCACTGTGCCAGCCGCTGGGGGTAGTCCCCTGCCAGCACCGCGTTGCAGGCATCCAGCGACTGCAAAATGAGGTAAGAGGGGCTGGTAGAGCCGAACAGCGCCAGCGCACCCCGCACGGCGGCTTCGTCCTGCACGGGGGCATCGTGCGCCAGATGCAGATACGCGCCGCCGGTGACCACCGGCAGGGTCTTGTGGGCAGAGTCGCAGCACATGGCCGCGCCCTGCGCGATGGGGTGGCAGTTCTGCGGCAGAAAGCGCAGGTAAGCGCCGTGGGCGTTATCCACAAGCAAAGGCACGCCCTGCGCCCGGCAGACCGCCGCCAGCGCCGGGATATCCTGCACCCCGCCCAGATAATCCGGGCTGGTGACGTACACGCCAAAGGGCTCTATCCCCTGCTGCGCCAGCGCGTGCAAAGCCCCGCTCAGCGCTTCGGCTGTGACGGGGCAGCTGCACAGTGCGCCCTCTGCCTGCGCAGACGGCCAGAGCCAGCGGATGTCAAAATCCAGCAGCGCCGCCGCATACAGCAGCGCCTTGTGGGCGTTGCGGGCGGCCAGCAGTACCGGGCGCTTGCCGTTTTGCGGTGCGCTTTGCAGCGCCAGAAACAGCATGGCGCGGATGCACTGGGACGAGCCCTCGGTGCTGTAATAGCTGTGCGCCGTACCAAACAGCCGGGTGGCGTTGGCTTCGCTTTCGGCAATAATGCCCTCCGGCGCGTAAAGCTCGTCTGCGCCGCAGATTTCAGTGATATCCAGCGGCTCAAAGCCCAGTAGGCTCTGTCCCTTGTGCCCGGGCATATGCAGCCGGGCGGTGCCGGACTGTGCATAGCTGCGCACAAAATCCACGATGGGGGTGGTCATGCTCATTCGCAGGCTTCGCCGTCGGCGCAGGCATTGCAGGTGGAGCCCAGCTCAATGGGAACCTCGATGCCCTTGGCAGCCAGTTCCTGATTCTCGGCGACCTTGATCATGATGGCGCACTCCATGCGCTTTTTGAACAGCTCGCAGCCGTACTCGTACACGCCGGTAATGCTGCCGGTGGCATGGTAGGAGTTGGCAGCGCAGCCGCCGGAGCAGTACAGCTTTGCCCAGCAGTCCTGACACTCCTTGCGGGCGTAGGCGTTGCAGTGCTTGAACTCATCCCGCACGGCGGTGTTGGTAACGCCCTTCCAGATATCGCCCAGCAGGTACTTGGGGTCACCCACGAACTGGTGGCAGGGGTACAGATCGCCCCAGGGGGTAACGGCCATGTACTCGGTGCCGGAGCCGCAGCCGGAGATACGCTTATAGATGCAGGGACCGCCGGTCAGGTCGATCATGTAGTGGTAGAAGGTAAAACCTCTGCCCTCGCGGTCGCGCTTGATCATCTCCTTGGCAAGGATCTCGTACTGCTCCTTCAGGATAGGCAGATCCGCCTCGGTCAGGGCGCTGGGGTCGCTGGGGTCGCAGACCACCGGCTCCATGCTCAGCTCGGTAAAGCCAAGGTCTGCCATGTGGAAGATATCGTTGGTGAAGTCGGTGTTAAAGTGGGTATAGGTGCCGCGCATATAGTAGTTCTTATCGCCGCGCTTCTTGACGAACTCCTGGAACTTGGGCACGATGCGGTCGTAGCTGCCGTTGCCTGCGCAGTCCACGCGGAAACGGTCGTTGACCTCTTTGCGGCCGTCCAGACTCAACACCACGTTATGGCACTCCTTGTTGCAGAAGTCGATGACGTCATCATCGATCAGCACACCGTTGGTGGTCATGGTAAAGCGGAAGTTCTTGTTATGGATCTTTTCCTGCTCGCGGCAGTAGGCCACCAGCTTTTTGACCATATCAAAGTTCATCAGCGGCTCGCCGCCAAAGAAGTCCACTTCCAGATTGCGGCGGGTGCCGCTGTTCTCGATGAGGAAGTCCATGGCGCGCTTGCCCACCTCAAAGCTCATCAGGGCGCGGTCGCCGTGGTAGCGCCCCTGCGAAGCAAAGCAGTAAGAGCAGCTCAGGTTGCAGCTGTGGGCAACGTGCAGGCACAAAGCCTTTACCACAGTATTGCGGTTCTTGAAGTCAAAGGCCATGTCCTTATAGACATCCGGGCTCCACAGCTTGCCGTTTTCCTTCAGGCTGGTCACATCGTCGATGCACTGGCGCAGATCCTCATCGGTCACGTCCGGGCGGCTGCCGTACTTTGCCAGCATGGCGGCAACGATCTCGTCTGCGGTATGCTCCGGGTACATAGCGATGACATCGTAGGCCACCTCGTCCACAACGTGCACCGAGCCGCTGCAGGTGTCCAGCACGATGTTATAACCGTTTAATTGATACTGATGTACCATTTTACACTCCATTCCAGATTACACAAAAAAATGCCGCCCGGCAAAGGCGGCATAAGGTTTGCAAAAATTACTTGTTGCTGTTCTCGCACTGCTGGTTAGCCACGCCGCAGGAGGTCTTGCAGGCGGACTGGCAGGAAGTCTGGCACTCGCCGCAGCCACCGGTCTTAACGCTCTTGGTCAGGTCACGAGTAGCAATAGTCTTGATACGCTCCATGATAGAAACCTCTCTAACTCTCAAAAATTTATCGCGCCGGACATAGTTCCGGTACGCTTTTATCTTGTAATAGGATATCACGCAGCGCGCCTTTTGTCAAGATTTTTTCGCTGACCGTTTTCACTCGCCCATGGGCTGGTAACGGGTAAGCACCGTATGCAGCCCCAGCTCCCGGGCGCGTGCCAGTAAGTACCGGTAACGGCACAGCAGCGCCTGCCGCTCGTAGATGCGCTGCTCGATGAGGTCAGTGTCCACCTCCATGTCAAACATCATCTCGTTGCGCTTTAAACAGAACAGACATTCCTTCAGTTCCTCTTCCAGTTCCGGGTGATAGCGCTCGTGCTCGGTGTCCCGCGGGACGCGGGGTGAAAGCAGGGTCTGGGCATTTTGTGTGGTTCGTTCCGGCATAGGCATCCTCCTTCTGGTACTTTGCAAGGTTTTGTACCTTCCAGTATAGGCGGTGCGTTGCGCAGAACCTGCCGAAGCGTGGCAGCACTCCGACGCAAATTATCCGGCGCTGCTGCGGCATTTTCCAAAAAAGTACAACTTTTTTCAAAAATATGCTTGACAACTCCGGGCTTTTCCCGTATAATAGCACACGTCGAGCGGCTCACCCCGCAAAACACAACAGAATATTGGGGATTTGCATAGTGGTAGTGCGGTAGACTCTGACTCTACTTGTGGGAGTTCGATTCTCTCATCCCCAACCAGAATAAAGCCATCTGAGAAAACTCAGGTGGCTTTTCTGTTTGTATGATTCCAAACTGCAGCCGTAAGGCCGTGACTCTTCAAAACTTGAAGAGTCATAACTCTATTACCACTTTGGATTTTTGAAGAGTGGCAAAAAGAAACGTATCTATGCTTAAAAGTTCATTCCTCAAGATGGAGAGTCACCCTTGCCGGGGAAACTCCCCCAGTCTGCTGCGCAGACAGCCCCCTCGGGGATGGGGCCCTTGGCATGGCGGAAAAGTTCCCGGTTCGAACGCAAAGCTTCCGGTTTCGCCAGAGGCTCCCTCCCAGAGGGAGCTGGCAAAGCCGTAAGGCTTTGACTGAGGGAGTTTCCCTGCACACACAAAAAAACCGGGCAGCCCGCAGACTGCCCGGTTTTTTGCTATACCGTTGATTTTGCCTTAATAAAGAGCTTTCTTTTACAGAATGGTAATGCGGCCTGCGCCGTAGGGCTGCTCGTAGTTGAGCAGGTAGCCGGGGTAAGCGGCCAGCGGGCTGTTGGCGCTGGACAGATGCGGCAGACCCGCAGCATCTGCGCCGTCAAAGGCCATAGCGTAGGTAGCCATCACCAGATAATCCTCGGACACATAGTCCTTGATCAGCTCTGCGCCGTCAAACATGGCAAAACCGTCGCCCAGATTGCGCAGGGTGTAGTTCATGCCGGCCAGTGCGTAGGTAGCGCCCGGGTCCAGCGGCAGATAGCTGCCGGAAGCCTTATCGTAGATCTTCACGTTCTGCACGCGCGGGGTGCCGGTGGCGCTGCCGATCCAAACGTTCTTCTCGTCGGTCTGCACGGTGTTGGGGATATCGGTGTGGATCTCGTAGGTAGCACCGGCCACCTGCAGGAAGCCGCCGTTCTCCTTGCCGCCCTCGCCTGCAAAGCGGGCTGCAAACTCCAGTGCGTCCTGGATCTGCTTGCCGGTGACCGACATCAGGCAGGCCACGTTGCCAAAGGGGCTGACCTGCTTGCAGGTCTTGAAGGTCCAGTCGCCTGCGGGCACGTCGGCGCGGATGCCGCCGCCATTCATGATGGCCAGATCACAGTGCAGCTTTTCCACCTCGTTGAAGTAGGCGTAGATGCCATCGGCCACAAAGTCGCCGAGGTTGGTCTCGGCAGAGCGGATGCGGCGCTTGCCGGTGGCGGGGTCGGTGACGTAGAAATCGCTATCGCCCACAGCGATCTTCTCGCCCAGCATATCGTCCACGGTATTCACCCAGCCGGTCTGCATGGCGGCAATCGTGGAATCCATGCCCTCGTGGGTGGGGATGAGCTTGGTGGTGATGGTGCCGTCCGCAGCAATGGTCATCTCGCCAACGTTGGCAAAATAAGAGCCGGTCTGGGTCAGGGTGACAGCCTTGCCGGAAGCATCCTGCACCTGCTTGTTCTCCATTACGGTATGGGAGTGGCCATCGATAAAGGCATCGAAGCCGCTGGTGTGGGCAATGACTTCCTCACTGGTCCACGGAGAGGAAGAGGGGTCTACGCCCAGATGGCCCAGACCGATGACCACGTCTGCCAAAAGCTTTGCCTTGTCAATGGCCTTCTGCACGGCATCGTAGAGCTTTTTGCCGTCCTCGCCGCCCTGAATATCGTAGATGTACTTGCGCTGTGCCTTGTCCATAAAGTAGGCCGGGGTGGACTTGGTAAAGGTCTCGGGGGTGGTCACGCCCACAAAGGCAATGCGTCTGCCGCCGCGCACGAACACCTTGACGGAAGGTAGCACCCGCAGCGTGGTGCGCAGGTCTACCCAGTTACAGGACAGGTACGGGAAGTCCGCTTCCTTCATGATGGCCTTGGCGCGGTCCATGCCGTAGTCGAACTCGTGGTTGCCGGGGGTGGCAACATCGTAACCGGCAGCGTTCATCAGCTTGATGATGGAGGCGCCCTCGTCCATGGAGCCGTAGGCAGTGCCCTGCACATGGTCGCCTGCGTCCACCAGCAGCACATCCTTGCCGGCGTTCTGATAGCTCTGCTTCAGGTCGGCAATGGCAGCGTAGGTCAGCTTAGGGCTCTGCTTGTCGATGTAGGTATGGACATCGTTGGTGTACAGGATGGTGACGTCAGACTTATCACCAAACCAGCAGGCCGATGCGGCAGGCGCACCGATGGCCATGGATGCAGCGGCAGCGGTCACACCAGCAGCCTTTAAAAAGCTGCGACGGGAAATAAGTTGTTTCACAGGAAAACGACCTCCTTTTATTTTTGGCGTATCGCATTTGGGGCAGGCTCTTCCCTCCTGCCCTTTCAATAGCTCTAGCATAGCACAGAACGCCGCCGCAGACAAGCCAAAATCATTCTTTTGGCACAAATAATTTTCACGTTCCGCTTTATTTTGACATACATTGTACCATTTTTGCACAAATCCTATACAAAAAAGACCTCCCCGTGCCCTGTCGCAGAGCAGCGGGGAGGTCCTTTTAAGGGGGATGTTGACCCGTTGCCGGGTCTATCGGAGGAGAGGGAAATATCAGATGGCGTTATACTCCTTGAGGAACTTCTCAAGGTCGGTGCCCTCGATTTTCTTCAAAGCTTCCTTCAAAGCCAGACGCGGGATCAGCGGCAGATCCATGTCGGTGATCTTTTTGCCGTCGCGCAGCTTTACGGTAGCATCGATCAAAGCGCGCACATCGTAGGTGCTGCCCCAGACCTCGGGCACGCCGCGGTCGATGTTCAGCAGGGTGTACACGGCTTCCATACCGGTGCG
This sequence comes from uncultured Faecalibacterium sp., assembly GCA_900551435.1. GTDB lineage: Bacteria > Bacillota > Clostridia > Oscillospirales > Ruminococcaceae > Faecalibacterium. The sequence continues at coordinate 80,063 of URVW01000001.1, forward strand.
CATGGAGTACTCGGTGGTAAAGATGGTGTCGCGGGCGGTCTCGGCAAACTGGCCCAGGAAGGCAAAGTTCACAGCACCCTCGGGCACAACATCGGGACGATCGCCCATAGCACGGGGCATGAAGAAGGCGTCGATATAGGGCATCATCACAGGCACGGTGTTGGCGCTGTGCTCTGCCAGCTCAGCGATCTGATCCTCGGGCACACCGATGTGGTACAGCCACTCCATGCAGATCTCGCGGCCGGTGCACTCGCGCATGGGCTTCTTGACGTAATCGCCGGGCTTATCGCTGAACAGGCCGTACACCCATACGCACAGCTGGTTCTTGGGCTGATCCTTGAACTGCTGCTGACGGTTCAGCGTCCAGCTGAGCAGCCAGCTGGAGTCCTTGACGGTGACGATGCCGCCGGTGACGGTGTGGCCGCTGAAGGGGTCGCGCTTGCAGATCTTGCGGATATACTGGGGGATCTTGTCGTCCAGTGTGGTGATGGTGGCGCTTTCCCAGTTGCTCAGCTCCGGCTCAGAGCAGAACTTCTCCGGGTGACCGAAAGAGGGATCCTGTGCGGCGATCTTCTTCCACAGATCCCAGCCGTTGCCGGGCTGGATGGTGGGGTCGAAGCCGGTGGCCTTATCCTGTGCACCCACGGTGCAGCTTTCCACGCAGCCGCCGTTGGTGATGAACAGCAGATCGTTCTCGGTCAGGTCGATGTTGGAAGTCTCGCCCTCATGCTCCACGGTGACGGAGCTTGCCAGCTTGCGGCCTTTCTGGATATCGAACTTCACATCCGTGACCTTGGTGTTGTAGTGGAACTGCACGCCAAAGCTTTCCAGATAATGCACCATGGGCAGGATGATGGACTCGTACTGGTTATAGCGGGTAAAGCGCAGGGCGGTAAAGTCCGGCAGACCGCCGATGTGGTGGATATAGCGCTTGAGGTACAGCTTCATCTCCAGAGCGCTGTGCCAGTTCTCGAAGGCGAACATGGTGCGCCAGTACATCCAGAAGTTGGTGTTGAGCACCTCGTCATCGAAGAAATCGGTGATCTTCTTATCCTGCAGCTGCTCGTCCGGGGTGAAGAACAGCTTCATGATCTCCATGGCACCCTTATCGGACAGGCCGAACTTGCCATCGGTGTGGGCATCCTCGCCGCGGTTGACGGTGGCACGGCACAGGGAGAAGTTGGGGTCCTCCTTGTTCAGCCAGTAATACTCGTCCAGCACGCTGGCACCCTCGGTCTCCAGAGACGGGATGGAGTGCAGCAGGTCCCACATGACCTCAAAATGGTTGTCCATCTCGCGGCCGCCGCGCATCACATAGCCGATATCGTACTTGTAGCCATCGCAGGCACCGCCGGCCAGTGCGTTCTTTTCAAACACATGGACGTGCTCGCCCTTCATCTGACCATCGCGCACCAGATAGCAGGCAGCGGTCAGAGCTGCCAGACCGGAACCGATGATATAAGCGGATTTATGATCCACACCCTCCGGCTTTTTGGGGGTTGCAAAAGCTTCGTAGTTGCCACTGGAATAGTACATAAAAAAGCCTCCCTGCTTCAAAAATATCTTTTCACAGCCTTCATCGTGCTGTTCTCTATGGCAACAGTATACCCCGCAAAGTGAACTTGAACAACAAACAAACTTTGCCCGGTGTATAGATTTTTTACATCCGCCCTTATTTGCTGGAAATGCGTACAAATTGTGACAAAAAGAGAGCCGCCGCACAAGGTTCTGTGCAGCAGCTCTCTGGTGGGTTTAGTTCATCTCTTCCAATGCCTTTTTCAGGTTCTTGGCGATCTGGTCCGGGCAGCTGGTGCCGCGGAAGCCGCACAGCGTGCCGTCCAGACGGGCAATGGCGTCCTCTGCCTTCATGCCGGTAAGCAGCTGGCAGATGCCCTTCAGGTTGCCGTTGCAGCCGCCGACGACCTCGATGGATGCAATGGTGTGGTCATCGTTCAGTACAAAGTTGGTCTGCTTGGAGCAGGTGCCCTTGTTCGGGAAGGAAAATTCCTTGCTCATAGTCTTTACGTCCTCTCTCTTTTACGTTTTTCGGCGATGGCGCACAGCTGCGCTGCGGCTTCGTCCGGTGCGGTGCAGGTGCCGATGGGGTGGGGATGCTTGTGGTTGCGGCCATGGAAGTCCGTGCCCGCAGTGGCCACAAGGCCGTACTGCTTGCACAAAGCAAGGCACTCGGCGCTGTCCTCCGCACTGTTGCTGGGGTGGTACACCTCTATGCCATCCACTTCGCCCTCTGCCGCCAGTTCGCGCAGCAGGGGCATACTTTTATAGACCGTGGGGTGGGCAAACACCACCGCGCCGCCGCTGGCTTTAGCGGTAGCCAGCACCTGCCGCACCGGCAGATACTCCGGCGAGTGCAGCACGATGCCCCGGGGGTTCCACCCAAACAGCTTGTGGTAGGTCTCGCCGTAGATGCTGCCATCGGTCAGGCCCAGCAGCTCCAGCGCCTGCATCAGCCCGCTTTTGAACAGCACCCCGCTGTCCTTGGTGGTCTCCCACGCAAGGTCGGCGGTAAACTGCGGGTACAGCTGCTCCAGTTCCTTTGCGCTCTGCAAAGCGCAGGCGTTGCGGCGCTCCTTCATGATGGCGCAGTGCTCCCGCAGTGCCGGGCAGTCCACGTCCGGGTAGTAGCACAGCAGGTGCACCCGGTGCTGGCGCTCAAAGTCGTAGCCGGTCAACTCCACGGCAGGGATCAGCTCTACCCCGTCCTGCCCGGTGTGGGCATAGGCGTACTGGGCGCTGAGCAGGGTGTCGTGGTCCGAAAGGGCGATGGCGTGCAGTCCGGTGCGGGCGGCGATGGACGCCAGCCGCTCGATGGGCACAGCACCGTCCGAGCAGGTGGAATGGATATGCAGGTCACAGGACATAGCGGGTTACTTCCTCAGTGCTTATAGAAATTGATCAGGCAGCCGTCAGCCAAAATCTGGCGCTCGTCAGTGGTGAGCGGAGCCATGTACAGCTCAAACTCCTTGACGGTATCGCCCAGAACGTAGGCCTTGATGTTCTGCAGGTCGCCCTTGAGTGCTTCCCGCACATTGGGGATGAGCACATAGTCCCCCAGACCAAAGGGGGTGGCACCTGCCAGCTGCAGGGGCAGCATACCCCAGTTGATGAGGTTGGAGCGGTAACGCTTGGTGGCGTACTCGGTAACGATATTGGCACCGGCACCCAGCACACGCTGGCAGCTGGCGGCCTGCTCGCGGGCAGAGCCGTCGCCGGGCTTGACCGCAAAGATGGTGGAAGCGATCTGGATATCGTTCCAGTTCAGCTGCTCACAGCCGGGCACGGTGTTCACCTTAGCCAGCAGGGCGGCGTCCCCTGCACCGGCGCGGCGGGCGTTCTCCTCGGCCTGCACAGCCTTGGCGCGGCCCACGTACTCCGGGTCCTTGCGGCTGAGGGTGAACTCGGCCAGACCCAAGGGATTCGAGCGGTAAGAAGAGGTCTCGCCGGAGGGGATCAGCTCGTCGGTGGTGGTGACGGGGTCGGTGATATAAGAAGCCACCTTCAGCAGCAGGTTGTCGCCCAGCGGTGCGATCTCCGGCCAGTCCTTGATGTTGGGGCCGAACTTGAGCAGGGCGTCGTAATCGCCCTTGCCAAAGCCCTGATACACGCGGGTATCGTAGCTGGAGGCATCGTACTGGTACTCCGGCACGGTGGGATCGTAATCAATGTCGGTGGCGGGGGTCAGGATGCCGCCGTTTGCGGTGGTGGCTGCAATGCTGCGGGCATCCATCAGTGCCACACCGGACAGCTGGCCGCTGCCGGGCTTGGAGCCCTCGCGGCTGGGGAAGTTGCGGGTGGTGTGACGGATGGACAGTGCGCCGTTGGCGGGCACATCGCCCGCGCCGAAGCAGGGGCCGCAGAAGGCGGTGCGGATGGTGGCGCCGCTGGCCATCAGCTCGCCGATGACGCCGGTGCGCACCAGTTCCATCATGATGGGCTGGCTGCCGGGGTAAACGCTCAGGGCGTAGTCGCCGCAGCCGCCGGTATGACCCTTGAGGATGGAAGCAGCCTCATAGATGCTGTCGTACAGGCCGCCTGCGCAGCCTGCGATCACGCCCTGATCCACACGCAGCTTGCCGTTCTCGATCTTGCTGCACAGATCCAGCTGCACATCCTTGCGGCCGATCAGCTTCTGCACGTCCTGCTCACAGGCGTGGAGGATGTCCTCCAGATTTGCGTTCAGTTCCTCGATGGTAAAGGCGTTGGAGGGGTGCATGGGCAGGGCGATCATGGGACGGATGGCAGAAAGATCCACCTCCACCACGCCGTCGTAGTAGGCAAGGTCTGCCGGTGCAAGCTTTTTGTAGTCTGCTGCACGGCCGTGCACTGCCAGAAAACGCTGGGTGACTTCGTCCGTCTCCCAGATGGAGGACAGGCAGGTGGTCTCGGTGGTCATGGCATCAATGGCGTTGCGGGTATCCTGCCGCAGGGAGGCAATGCCGGGGCCCACGAACTCCATGACCTTGTTCTTGACGTAGCCGCTCTTGAACAGCTTGCCCACAAGGGCAATGGCTACATCGTGGGGGCCGCAGCCCGCCGGCAGACTGCCGGTCAGGTAGATGGCCACCACGCCCGGGCGGGCAACATCATAGGTGCGGCCCAGCAGCTGCTTTGCCAGCTCGCCGCCACCCTCACCGATGGCCATGGTGCCCAGTGCGCCGTAGCGGGTGTGGGAGTCCGAGCCAAGAATCATTTTGCCGCAGCCGGCAAAGCGCTCGCGCATATACTGGTGGATAACTGCCATGTGCGGGGGCACAAAGATGCCGCCGTACTTTTTGGCAGCGGACAGGCCAAAGCGGTGGTCGTCCTCGTTGATGGTGCCGCCCACAGCGCAAAGGCTGTTGTGGCAGTTGGTGAGCACATAAGGGATGGGGAACTTTTCCAGCCCGGAAGCACGGGCGGTCTGGATAATGCCCACAAAGGTGATGTCATGGCTTGCCATGGCATCAAACTTGATCTTCAGGTTCTCGGCATCGCCGCTGGTGTTGTGTGCCTGCATAATGCTGTAGGCCATGGTACCGGTCTTAGCCGTGGCAACGGCAGCGGCATCAAAGCCCTTTGCTGCCAGTGCAGCGGTCGCGTTGCCGTCTGCGGGCACCCACTCTCCGCGCGCATAGTACGCACCGCCGGTGCTGCATCTGATCATATCCAACATCTCGATTCGCCTCTCTTTTTGTATTTTCCCGCCCGCCGCAATTGCGGGCATTGCCCCGGCAGTGCAGAGTTGCCCCTACCCTGCCCTATTACGGCATAAGCCGTATTTATTTGTTATTATAGCATGAAAAGGCGAAAAGAAAAAGCACTTTTTATGAACCCTTACTGCGCCTTTGCGGCGGCTTCCTGCTGCTTTTCCTTTTGCAGTTTACGGAACACCACAAAATAGGCCGGGATCAGGAAGAAGCAGGCAAAGAACCATGCCACCGGGTTTGCGATGCAGGCAGCAAAGTAGCCCCACAGCGGCACGAACCAGAAGCCCACCATGGCGCGGGCGATCATCTCGGCCACACCGGCAAACATGGCAAGGCCGGAGTGTCCCAGACCCTGAATGGTGTAGCGGTAGATGATAAGCACCGCCAGCGGAATGTAGAACACGCTGTTCCAGAAGATGAAGTCCTGCGCATTGGCCATAATGGCGGTCTCGCCTGCGTCCAGAAACAGGCCGATCAGGGGCTTGTCCAGCACGCGCAGGATGAGGAAGGATGCCACACTGTACACGCAGCCGATGCCCAGTGCGGTGTTCACGCCGCGGTTCACACGGCCAAGGTCCTTCGCGCCCATATTCTGGCTGGTGTAGGTAGTCATGGCGGTGCCGATGCTCTCCAGCGGCACGCTGAGGAACTGCGCCGCCTTGCCGCCGGCGGTCTGCGCCGCCACGATATCGCTGCCCAGACCGTTCACCGCGCCCTGCAGCACCACGCTGCCAATGGCGGTAATGCTGCACTGCAGACCCATGGGGAGGCCCATGGCGCAAAGCTTTGCACAGTGCGGTGCGCTGATGCGGCCTTCTTCCTTATTCCAGCGCAGCTCCGGGTAGTGGCGCATGATGTAAAGAAGGCTGCCGATGCCCGCCACAGCCTGACTGAACACGGTGGCAAAGGCCGCGCCGAACACGCCCATGTTGAACACAATGATGCAGGCAAGGTCCAGCCCGATGTTCAGCACGCTGGCCACCAACAGAAAATACAGCGGGCGCTTGCTGTCGCCCAGTGCACGCATTAAAGCGCTGGTCACATTATAAAGCAAGGTAAACGGGATGCCCGCAAAAATGGTGCGGATATACACATCCGCAAGGTCGATGATATCAGCGGGGGTGTTCGTCCACACCAACACCAGACGGGTCATAGCCACCGTAACGATGGTGAGCACCGTGGCAAAGGCGATGGACAGCCACACGGTATTGGCGGTGTAGCGGCGCATCTCGTGGTGGTCGTGTGCGCCGAAGGTCCATGAGATGGGGATGGAAAAGCCGCAGGCAATGCCGTTGACAAAGCCCAGCACCAGATAGTTCAAACCGCCCACGCTACCTACCGCCGCCAGCGCTTCCACGCCCACGAACCGCCCCACGATGATGGTATCGGCCAGATTGTAGAACTGCTGGAACAGGCTGCCCAGCATCAGCGGCACAGCAAAGGCGAGCAGCAGCTTCAGCGGGCTGCCCTGCGTCATGTCTTTGGTCATGGAAATATACCTCCTGCCCACACAAAAAAGATGGATGTTGGCATTTTTGCCGTGAAAAACGCCCTGCCGGAAAAGCGGCAGGACGTTGTAAGGATTCATGAGTGGTATTATAGCGGAGCAGCGCCGGTTTTACAAGACTTGGTTTGCATCAACATTTCCATTTTTTTGCGTAAAGAATTGGTGATTTTGCTCACTCCGCGTAGTGTGCCAGAAACTGTTTGGTGCGCTGTTCGCGCGGGTGGTCGATCAGCTGCTTTGCAGGGCCTTCCTCCACCACCACGCCGCCATCCATGAACAGGATGCGGTCGGCCACATCCCGGGCAAAGTGCATCTCGTGGGTCACGATGATCATGGTGGTCTTGCGGTCGGCCAGTTCCCGCAGCACCCGCAGCACCTCGCCGGTCAATTCCGGGTCAAGGGCGCTGGTGGGCTCGTCGAAGCAGAGGATGTCCGGGTGCAGTGCCAGCGCCCGGGCAATGGCTACCCGCTGCTGCTGCCCGCCGGAAAGCTGGTGCGGGTAGTGGTCTGCCCGCTCCGAAAGCCCCATCTGCGCCAGCAGCTCCCGCGCCTGCTGTTCCAGCTGGGCGTGCATCGCCTTTTTGTTGGCGCGGTAGTCCGGGCACTCCTTTGCCAGCAACTCCCCTGCCAGCATCACGTTCTGCAAAGCGGTATACTGCGGGAAAAGGTTGAAGTTCTGGAACACCAACCCGAAGTGCAGCCGCTTTTTGCGGATCTCGCTCTCCCGCTGGGTGGCGGGGTCGGCGGCGTCCCACATGGTCTCACCGTTCACCCGGATGCAGCCGGTGTCCGGCCGCTCCAGAAAGTTCAGGCAGCGCAGCAGGGTGGTCTTGCCGGAGCCGGAGGAGCCGATGATGGCCAGAGCCTCGCCCTGCTCCAGGGTAAGGGAAATGTCCTTTAAGACCTTTGTATCTCCGAAATTTTTGCCAATGCCGGAGGCTTCCAGTAATGCCATATTCTTAAAAACCTCCTCAGCAGCGGAAATAATCCAGTTTCTTTTCAGCCCAGCCGAACAGCAGAATGAGCGCGCCTACGAACACAAGGAAGAACAGCGCCGTGGAGAACAGCGGCCAGATCAGGCCCTTTGCACTGTACTCCTTGGCCATCATGATGATCTCCTTGTTGGCGATGGTGTTTGCCAGCGAGGTGTCCTTGACAAGGGTGATGATCTCGTTGCCCATGGGCGGCAGGATGCGCTTGACCACCTGCAAAAGGGTGACCTTGAAAAAGATCTGCGTCCGGGTCATGCCCAGCACCTGCCCGGCCTCGGTCTGCCCCTTGGGCACGGCCTCGATGCCGCCGCGGTAGATCTCCGAAAAATAGCAGGCGTAGTTGATGGCAAAAGCCACCACCGCCGCCACCATGCGTCCGCCGGAACCGGAGGGCCACGGGTTATTCATGCCCAGCAGACCGGGACCAAGATAAATGACGATGATCTGCAGCATCAGCGGCGTGCCACGGATGACCCAGACAAAGGTCTTTACCGCACCGGACAGCAGCCTGCACCGGCTCATGGAGCCAAAGGCCACCACCAGCCCCAGCGGCAGTGCAAACAGCAGCGTAAGGGCAAACAGCTCACAGTTGAGCAGGAACGCGCCGGAAAGGCGCCCAAGGATCACAGACACAAAAACACACCCATCTATCGTTTTGTTTTACGCCCGGCTCAGTCTGCCAGCGCCAGCTCGTACTTCTCGGCCAGCGCCTGCATGGTGCCGTCGGCCTTCAGCTCATCAAAAGCGGCGTCCACTGCGGCGGCGGCATCACTGCCCTTGCGGAAGGCCACGCCGTACTCCTCGGCGTTCAGCTCGTCCACGATCTTCAGGCTTGCGTAGTCGGTGCCCTCGCCGATCATGGCGTTGGCAAGGGTCAGGTCCAGTACAGCGGCATCTGCCGTACCGGCAGCCACTTCCATCAGGCAGTCGGTCTGCACGCTCTTGGAAACATAATCGGCCTTGGCAAGGTTCTCGTCGCCCTGAATGGCGGCTTCACCGGCAGAACCGGCCTCGGCTACTACGGTCTTACCGGCAAGGTCGGCGGTGGAGGTATAGGCAGTACCCTCCTTGACCACCACGACCTGTGCGTTCTTGGCGTAGGCCTTGGTGGTGGCGGTGTTTGCCATGATATCCTCGGTCAGGGTCATGCCGTTCCAGATGCAGTCGATGCTCTTGGCGTCCAGTTCCACCACCTTGGTATCCCAGTTGATCTCCACGAACTCCGGCTCTACGCCCAGCTTTGCGCACACAGCGGTGGCAAGCTCGGTATCAAAGCCGGTAAAGTTGCCGTCGGCATCGGTGTAGTTCATAGGCTCGTACACGGTGTAGCCGATGACCATTTTGCCCTTGCCCTTGATGTAGTCCAGATCGCTGCCCGCTGCGGCAGAAGCCGAACCAGCTGCACTGACGGATGCAGACGCCGCCGCAGAGGTGGATGCACTGCCGCCGCAGGCTGCAAGGCTCAGTGCCAGAGCACCGGCCAGAAATGCACTTGCAATACGCTTGAGTTTCATATCTTTTTCCTCCCATAGGGGACGTTCTGCGTCCCGCTTCCCTCTTGATTTACCATTTTACCATGCTAAAGCGGTAAACTGTGGTTATAGAATAGCGCGTTTGCCGCCGTTTTGCAAGAGGAAACCTTCATTTTTTGCACATTGCACTGCTTTGCCCCGCCCGTAAGCCCGCTTTTTGTGGGAAAGTGTGTATACCCCTTCCGGCTTTGCGCCGCCTTAACTCCCTCAGTCAAAGCCTGACGGCTTTGACAGCTCCCTCGGAGAGGGAGCCTCTGGCGCGCCCGGGAACTTTTCACTTTAGCCAGAAACCTTGCCGCCATGCCAAAGGCCCCATCCTAGAGGGGGCTGGCATCGCGTAGCGATGACTGGGGGAGTTTGTCCCCCGGGCTTACCCCTTCCGTCACGGCTGCGCCGTGACACCTTCCCCAAGGGGACGGCTTTTCGCGGTAGCGAGAAACTTTGCGGTACCTCCATAAGGCGTCCCCTTGAGGGCCGACTTCCCCCGCTCCGGGGGAAGATGTCACCGCGGGTGACAAAAAGGGGAATCTGGCGCGTTAGCGCCTGAGGGGGTAACCATAAAAAATCCCCCCGCACTTTTTGTGCAGAGGGACATCCTGTTTTATGATTACTGCTCTGCCATGGCCTTCAGCACCGCCTTTTGCAGGTCGGTGACCGAGATGGTGCACAGTGCCTTCAGGTCGGCGTCCGTGCCGTCTGCGGAGAGCTTGCCGATCTCCACGGCGTTTTTGCCCTTCAGGTAGCCGCACCAGCCTGCGCTGTGTTCGTACCACTCCTTGCCTAAGGCGCTTGCGCTGCGCATTCCGTAGCGGTCGCCCAGCTCGTTTTTGGTGTACACCGGCTCACGCGGGGCAGACACGGTACCGTCCGCGCTGACTGTCAGCTCCGGCTCGGTCATATCGCCGATGGCGCTGGTCACCCGGGCGTTCTCGTCCATAGTCACCACCGCCAGCGTGATCTTTGCCTGCACCTGTGCGTCCTTGTCGTCTGTGCCCGCAAGCCCCTGCGGCATTTCGGCTACCTCAACGCCCAGCTTGACCGTATCGCCCCGGGCAGCGCCCAGCACCAGCGCATTCTCGCAGGCGCGGACGACGGCATCCCGGTAGCGGTCCACTGCGATGGTGCAGCCGGACAAAAGGTCTGCATCGGTGGGCTTGCCGTCTGCATCCGTTTTCAGCTTTTTCACTTCCTCCGGGGTCTTGCCCTCAAGCCAGCTGCCAAAGGCATCCGCCTGCTCTGCCCAGCCTTTTTTCAGGCCGGACACCTCTGCCAGCGGGTAATCTTTGCCCTTCTGGCGCTTGGTGCGGGTGTCGGTGGGGGTGGTCACCTTGCCGGTGCTGTCCGCACTGACCGAAAGTTCCAGCTCATCCAGCGTTACCCCGGCCAGCTTGCCGTCTGCATCCAGCAGCACGGCAGCCGCCACGGTGCGGATATTGCCCGCACGGTCTGCGCCCGTCGCTTCGGTCAGGACCCCCAGTCCGGTGCGCCACGCCGCGCTTTGCGTTGCGCTGCTGCCCGCAGAGGTGCTGCCGCTCATAGGACCGGAGCTGCTGCCGGAGCTTCCCCCGCCGCAGCCGGTCAATGCCAGTGCTGCCGCCAGCGTGCAGCACAAAAACCAACGCGATGCCTGTTTCATATCGTCACATACGCTCCCTTTCCGTGCCTGCATTGCAGACGCAGGCTTTGGAGCTAGTGTGCCCCGCCGTGCGGGATTTTATGAGCAGACGCTTACATTAAAGGGCTTAACAGCCGCAGCACGCTGTCCAGCACCGTACCGGCCAGCCCGGTGCGGCAGTCCGCGCACTGCACCTCCCGGCACTGGGGCAGGGTGCGGCGCACATCGTCCCGCAAAGCCAGCACCTGACTGTTTTGCAGCAGCAGCACCCCGCACTCGAAGTGCAGAAACATACTGCGGTAGTCCATATTGATGCTGCCCACCACCGCCGCGCGATCATCGCTGACGCAGCACTTGGCGTGGAGAAAGCCCGGGGTGTACTCGTAGATGCGCACCCCCGCCCGCAGCAGGGGCAGATAGTACGAGCGGCTCAGCCGGAACACCAGCTTTTTGTCCGGGATGCCCGGCAGCACCAGCCGCACATCCACCCCGCGCTTGGCGGCGTTGCGCAGCGCATCCAGCATTTCCTCGCCGATGGCGAGATAGGGCGTATAAAAATAAACGTACTGCTGTGCTTGTGCCAGAATATCCAGATAGACGGTTTCTGCCACCGGCTCTTCGTCCAGCGGGCTGTCCGCGTAGGGCTGCACCACCCCATCGCTGGCGGGCAGCACCGCAAGCTGCGGACGGAAGGCGCTGTAATCCTGCTCAAAGGGGCGGAAGGCGTTCCAGAAATCCAGAAACATCACGGTAAAGTTCCACACCGCAGCACCCTCGATGCGCAGGCCCGCGTCCTTCCAGTAGCCAAAGCGGGTGATCGCGTTGATATATTCATCGGCCAGATTGATGCCGCCGGTGTAAGCTACTTTGCCGTCTATCACCACGATCTTGCGGTGGTCGCGGTGGTTCATCACCAGCGAGAGCAGCGGTACCACCGGGTTAAAGGGGATGCAGCGGATATGCGCCCGCTCCATGCGCACCACAAAGTCCTTGGGCAGACCCAGCAGGCTGCCGAAGTCGTCATAAATCAGCCGCACGTCCACCCCCTGCGCCGCCTTGCGCCGCAGAATATCCTCCACGCCCTGCCACATTTTGCCCTGACTGACGATGAAAAACTCCAGAAAGATGCTCTTTTCCGCCTTTTCAAGGTCGGCCAGCAATGCCGGATACATGGCTTCGCCGCAGGAAAAATACCGGGCGGTGGTGTTCTGCCATGCGGGATAGCAGCCGTATTGGGTCAGGTAGCGGCTCACGCCCCGGTTTTCGTCACACAGCCCGGCGGTCTGCCCGGTCTGCTGGGCGCGGTCTGCCCGGTGTGCCTGCTCCACCGCCTGCATTTTGCTGCGCAGACGGCGGGAGGGGCGCTTGTTGCCAAAGGCCAGATACAGTGCCCCGCCCAGCAGCGGCAGCAGCCCGATGAGGGCGATCCAGCCCACCTTATAGGCACTGTTTTCGTCCTTGCGCACCAGATACAGAATGATCAACAGGCTCAGCCCGTTGAGCAGCCCAGTGACCCACACCCGCGCCGTACCGGTGGTGAGGGCAAAAAACACCCACGCCAGCCATGCGATCTGCAGCGCCACCAGCACCACCGTGACCGTGATGCGGTTGAGGATGCGGTTGAAAAACTTGACGATCGGCAACCGAAACAGCATACCATCTCCCCTTCCCGTGTTTCCTTACCTCTATAATGTAAGTAAGTATAACGCGGATTTTCGCCCTTTGCAAGTTTTTGGTGTCGGGTGCACCGGAACTCCGGCCGCCTTTATCCCTTATAAAAAAGTTCACCGGAGCGTCCGCAGATGCCCCGGTGAACCAAGTTCATAGTATCATATTTTCCGCTCAGACGGTCGGTGCTTCGTTGTCCTCGTAGCCCACCATCAGGCCGCCGTACTCCGCGTAGTAGCTACACAGCGCACCGCAGGTGCCCACCTCCACCTTGGCCTCCGGGAACACGGCATGAACCATGTGCTTCAACCGCTCTGCAGCCGCAGCGTTGCAGCAGTGGTCGATGTGCACCCGGCCGTTGGTCAGGCCGTGCGCCTTCATTTCCAGCACCATGCGCTCCAGTGCGCCGTGCTCGCCGCGGGTCTTGCAAATAACCTCCAGATCACCGGCATCGCTGGCCTGACCGATGACCCGGATGCCCAGCATCCGCGCCACCGCAGCCACAGCGGGCTTCACGCGGCCATTGCGGGCAAGGTTTGCCAGCGATTCCAGCGCAAACAGCAGATGGGTGTGCTCATGGTACGCTCGAATCTCCTCACACACGGTATCAAAGGGCTTGCCGGCCTTGATCAGCGCCGCCAGACGCTCCACCAGCAGCCGGGACTCCGCACCGGTGGACAGGCTGTCCAGCACAAAGACCCGCGCACCCTCGTGGCTCTGCTCGTATTCTTCGCCCGCCAGCAGCGCGGCGTTGTGGGCACCGGACAGCGTACCGGTAATGGTCACAACGTACACCTCATCTGCGCCCTCGTAGGCAGCCATCCAGTCCGAGATATTGGGGCAGGAGGTGCTGGTGCGGCCCTTATAGGTGCGCATCATCTGAGCCAGCGCGGGGGCATCCACCTCTTCGGTGTCCACATACTCCTGCTCGTCGGTCAGGATCTTCAGCGGCACGCAGGCAAAATCCACATCGGGGAGCTCGTACACATTTGCAGAGGAATCTACAACGATTTTGCTTTTCATATTTTTCTCCATTTTCAAGCGGCGCAAAGCCGCGATTATTCCTTTGTCTGTGACCATTATAGCAGTTTTTCAAAACCCTGTCAACTGTTTTCTCAAATTCTTCTACAAAGTTTTCGTTGGCCGTTGACCAATTTTCCAAAATGCGGTATACTATTTCACAGGCAGGAGTGCTTTTGCGGAAAGCAACCACCCTGCCTTTGCACAAAAACAACGTCCCTGCCTGCAAAAAAGCGCAGGAGCATGAACGGAACAAGATATTATGAAAGCTGAAACCAAACTCCGCGTTGCGGCGTGTGCTGCGGGCTTTGCCCTGCCCCGGTACAACGATCTTCCCTCGGTAGGGCTGTATCTGGACCAGACGGTGCAGTTCGTCAACGGCTACTTCCGCAGCTTCTGCGGGGTGGAGCTTACCCCCTCTATGGTGAGCAACTACGTCAAAAAAGGGGTGGTGGATCACCCCATCCGCAAAAAATACACCCGGGATCAGATCGCATCCCTGATGTACATTGCAGTCTCCAAAACGGTACTCTCGATTGAAAATATCGACACGCTGTTCAAAATGCAGCGGGAGCACTGCTCTGCCGGGACAGCTTACGATATCTTCTGCGAGGAACTGGAAACCGGTCTGGCTGTGGTGTTCTGCGGCAAAGCTGCCCAGCCGGAGACTACGCTCAACGATGAGCGTCTGCTGCTACGTAGCACCATTTTTGCGGCGGTCAATAAAATGTATCTGGACTGCTGCTTTGATGCCATGCGGCAGGAGCAGGCTCTGTGGTCGGATATCCTGCCAGATCTGGCGTGACGGAAAAGCACGGAATAGCAGATATAGCAAAAGCCACCTGAAAACTCACGTTTTCAGGTGGCTTTTTTCACTGGTGGACAAACCGCAACGCCGGACGAACCCCGAAATTATCATCCTCCCGTATTCTATCCTCTTATGTATCCCCAGTTCTTTCTTCAAAACTTTTTAACCCAAAAGCAAAGCGGCAGGCTCTGGAACAGCCTGCCGCTTTAATCGTGCAACGAAAATTCTACCTCAGACAAATAAGATATAATTCTATCAGCACTTTGATCGTGCCGCTATTATACCACGCCCTCAGCGTTTCATCAACACTTCTTCATCCGCTCCAGCGTCTCGTCCGCCTTGATGGCCTCCGGCGTGAAAGAGTTATTCTTCCACCATGCGATGAGCGCTGCAATGCTCGTGATGCCCGCCGTCACCAGCTGCTCCACCGTCTCGCTCTCAATGGGCAGCACAGGCTTGCCCAAGGCGCTCAGCAGCTGGTTGGTCAGCGCCAGCAGCAGGCAAGCGGTGCGGGCAATGGTACCAACGGAAATAGTGGGTGCATTGTAAGTATGTGCTTTCATGTCAGTTCCTTTCTCTTTCGTGTTCGTGTGTTTCCAGATCCGCAAGGCGGTGGTTCACCACCTTCATCTGTTCTTCTAAAACAGGTACGCGGCGGGCAAAGTTGTTATGCTCCCGCACCTCCCGGGTCAGTTCTTCCA
>URVW01000002.1 GCA_900551435.1 uncultured Faecalibacterium sp.
CGCGCAAGCGACAGAGGGAGGACGACTGGCATTGCGAAGCAATGACTGAGAGGTTTTCTTAAATCACGACATCTTGTATTTCGGCGTACTTTGTTATATAATAAACGAAAAGAGGCGTATCGTCTCTTTTCCAACTGCAAGGGAGGGAGTGTCTATGTCCATCGACCCTATTTTCTGGCTCATTGCCGCCGTCGGGTTTCTCGTGCTGGAGGGGATGACCTTCAGCATGGTCTCCATCTGGTTCGCGGCGGGCAGCGCGGCCGCGCTGCTGAGCTGTCTGTTCTCGCCGTCGTTCCGGGTGCAAGCCGTGGTGTTCATCGTTGTCAGCACTCTCTGTCTGGCAGCGTTCAAGCCGCTGGCCCAGAAACCGCGCCAAAAGCCCACCCCCACCAACGGCGACCGTAGTCTTGGCCGCGAAGCCAAAGTGCTGACCCCCGTTTCCGCTGAAGCAACAGGCCGCGTCCGGCTGGACGGCGTGGACTGGAACGCCCGCTGTGCTACTCCCGGCGACACCCTCGCCCCGGGGCAGCTCTGCCGCGTGACCGAGATCCACAGCACCCTGCTCATCGTGGAGCCTGTTCTGACCGAAACATCCACTCACTGACAAAAGGAGCGTCTCTATGCCCATTATGTTGTTTGTGATCCTCGCACTGGTCTTTGTGATCCTTCTGATCGTCGTGACCAACATCGTCATCGTGCCGCAGTCCATGACCTATGTGATCGAGCGCCTTGGCAGCTACTCCGACACTTGGAGCGCCGGTCTGCACGTCAAGATTCCCTTCATCGAGCGGGTGGCCAAAAAGGTCAGCCTGAAGGAACAGGTCGCGGACTTCCCTCCCCAGCCGGTCATCACCCGCGATAACGTCACCATGCAGATCGACACGGTGGTGTTCTTTCAGGTCATGGATGCCAAACTCTACACCTATGGCGTGAACCAGCCCATCGCGGCCATCGAGAGCCTGTCCGCCACCACCCTGCGCAACATCATCGGTGAGATGGAGCTGGACCACACCCTGACCAGCCGCGATGTCATCAACGGCAAGATCACCGCCATTCTGGACGAAGCCACCGACAAGTGGGGCATCAAGGTCAACCGCGTTGAGGTCAAGAACATCATCCCGCCGCGCGAGATTCAGGAAGCCATGGAGAAGCAGATGAAGGCCGAGCGCGAAAAACGCGCCGTCATCCTGAAGGCCGACGGTGAGAAGCAGGCCGCCATCACCGCCGCCGAGGGCGAAAAGGAAGCCGCCATCCTCCGTGCCGACGCCGTCAAGCAGCAGCGTATCCTTGAGGCTGAGGGCGAAGCACAGGCCATCCTTGCCGTGCAGAAAGCCAACGCTGACGCCATCCGTCTGCTGAACGAAGCCATGCCCAACGACAAAGTCTTGGCGCTCCGCAGTCTGGAAGCGCTGGCCAAGGTCGCCAACGGCAAGGCCACCAAGATCATCATTCCGTCCGAGCTGCAGAACCTCGGCGGTGTGGTCCCCAGCATCAAGGAACTGCTGACCGACCCGAAGGACCCCGAATAAACTTTCTGCCCCTGCGGACCCGCTCCGCAGGGGCTTTTTGTTGCAAAACCGCCGGTTCTATGGTAGGATAAAACAAAAACGAAGGAGCACTTCTATGATCTACGATACCCTGAACAATCTGCCGAACTATCTCGGCATGAGCGATAATCTGGATGCCGTCATCGAGTTCGTGATGGCGCGGGACATCAACAACCTGCCCGCCGGAAAGACCCGCATCGACGGCGATAAGGCTGTTGTGACCGTGAGCACTGTGACCCCTCAGGCCAGCGACAAAGCGCCTTTTGTCCGCCGGGACAACCACCTGACTCTCGAGACGGACCTCGAGGGCAGCGAGCTGTTTGAAGTCTCGCTGGGCGAGTTCTCCCCCACCAAGCCTACCGACGAAGCCGCTGACCTGACCGTCGGCAGCGCCGGGACCAGCATTGCGGGAATGCTCTGCGAGGGCCGTTTCGCCCTCTATCTGGCCGGGGAACCGTACAAATCCGGCCTGAAGGCACAGGGCTGCGGCAAGCTGAAAAAGGCCGTGTTCAGCATCGAGCTGGACGCCGACCCGGAGAGCGACGCCGAATAACCGGTTCTTCCACTCCACGCAGCGTAGGTTGCGTGGAGTGTTTTCGTATGGTATGCTGTTCCCATCGAACAGGAGGAAACTAAGATGAACACTTATGTTACCGGAAGTACCATCCGGCAGCTGCGCGAAGCCAAGCGCCTGACTCAGGCCGAGCTTGCCGCACAGCTTTCGGTGAGTGCCAAGACCATCTCGAAATGGGAAACGGCCAAAGGACTGCCCGACATCTCGCTTTTGGAGCCGCTGGCCGCTGCCTTGGGCGTCTCCGTGCTGGAGCTGATGCAGGGCGAACCCGTCATCAACCGGAACCGCGCGGCCAATCTTCTGCGCTCCAAGCTGTACGTCTGCCCAGTCTGCGGGAACGTGCTCCACTCCACCGGTCAGGCCGTCGTGAGCTGCTGCGGCATCGCTCTGCCCGCGCTGGACATCGCCGACGCTGAGGACACCGACGAGCACCATCAGCTGACCTTGGAGCGGGTCGAGGATGAGTTGTTCGTGACCCTGCACCACCCCATGGAAAAGGATCACTTCATCTCCTTCATCGCCTATCTGACCGGCGACAAGCTTCAGCTCGTCAAGCTCTATCCCGAGGGCGAAGCCAGCTGCCGGTTCCCGATCCGGGGCGCGGGCGTGCTCTATTTTTACTGCAACCGCCACGGCCTGATGAAAGCGCCGGACTTCCGCACCGCCACCCGCCGCACCTCGCCGCAGAAGATCCATCTGCGGGAGCCGGACGAGCGCGACCGCGAGCAGGTCATGGCCTACCGGAAAGAATTTCTCGCGATCGGCTCCCGGATGGACGGGACCTCGGCGCTGGACCAGTACGACGATTTCGACGCATGGCTGGCCAATGTCCGGAACCACGAACACCCTGAGACGGTCCCCGCCGGACACGTCACCGGCACGGAATATCTGGCGCTGGACGAGCACGAACATCTGGTCGGCATGACCAATCTGCGCCACTACCTCAACGATTATCTGCTGACCTACGGCGGACACATCGGCTACAGCGTCCGGCCCTCGGAGCGGAAAAACGGCTACGCCACCCAGATGCTTCGTCTGACGCTCGGCAAAGCCAAAGAGCGCGGCATCGAAAAAGTCCGTATCTGCTGTGACCACTACAACATCGCTTCCGCAAAGGCCATCCGCGCCAACGGCGGCGTTCTGGAAGATGAAGCGTATGATTCTCTGGACGGGCTGCTGACTCAGCGGTATTGGATCGAGAACCACTAAAAAAGGAACCTCTGCGCGAAGATTCGTGCAGAGGTTCCTGCTTTTTTCTGTTACGCCAGATGGAACACATCGATCAGGAAGATCATGGCAAGGCCGTAGTAGGTCACGACGGCCACAAGGTCGTTGATGGTCGTAATGAGCGGGCCAGACGCCACAGCGGGGTCGATCTTGATCTTATGGAAGAACATCGGGATGACCGTGCCCACCAAGCTGGAAATGACCATCGCCACGATCAGCGAAATGCCCACACAGCCGGACAGCAGGAAGGCTTCGCCCCATGCATAGGCCTTGAAGAAGTGGATATAGATGCCCAGAAAAACGAGCGCCATGGCCGCCAGAAGTGCACCGTTGACCAGACCCACCCGCATTTCCTTGAAGAGCAGACCCAGCTTTTTGGAGGTAGTCAGATTCTCGTCCATCAGCACGCGGATGGTCACGGCCAGCGACTGCGTGCCCACGTTGCCCGCCATATCGAGGACGAGCGACTGGAAGCAGATGACGATGGGCAGGACCGCCACCACCGATTCGAACACGCCGACCACCGAGGAAACGACCATGCCGAGGAACAACAGCGCGATCAGCCACGGCAGACGCTTTTTGACGCTCTCAAGGACGCCCTCGTTCAGGTCCTCCTCGCTGGTCAAGCCGCCCAGTTTTGCGTAATCGTCGCCCATCTCGTCATCGACCAGCTCGACCACGTCGGACGAGGTGATGATACCGACCAGCTTTCCGGCGTCGTTCAGCACGGGCAGAGAGCGCTCGGCGTAGTCCACGATGCGGTCAATGCAGTCGCTGATCTTTTCGTGGTCGGTCACATAGGGGTACGACCGCGCGATCAGCTTTTCCAAGCTGTCGTCTGCGCGGGCAATGATCAGGTCTTTCAGGTCGATGGCTCCATAGAACTTGTCGTCCTCGTCCACGACGTACAGGGTCGAGATGTTGTCGTTTTCACCCGCCTGTTTCACCAGCTCGCTCATGGCCTGACGGATGGTCATATCCTTCCGGATGCTGATGTAGTTGGTGGTCATGCTGCTGCCGATCTCGTCCTCGCCGTAGGAGAGCAGCATCCGGACATCTTTTGCGGAATCCTGATCCAGCTGCTGGACGATCTGGGCCTTATCCTCTTCTTCGAGGTCATCCAGAGCGTCCACGGCATCGTCCGAGTCCATGTTCGAGACGACCTTTGCGGCCTTTTCGGCAGACAGTTCTTTCAGATACGGCTCTGCATCATCGAGGTAGGAGAAAATTTCTGCCACCCGCTCGATGCCCAGCACCGGATACAGTGCCTGACGCTCGGCCGGACTCAGCGCCGCCAGCGCATCGGCAAGATCGTTCTCATGGTAATCGGACAGCTTTTCGGCCAGCTCTGCCTTGGGCAGACCGCTGTGGATAAGGTTCAGGATCTCTTCCTGATAATTTTTCTTCTGCATCTTGGTTCCCTCCCGTTTTTGGGCATAAAAAATACACCGCGTCTGTCAGTTTCGACTCCTGCGGTGTATCATGGGCAGATTGCAGTTCAGGACGCGGCAGACTCGTTTGCCTTGCCCGCATCGCAGGAGAAGCGTTGTTTAGGGTGATCCGTATGGTCACTGGACATGGAAATCAAACGCCTCCTGAAATAAGATTTGCCGTTCGGCCCCGTTATCATACTACGACAAGGCCGATTTTTCAACCCCTTTTACAAAATTTTTACCAGATTCTTGCTGGAAGAATGCTGTTGCCGAAATGAACCTCTCCGTCAGTCCGCTCGTACAGCGCTGGCACAAAACGAACCTCTCAGTCTGCTTCGCAATGACTGCTCCACCTTAGAGCGCTGTCGCACGACGAACCTCTCAGTCTCGCCTTCGGCTCGCCAGCTCCCCTGATAGGGGAGCCACTGGCGTGCCGGTTTTGGTCCTGCTAGATGAACAAAGTTTCTTGGAACCTAAAAATGGAGTGCTCCGCTGCCTAGGGCAACGGCATCTAAACAACGCTCTAACCGAGGGCGCTCGTACAGATGCTGTCAGCCGAGACAGCGGAGCACTATTGTTTACGCAAGATAAAACTTTTATCGTCCAGCAGGAGTTGCCCGACCTGCCAAGGCCTCTCCTATCAGGAGAGGTGGCATCGCGTCAGCGATGACGGAGAGGTTCGTCTCGCAACAGCGCTTTTCCAAAGAGCGTCAAGCTGCTGTGAATGTTTACCTTTTATATTTCCCGTACCATGCTACCGACAGCCGCCACGACAGCACGTACAACACCAGCACCACAACAAACAGCGCCGCTCCCAGCCCAATGGATGCCTGAAAACGCCCATTTGTCTGAAACTCATCCACCAGAGCGCCCCCGCCGGCGATCAAAGCGCCGAACCCGGCAAAGGTCAGAATGTAGATCATCCGGGCCTTTTCCGCGCCCAAACGGTACATCAACGGCAGACTGATGCCGTTCATCAACAGAATGGTGTTCCCCACGAAAAACAGCGCCGTTCCATCCAGTGCCGCTCCTTTGCGCAGCGAGAGGACCACTACAAACAGGCCGCCGATCACCACAGACGCTGCCGCACACAGCAGTCCAACGAGATACTTTTCGGCCACCAGCACTTTTTTGCTGACCGGAAGCGTCAAGCTATATTCCACCCAGCCGCTGTTCTGGTCATAGCCCAGCAGATTGACCGGCAGGACCCCCAGAAAAATGGCCGCATAGCTGATGGGGAACGCATACGAATCCGACGTGCTGAACATCCAAACAACCAGAATGACCGCCACGGTCAGATACATCGTTTTCATCTGGGAAACGGTCTGATACCCGTCCTTCAACAATAAGCCTTTCATGCGTGCTTCTCCCCTTTCACCATCATCACAAACAGCTCTTCGATGCTCACGGGCGACAGGGCACTTCCTGCCGGGACGCCCTCCCGCTTGACCAGTGCTTCGGCCCCGTAGGGTGTTACCCGCTTGCTGAGGACGGCGGCGGCGTCCAGCTCTTCCAGCTGGGCTTCCGTGCCGTGCCAGAGGGCGTATTCATCCCGCAAAGCGTCCTTGTCCTCGCAGAGCAGAAGCTTGCCCTTGTGTAGGAAGGCAATGGTGTCACAGAGCTTTTCCAGATCGCTGACGATATGAGACGAGATCAAGACGGCATGGTCCTCGTCCCGCACAAAATCGAGCAGAAGATCGATCAATTCATCCCGGACGACCGGGTCCAAACCGCTGGTCGCTTCGTCGAGGATGAGCAGCTTTGGGTGATGGGACAGCGCCACGGCAAGGCACTGTTTCATCTTCATGCCGGTGGAATATTCGCCGTATTTTTTCTTGGCGGGCAGCTCGAATTTTCGGCAGTAGTCCGCATACACGGCGGCGTCCCAATTCCGATAGAGGCCCGCCATCACGCGGCCCACCTGCTCGGCGGTCAGGCTGGTGGGGATGCCCTCCCCGCTCAGGACCACGCCGATCTCCTCTTTGGTGCAGGGAGACGCTTCCA
Organism: uncultured Faecalibacterium sp.; assembly: GCA_900551435.1. Lineage (GTDB taxonomy): Bacteria > Bacillota > Clostridia > Oscillospirales > Ruminococcaceae > Faecalibacterium. The sequence continues at coordinate 6,786 of URVW01000002.1, forward strand.
AGTCGTCTGTCCCCAGCACCCGGATGCTTCCGCCGTCCCGCTCGATCATGTTCAAGATCAGCTTCAGCGTCGTGCTTTTGCCCGCGCCGTTCTCGCCGATCAGGCCGCAGACGGTCCCGCCGGGAAGGGTCAGGTCCAACGGCCCCAGCACAAACCCCGGATAGCTCTTTTTCAGGTCATGCAGTTCCAATGCGTTCATCTTCATTCCTCCCACAGCAGTTCCAGCATTTCGGCAAGGTCTTTTTTGTCCAGCCCGCAGGACGCCGCCAGACGGACCGCTTCGGTCAGGCTGGCTTCAATTTTTTTCAGATTTTCTTCCCGCAGCAGCTCGGTATTCTTCGCTGCCACGAAAAATCCCTTGGCCGGGACGGCATACAAAAAGCCCTCTTTTTCCAGTTCGTCGTAGGCGCGTTTCGTCGTGATGACGCTGATGCGCAGGTCCCGCGCCAGCGCCCGAATGGACGGCAGCGCTTCGTCCGGCTGCAGATTCCCGTTCAGGATCTCGTTCTTGATCTGGGTGTAGATCTGGTCGTAGATGGGCGACCCGCTTTTGTTGTCGATGAAGAGATTCATCTCCGCTTCCTCCGTTTCATCTGTACATGTACAGTATATACAGTAGATACGAAGTTGTCAAGCCAAAATACGCAAAAAAAGCAGCCGTTCCCAATGAGAACGGCTGCTTTCATCATGCTATCGTGGTTTTCCGGAACGACTTAGTATGCGACACCCCAGTAGACCATCTTGGTCGCGGGCTTGCCGCAGCAGGGGCAGACATCGCTCAGGTGCTCCTGCTCGAAGGGCATGCAGCGGCTGGACAGGCCAGCTTCTTCCTTCATCTTCATCTCACAAGCAAGGTCGCCGCACCACATGGTCTTGATGTAGCCGGTGTTGGCCTTGGCCAGCTCCTTGACCTCGTCCATGGTGGTGGCGGGCCAAGTGCGCTCCTCGCGGTTCTTCAGAGCACGCTCGTACAGGTCCTTGCGCAGAGCTTCCAGCTGGGCCGGAATGGCAGTTTCCAGCTCGTCCAGCGAAACGAAGATTTTTTCGCGGGTATCGCGGCGGACCAGAACGCACTGGTTCTTCTCGAGGTCCTTGGGTCCGATCTCCAGACGCAGGGGCACACCCTTCATCTCCCACTGGGCAAACTTCCAGCCGGGAGCGTTGTCGCTGTCATCCAGCTTGACGCGGGCATACTTGCTGATCTTCTCGGCCAGCTCCGCAGCCTTCTCGGAGACACCCGGCTTGTGGGCGGCGATGGGCACGACCACGACCTGAATGGGCGCCACAGCGGGGGGCAGGATCAGGCCGTCGTCGTCGCCGTGGGTCATGATGATGGCGCCGACCAGACGGGTGGATACACCCCAGCTGGTCTGGAACGGGTGATGCAGCTGGTTGTCGCGGCCGGTGAAGGTCACGTCGTAGGCCTTGCTGAACTTGTCGCCGAAGTAGTGGCTCGTGCCGCTCTGCAGAGCCTTGCCGTCCTTCATCATGGCTTCGATGGTGTAGGTAGCCTCTGCGCCGGCAAACTTCTCTTTATCGGTCTTGCGGCCCTTGACAACAGGGATGGCGAGGTCCTGCTCGCAGACGTCTGCGTAGCAGTTCAGCTGCTGCTGGGTCTCGGCCTCGGCCTCGGCGGCAGTCTCGTGGATGGTGTGGCCTTCCTGCCACCAGAACTCGCGGCTGCGCAGGAAGGGACGGGTGGTCTTTTCCCAGCGCACGACGCTGCACCACTGATTGTACTTCATGGGCAGTTCGCGGTAGCTGTGCAGCACGCGGGACCAGTGGTCGCAGAACATCGTCTCACTGGTGGGACGTACCGCCAGACGCTCTTCCAGCTTGTCCGAGCCGCCCATCGTGACCCACGCCACCTCCGGCGCGAAGCCATTGACCAGCTCGCCTTCCTTCTGCAGCAGACTCTCCGGGATCAGGACGGGCATGGCCACGTTTTCGTGGCCGGTGGCCTTGAACCGGGCATCCATATCCTTCTGGATCAGCTCCCAGATCGCCTGACCATAGGGGCGCAGGATGATAAAGCCCTTCACGCTGGAATACTCGACCAGCTCTGCCTTGACGCAGATGTCGGTATACCACTGTGCAAAGTTCTCTTCCTGACTGGTGATCGCCTGCACGAGTTTCTTGTTGTCTTTTGCCATTTTATTCTATCCTCCAAAGCCGTGCGCCAAACGCAAAAGCGTTCCGCACGAACTCATATTAAAAGCCCCGCCGCAGCGCCGCCGTGTGCAGCGCCGGGAAACGGGGCCTTTTGCAAAACCGAATCAGCCCTGATGGCTGTCCACAAAGTTCACCACGTCACCCACAGTGCGCAGATTTTCGATGGCGTCGTCCGGCACTTCAATGCCAAACTCGTCCTCCAGCGTCATCACCATGTCCACAATGTCAAGGCTGTCGGCCTCAAAATCGCTCATGATGTCGCTCTCCATCGTGATCTTAGCGGGGTCAACATCCAGCTGCTCCGCCAGCAGCGCACGGATCTTCTCAAAGGTCTCCATTGTCACGGTCTCCTTTTGTCATCGATTCTTTGTTGTCCGCTCTGTGCGGGCAGCCGCCCCACAAAGCACTCTTTCTTTTTTATATCCCATAGGCCGCATCTTGTCAAGCCCTGTTTTGCGTTCCGGAATGGATGGAGCGAAAATTTCCAGTAAAAATTGCGCAAACTACACTTTTTCGCTTGACAGAATCCCGTTTGCTTCTTATGATAATAGTTGGTTCGTTACAACTGATCGAAAGGATGGACCTGATGAAGCGATCATTTACCAAAATGCAGGGCTGCGCCAACGACTATATCTATCTGGACTGCCGGACCTCCGGCGTGCCCGCAGACATCGCGGCGCTGTCGCAGAAACTCTCTGCGCGGCACTTTTCGGTGGGCGCAGACGGCATCATCTGCATCTGTGCCCCGGAAACGCCGGGAGCCGACGGGACCATGCGCATCTTCAACGCCGACGGAAGCGAAGCGCAGATGTGCGGCAACGGCATCCGCTGTGTCGCCGAGTGGCTGCATGTGCATGAACCGGCCTGTGCCGATAAGCCGGTGCTGAAGATCGACACCCGCAGCGGCCTGAAAACGCTGACCCGGATGGGCGAAGAGCTGTGGCAGGTGGAGATGGGGGCCTATTCCACCATGGCAGCGGCACTTCCCGCTGTCCACATGGGCGAAGGTCCCCTTGTGAACTGCCCGCTGGTGGTGGACGGCAAACCGTGGAGCGTGACCTGCATCAGCGTAGGCAACCCCCACTGTGTCACCATCGTGGACGCGGTGGACCCCCTGAAGCTGGAGGACATCGGCCCCGCGTTCGAATCGCACCCCAATTTCCCGGAGCGCATCAACACCGAATTCGTGGAGGTCACCGACGCCACCCACCTGAAAATGCGGGTGTGGGAGCGCGGCAGCGGCGAGACATGGGCTTGCGGGACCGGGACCTGCGCCACGGTGGCCGCTCTGGTAGAACAGGGCATCTGCCCCGTCGGTGAGGACGTTCATGTAGCTCTGCGGGGCGGCGAGCTAATCATCCGGGTCCTTCCCGGCAGACAGCTGCTCATGACCGGCGCAGCTACCACCGTTTACGAAGGCGTCGCAGAGGTATGACCCTCTCCGCTTTCGGCCAAAACAGCGTTTTTCAAAAAATTTTTGAATACCATCGAAAAAAGAAGTGAGGGAAAGCACTATGAAAATGAATCATCATTACGGCGAACTGAAAGCCAGCTACCTCTTTGTGGACATCGCCCACAAGGTCGCGGCCTATCAGGAAGCACACCCTGAAAAAGAGATCATCCGTCTGGGCATCGGCGACGTGACCCAGCCGCTGGCCAAGTGCGTGGTCACCGCCATGCAGGACGCCGCCGCCGAGATGGGCACGAAGGAAGGCTTCCACGGCTACGGCCCCGAGCAGGGCTACCCCTTCCTGAAACAGGCCATTCAGAGCTACTATGCAAGCCGCAATACCAAGTTGGACGAGGATGAGATCTTCATCTCCGACGGTGCAAAGAGCGATCTGGCCAACGTGCTGGGCCTGTTCGATGTGGACAACACCGTTCTGGTCCCGGACCCCGTCTACCCCACCTATGTGGACGACAACGTGACCGACGGCCGCAAGATCATCTACAGCCGCACCAGTCAGGAGAACGGCTTCCTCGGGATGCCCGACGACAGCGTGAAGGCTGACATCATCTACATCTGCAGCCCCAACAATCCCACCGGCGCTGCCTACACCCGCGAGCAGCTCAAGGAGTGGGTTGCCTACGCCAAGAAGAACAACGCCGTCATCCTGTACGATGCCGCTTACGAGTGCTTCATCACCGACGAGCATCTGGCCCGCAGCATCTTCGAGATCGAGGGTGCACGCGAGTGCGCCATTGAGATCTGCTCCTTCTCCAAGATTGCCGGCTTCACCGGCACGCGCTGCGGCTACACCATCGTTCCCAAAGAGCTGGAGCGCGAGGGCATGAATCTGAACAAGCTGTGGCTGCGCCGTCAGACCACCAAGTTCAACGGCGTGCCTTACATCGTGCAGCGTGCGGCTGCTGCGGTGTTCACCGAGAGCGGCATGGCCGAGATTCAGCAGAATCTGGACTACTACCGCCAGAACGCCAAGGTCATCGCTGACGCGCTGGATGAGTGCGGCGTGTGGTACTGCGGCGGCAAGAACAGCCCCTACATCTGGCTGCGCTGCCCCGGCAACATGAAGAGCTGGGAGTTCTTCGACTGGCTGCTGGAGAACTGCGGCGTCGTCGGCACGCCCGGTGTCGGCTTCGGCGAGTGCGGCGAGGGCTACTTCCGCCTGACCGCCTTCGGTGACGCCGAAAAGACCAAGGTCGCCGCTGAGCGCATCAAGGCCGCGATCAAAGCGCTGTAAAAAAGCATACTCAAAAAGCAAGGAGCCGTTCCTTTTAAGGGGACAGCTCCTTGCTTTTTGTTTTGGGGTAAGGACGTTTTTCATCCGTTTGGCCCAGCAGATAATCAATGCTCGTTCCATAAAAATCAGCAAGTGCTTTCAACACTTCGGTCGGAATGTCACGTTTCCCCATTTCGTAGTTGCTATAGCACACCTGCGTACATTTAAGATATTCAGCCAAATCTTTCTGCCGCAGGTCCTTATCTTCTCTCATGTCCCGAATCCTTCGATACAACAAATCTTCCCTTCCTCCCCTGTTTCTTCAGTAGGAGTATATGAAATAACGATTCGTTATATTGACATATAAAACAAAATGTTATATTATGAAATTACCGGTTTGACTCATTACGCTTTGATGGAGGGATTTTATGTATCTTTATCGCGATTACAACACGAAGGGCATTCTTAAATGCTATTGTACGGATTGCGGCTGTTACCATTTCAGGTCAGGTGTTGGGCGAAAGTTCAATCCCGGTGATTATATGTATGCCGCTTTTCAACAGCTGCTCGGGAACAAAACCGTTTCCGTTCAAGTTAATCAGGACGAATTTGATTATAACATTTCTAACAGTTATGAAACCGACAATGATTATGAATATTACGGCATCCTCCATCTTGTAAATTCCAAAGTTATCACCTATACCGATGCGACAAAGACTACTTATCAGTTGATTTTCGAAAAAGGCTCGAATTATGGCTTCTTCGGTAAAAGACTCTTCCCTTGGCCGAAATCCTCTTGGCAATGTCCATATTGCGGAGGGCAAAAATTCATCTACGGCAATGTCATCACATCCCTCGAAGAGCTTGCTTCTCAAGCCAAAGTCAGTGATGCAGACCGCACCTACTATCATGACATTATAAAAGAGATCACTTCTGATTACGAAGAACTTCCTTATCGAAAATATGCAACTCTTCCCAATCCGGAGTCTACCGCACAAGACTATTTGAAGCACCTTGTGGATACCGAAACCAACATTCTGTTTTTCCAAAAGCGGTTGGAACATCTCTATGAAGATGAATGGGTCGTGTCGCGCACGCTCTACGACGATTATCTGATGTCCGCGCTTCCTGATTCCAGCAGCATTCCAGATACTCCCCCGAAACCCGAACTGAAGCGTTTGGGACTTTTTAATCGTGCTCGTATCGAAGCAGAAAACAATGCTCTGTTGAAAGCCTACGACCAGTCCTGCCAGTCGTCCATTCTTGCACAGCGAAAATATAACTCCGCACGCGATACCTTCTTTGAAAATTTCGGGGTTCGCCGGGACGATTTAAGGGAAAAATTGGACGATGGCGATTTTTCAGATTTGAAAGACCATGTTCCCGCATCGTCTCTAAAAAAGGCTAAGCTCATTCACCAAGAAATTGAAGAGTGTCATCAACACTTGAAAATGCTCGTCGTGGAGCGCAATGAACTCCACAGCATGAACGTCGTTTTTCCGAAATATCTAACTTACCCGGCAATCACCACGATCCACGAGTATCTTCAGTGCGGCCGTTGTTCCACTTTGTCCGGCCCAGATGGTGCATACAATCTGTACGAATCCGAGTTGAAGAGCAATCTCATCATCGGAAAGCTTGACCAGATCCTCGATTCTCTGGAACAGATCAAACGGAATCAGTACAGCACCTATCAGCTCTTGCAATCCATCGAAGTGAACACCTCTATGCTGAACAGCTCCATGGATGACATGCTCGATTCGATGAAAGAAGCCAATGGCCGTCTCAGCAATATCGAACGAAACACCGAGGAAACAGCCTATTTCAGCCACAAGGCCGCTTGTTATTCTGCAATCACCGCCGCTGAAGCCGCCACCTCCGCTTACTTGGCCCTCTATGACCACTCCTAACATATTTCTTTTCTAAACGCAAAAAGGACGATGTGGCATCTGCGCCGCATCGTCCTTTTTGTTATCTGATTATTTGCGGCTGGTCAGCCGATTCAGCAGCATCACCGCCAAAACGATCACTCCGATCACGAGGATGATTCCGACCATCCCGATAAGCATGATAGGCAGCGTGGTCATCCATGAAGAAAGATGAAGCATAAGTGCACCTCCGTTAAGCCATCAGGGTCAGGATCAATCCGCCCGCAATGACGGAAGCGATCTGGCCCGAAACATTGACACTGATGGAATACATCAGCAGGAAATTCTGGTTATCCTCTTCCAATCCCATTTTGTTGACCACACGTCCGCTCATGGGGAAAGCCGAAATGCCCGCTGCACCGATCATTGGGTTCAGCTTTTTGCCTTCCGGCAGGAACAGATTCATCAGCTTTGCGAACAGTACACCGCCCGCCGTATCAAAAACAAACGCCACAAGGCCCAGTGCAAGGATGAGCAGCGTATCCGGCTGAACAAACCGATCTGCCGTCATCTGACCAGCCACCGTCAAGCCCAGCACGACCGTGATGAGGTTAGCGAGCACATTCTGTGCCGTTTCGCTGAGGGCATTCAGCACGCCGCACTCCCGCAGCAAATTGCCGAACATCAGAAAACCTACCAGCGCCACGCTGGCCGGAGCGACCATTCCCGCAATGATGGTGACCACGATGGGGAACAGGATCTTGGTCAGCTGAGAGACGCTGCCCTTTTCATAGGGCATCCGGATGCGGCGCTCTTTCTGGCTCGTCAGCAGTTTAATGACTGGCGGCTGAACGATGGGGACCAGTGCCATATAGCTGTATGCCGCCACCATGATCGCACCAAGGTACTGGGAGTTGAGGGTATTTGCCACAAAAATGGCGGTGGGACCGTCCTCCGCACCGATGACCGCAATGGAAGCAGCGTCTTTCAGGTCAAAGAAAAAGCCTGCAAGGAACAACGTGAAAAAGATTCCGAACTGCGCCGCTGCACCAAAGAGCATCAGCCACGGTTTTTCCAGAAGCGGACCAAAATCGATCATCGCACCGATGCCGATGAAAAGCAGCAGCGGAAACAGTTCATTGGACATTCCCGCTTCAAACAGAGCAGAGATCGGCCCGACCGTCTCCCCTTGCGTAATGGCCCCGGACAGAGGCAGATTGACTAAGATCGCGCCAAATCCCATCGGCAGCAGCAGACTCGGTTCCATCTTTTTGGCGATGGCAAGATAAATGAGCAGTCCGCCGATGCCCCACATGACTACCATCTGCCAAGTCAGATTTCCGAAATTGGAAAACAGACCGATAAATGTGTTCAGAAAATTCATACCATTTCTTACCTCCTTGTATTTCCGTGCGGCGGCAAAAAAAAAGAGACTTCCGCCACAGCACCTTGTCTGTGACAAAAGTCTCAAGCGAACGCATGGCATCGGGCATTTCTGCCGTGATGACGCTGCCATACAGCATCCTGTAGGACCTACAGAACGCCCTTTACTCCCCTTTATCGAAAGTATTAAACCAGATTTTCATGAAGCCGTCAATAGCGTCCGCTGTTTCTTTTCCAAACCTTATCTCAGCGTTCAAACGTCGTGCTCAGCGTGGTCTCCCAGCTCTTGCCGGGGGCAAGGCACGCGGCGGCGGCGCGCTCGGTCCACTCCTGCGGGTCCACGATAGCTCCCGGCAGCGAATGCCACGGCTCGATGCAGACGAAGCGCACAGGCTTGGCCGGAGCCGACCAGATGAGGGAATACGGATAGCCCTCGACGTTGCAGACGATGTGGCGGCCGGTATCCTTTTCGTAGATGCCAAGCGTCTTGGTGCGCAGACCCGCCATGCAGAAGCTGTCGTTCGCAAACAGCTCGTCCGTCAGCTGGATGCTCTGGGCGTTCTTCCACGCGTAGCGGCACTTGCCGGTCAGCAGACCGTCCGGGTATGCATCGAGGATCATCGGGCTTTCGGGCTGGTCAAAGCGGAACTCGTAGTCCTCGGTGGTGTGCTGGGCGTCGAAGGGGATGTTGAAGGCCGGGTGGTAGCCGATGCCGAACCGCAGTTCTTCCGCGGCCTGTTCGGGGTTGGTCACCTTGAGGGTATGATGGACGGTCTTGCCGTCCAGACGGAAGATGCTGGTCAGGACGAAATCGAACGGGAAGCGCTCGGCCTTGATGGCGTCATCCGCGCGCAGTTCCAGCTCGATGGTATCGCCCTCGGCGCGGATGAGGGTGTGCTCCAAGTCGCGCGCAAAGCCGTGCTGACCGCCCTTGTAGGTCTTGCCGCCGTGTGAGAAGGTCCCGCCGGGGAGCTTGCCTGTCCACGGGAACAGGATGGGCGCATGGCGCTTCCAGACTTCGGGGTCCGCCTGCCAGAGCAGCTCTTCCCCGGCTGCGTTCTTCAGGCTGACCGCTTCTGCGCCAAAGGTATCCACGGTCAGGGTCAGAAATTCGTTGTGAATGGTTGCCTGCATCGTTCATTCTCCTTTTTCAGTTGACGATATGTTCGCCGTTTCCATCGAGGAAGCTGCTCAGATTCTGGGTGGTGATGTCCATCAGGTTCTGCAAAGCTTCCTTGGTCGTCCATGCAATGTGCGGGGTGAGAAGGGCGTGGGGTTCTTTGCGCAAAGGGCTGTCAGCGGGCAGCGGCTCGGTCGCAAAGGCATCCGCGCCGTAAAAGCCCAGCTGCCCGGTGTGGAGCGCTTCCGTGACCGCGGCTTCCTCCACGAGCGCCCCGCGCGCTGTGTTCAGCAGGATGGCTCCCCGCTTCATTTTCTGCAGGGCCTCGGCGCTGATGAGGCCCCGGGTCTGCGGTGTGGCAGGGCAATGCAGACTCAGCACGTCGCTCTGCCGTAAAAGGGTGTCAAGGTCCACGAACTCCACGCCGTCGGCGGCATATTCCGGGCGGACGGTCCGGGTGCAGACCAGCACCCGCATCCCGAACGCCTTTGCAATGCGGGCTGACTGCCGCCCGATACTGCCATAGCCGTAGACGCCGAAGTTCTTGCCGTACAGCTCCATCTGGGGCAGAAGCCCATAGCTCTGGGGGATGCCCAGCTGCCAGAAGCCGTCCTTCACGGCGCGGTCGTACCGCTCGGCGCACTGACAGATGGCCAGCAGCAGACTGAAGGTCATCTGCGCGACGCTGTAGGTCGAGTATCCGGGCACATTCGCGACCGACACGCCGTGGCGGCGGCACGCTTCCAAGTCCAGATTATCGGTCCCGGTGGCGATGATGCCCACCCACTTCAGGTTCGGGCACTGGGACAAAATTTGTTCGTCCATCCGGCATTTATTTAGGAACACGAACTCCGCGTCGCCGATGCGGGGCGCGATTTCCTCATAGGCGGTGCGGACATAGCTCGTGGTGTCCGGGATGAGGGCTTTCACCCCCGACCAATCGAGGTCGCCTTCCTCCATCACATAGCTTTCCAGAATGACTGCTTTCATGGCTCCTCCTCCAACATGACATCTTCGCTCAGGACCTGTCCGATGGGCTTTGCGATGCACAGGTCGGCCTGTTCGTCGGCGCTGGTGGGCTGCATATTGATGACCACGAGATGCCGACCCCGGAAATACCGCAGCAGCCCCGCCGCCGGGTAGACCACCAAGCTCGTTCCGCCGATGATGAGGGTATCGGCCTTTCGGATGGCCGCCACGGCCCCGGAAACGACGGCTTCATCCAAGCCCTCTTCGTACAGGACCACGTCCGGCTTGATGATGCCGCCGCAGTCCGGGCAGCGGGGCACGCCGGTGCTGTTCGCGATGAAATCCACATCGAAGAACTTTCCGCACTCGGTGCAGTAGTTGCGCAGAGTGCTCCCGTGCAGCTCATAGACCGTTTTGGAGCCAGCCGCCTGATGCAGCCCGTCGATGTTCTGGGTGACGACCGCCTTCAGCTTGCCCTCGCGCTCCAATTTTGCCAGCCGCAGATGGGCCGCGTTGGGCTTTGCGCCCTTCACGATGAGCTTATCGCGGTAAAAACGGTAAAATTCTTCCGGGTAGCGTTCCCAGAAGGTGTGGCTCAGGATCGTCTCGGGCGGGTAATCGTACTTCTGATGATACAGCCCGTCCACGCTCCGAAAATCCGGGATGCCGCTTTCGGTCGAGACGCCCGCGCCGCCGAAAAAGACGATATTGCTGCTTTCGGCAATGATTTTTTCCAGTGCAGGAACCATAAATAAAAACGCCCCTTTCCCAGCAGGATGTATGATACTTTCAGTATAACACAAATCCTGCGGAAAGGAAGCGTTTCTTTGCTTCTGATTCAGCGGCCCTGCTCGGCAAACAGCGCGCCCAGCGCGTCGAACAGGTCATGCGGGAGCATCCCGGCTTCGCCGCGGACGGCGGCAGCACGGTCGGCGGCGGCTCCATGGAGATAGACCGCACAGACGGCCGCTTCAAAAGCGGGCAGATGACAGGCCAGCAGAGCGCTCGTCATGCCCGCCAGCACATCCCCGCTGCCGCCCCGCGATAGGCCGGGGTTGCCGGTGGGATTCACCCTGCACCGGCCATCCGGGGCCGCGATGACGGTGTGTGCGCCCTTCAGGACGACCACCGCGTTCCACTCCTTGGCGAAGTGCAGGGCGATGGCTTCCCGGTCCGCGTTGATCTCTGCGGCGGAACGGCCTGTCAGGCGGGCCATCTCACCCGGATGGGGTGTTAAAATCAGTTCACCCTTTGGATGAAGCATTTTTCCGGTTTGCATCAGGTCCGCCGCCGCGTTCAGGCCGTCGGCGTCCAGCACCACGCTCCCGGAAAATTCCGGCAAAAGCGTTCCCACCAGCGCGCGGGTCTCGGCGGCGCGGGCGGCGCTCTGCGCCGTATAGCCCAGCCCCGGCCCAACCAGCAGGACTGTCGCCTTCTGGCGGCAAATGCGCGGGAGACTGTCGGGCGAGATGCCGCCCTCTGCGCCCGCTTCGCAGGGGCAGAGACAGCACTCCGGCAGCCGCGCTGCCACCGCCGCCAGCACCGGTTCCACGCTGGCCAGCGTCACGATGCCGGCCCCGGTGCGCAAAGCACCTTCCACCGCCAGCGATGCCGCCCCGCGATAGGACGCGCTGCCCGCCACGGCCAGCACCGAACCGAAACTGCCTTTGTGGCTGTCGCGGGCGCGGGGCCGCAGATTCGACCAGACGAAATCAGCACTTGTTTCCATAAATCAACCTCTCAGTCAGGCTTCGCCCGCCAGCTCCCCGGACAAGGGAGCATTTGGCGTTTTCCACAAGCTTAAATCGACTGCCAAGGCCTCTCCTGCTAGGAGAGGTGGCATCGCTCCAGCGATGACGGAGAGGTTTATACCTCTCCCTGCAGATACTTCCGAATTTCTTTCTCGGCTTCCTGTACTTCCTGATGGAACATCCGGGCCGAGACGCGAAGTGCGCCGTGGCCCAGAATGATGATCTGCTCCATCCCGTCCGAGGTCGCCACGCGGACCCGGCGGCCCTTTCCGATTTCATGGGTAACATGCTCAATGAACATATCCGCCGTTTCGGCTTCTTTGGTGTAGACGACATGGATGTTGTGATACTGCTCGATGCTGCCCGGGCTGCCCGGAACGCGGTAGGCGTCGAACACCAAGATCAGCACACACTTTTTGAAGCCCTGATAGTTGCACAGAATGTCCATCAGCTTTTTGCGGGCGGCTTCCAAGCTCTCCTTGGAAAGGGCGTTCAGCTCGTCCCACGCAAAAATGATGTTGTAGCCGTCCACCAGCAGGTATTCCGGGGCGATTTCCCACTGTTCAGCGTTGAAATCCGGGCGCTCTGTCTTTTGGATGGGCCGGAACGCCGCCAGCGGGTCCCGTTTGATGGGGCCATAGGTCTGTTCAAAAATTTTCAGCAGCTCGGCATCCTCTTCGAGAGTGGCCCGATACGCGGCCATCCGGCGGGGACGGCTCTGGACAGCTTCTTCTGCCGGACGGGCGGTCTTTCCCCAACCGCTGTCCACATGCATATGATTGCGCACCTGTTCCCACGGGACAACGAAGCCTGCACCATGGGCGCAGAACACCGAATCCGCCGGGTTGTCGAGGTCGTGTTCCGGCTCATAACCCGCCGCCGCGATGATTTCTTCGGCGTTGTGGCAGGGCCGGTAGCCGTCCAGCGTCAGGTTCAGATGCCCCCGGCCCCGGGTGTAGCCCACCACATCCATCGGATAGCTCCGCATCGTAGAAGCCGGGGCCGTGCCGGTCAGGGTCGTCGTCTGGCCGTCCGGGGCAGTCTCGGGCGGGTCAAAGCTGCCGCCCATCTGCTGGATGTCGTTCATGGCGCGGCCGACGTTCTCCGCCGGAAGTTCCAAGCGGAACGCATACCACGGCTCCAACAGCTGTGTCTTATGGATCTGACCTGCCATCATCAGGCCCTGCCGGACCGCCCGATAGGTCGCCTGACGGAAATCGCCGCCCTCGGTGTGCTTGAGGTGGGCGCGGCCCGCGATGAGAGTAATTTTCACGTCAGTCAGCGGTGCACCGATGAGGACGCCCAGATGCTGCTTTTCTTCCAGATGGGTCAGCACCAGCCGCTGCCAGTTCTTGTCCAGCACCTCTTCGCGGCAGTCGGCGGCGAACTGCATCCCGCTGCCCCGTGGAAGGGGTTCCAGCTTCAGATGCACCTCGGCATAGTGGCGCAGGGGTTCGTAATGGCCCACGCCCTCGATGGCTTCGGTGATCGTCTCCTTATATAATATCCCGCCGGGGCCGAAGCTGACGTCCAGCCCGTAGCGCTCGGCCAGAAGGCTCTTGAGCACTTCCAGCTGAATTTCGCCCATCAGCTGGACATGGATCTCACCCAGCGTCTCGTTCCAGACCACATGGAGCTGCGGTTCCTCTTCTTCCAGCCGGTGCAGCTTGCCCAGCGCGGCGTGGACGTCTGCGCCCTCGGGCAGAAGCACCTGATAGCTCAAAACCGGTTCCAGCACCGGAAGGTCGCTGTCCCGCTCGGCTCCAAGGCCCTCGCCGGGGCGGGCCTTCGTCAGGCCGGTCACGGCGCAGACCTGACCCGGCGCGATGCTCTCCGCCAGCGTATACTTTGCGCCGGAGTAGAGCCGCAGCTGATTGGCCTTTTCAGCCCACGGTTCGCCGTCGGCCTCACCGGTGAGCTGAGCCTTTACCTTTAAGACCCCGCCCGTGACGCGCAGCCATGTCAACCGCGCGCCCTGCTCATCTTGCGAGATTTTGAACACCTTTGCACCGAACGCTTCCAGCGCCGGGGCCTCCCGGGTGTAGCGGTCCAGTCCGGTCAGAAATTCGTCCACGCCGTCCAGCTTGAGCGCCGCGCCGAACCAGCACGGGAACACATGACGGCGGGTGATGGCCGGGATGATGTCGGCATCGGTCAGCGTGCCGTTTTCGAGCACGGCGTCCATCAGCCGCTCGTCGCAGAGGGCCAGCGCGTCGTTGCGGGCGGCTTCCTCTGCCCCAAAATCCACGAAGCCCTCGCCCAAACGATGATTCAGCTGGTCCAGAAGGGCATCCTTTCCCGGCCCGGGCAGGTCCATCTTGTTGATGAACACGAAGGTCGGGATGTGATACCGCCGCAGGAGCCGCCAGAGCGTCTCGGTGTGGCTCTGCACGCCGTCCGTGCCGCTGATGACCAGCACCGCGTAATCCAGCACTTGAAGGGTCCGCTCCGTCTCGGTGGAAAAGTCCACATGGCCCGGGGTGTCCAGCAGGGTCAGGTCGGTGTTCCCGGCCGTCAGCAGGGCCTGTTTGGAAAAGATGGTGATGCCGCGTTCTTTTTCCAGCGTGTTCGTGTCCAGAAAGGCGTCCTTGTGATCGACCCGTCCCAGCTTCCGGATGGCTCCGGCGCGGTAGAGCATGGCTTCGGAAAGGGTGGTCTTGCCCGAGTCTACATGGGCGAGGATGCCCACGACCAAGCGTTTCTGTGATGCTTCCATCTCCGCCACCCCTTACAAAAAGCTGACGAGAAGGGCCGTGATGACCAGCGGAAGGCCCAGCACCAGATTGGACAGCATGCTGCAATAGGTGCGCTCTTCGGGTTCCAGCTCCTCGAAGGAGACGATCTTTTCATCGGCATAGTCGATGATGGACCGGGTCGAGTGGAACTTTTTCTTTTTGCCCGGATTTTTGAATTCTTCCAGCAGATGGTGGATGGTCACACCGTCCAGACGCATATAATCGATCCATGCCCAGATCAGCAGCACCACGCCGCACAAAAAGCCCGGAGCCTCCCACATCGTGAAGGTCCCGTCGCTGATATACCGCTCCCACAACAGCATCAGCACCGCCACGATGGACACCCGCGTGACCGTTTTATAGAGGATCGGATGGAGCATATAGCTTTTATACATCGAAATGAGTTTTTTCATACCCTACTCCTTGTTTTGATCGCAAATTATTTTTATTGTAACATGTTTTTATGAAAAAAGATAGCGGTTTCCGCGCGGTCTTTCCATGCGATCTGCGCACACCCTGTTCCGATTTTCGTCACCATTTTCTATACAATCCTTTTCATTTTTCAGCAATGTCATCTGAAATCTTTTCTCTTGAAAGTTTTTGTCACCTTTTTGTTTCCAATTCAGCGCTTTATTGCATTGACTTTTCTGCTCTACAGTGCTAGAATGCCAAAAGTGCGACTTTCGCCCTTGCTGTGCATTTTTTCACAGCAGACGGACCACACTGCATTTAGGAATAGGAAAAACGGCACGGCTTTCGTTCCGTGCCAGAGATCTGGGAGGATCTATCCAATGAGTATCAATTTTGAGTCTCACAAGCTCGACCGCCGCACCTTCCTGAAGGGTGCTGGCGCTGTTGGCGCTGCAAGCCTTCTGGCTGCATGCGGCGGCAGCAAGTCTGACAACGGCAGCACCGCCGCTTCCACCAGCGGCGCAGAAGCCCCCAACTCCACCGGCGCAACTCCGCTGAAGGAGTTCATCAGCTGGGAGAGCGGCAACCGCGAGCTGGAGAGCTGGAACATGCTGTACACACAGCAGGCTTCCGACGCAAACGTCATCACCAACTTGTGGGATGGTCTGCTGAGCTTCGACTGCTACGGCAAGGTCGTGCCCGCCATCGCTTCCTCTTGGGAGCACAATGAGGACTCCACCGTCTGGACCTTCAACCTGCGCGACGATGTCGATTGGGTCGATGCCAACGGCGAGGTCAAGGACCACCTGACCAGCAAGGACTTCCTCGTTGGTTTCGAGTGGGTCATGAACTCCTACAAGAACGAGGCCAACAATACCTCTATGCCCAACGATACCGTCGTGGGCGCTGCCGAGTACTACGAGCAGACCAAGGAAGCCGGCGACGCTGCCGCTGACATGACCTATGAGGACATGCTGGCTGCCGGTGTCGGCATCGAGGCTCCGGATGACTACACGCTGGTGTTCACCTGCAAGGACCCCTGCCCGTACTTCGACACCGTTGCTGCTTACAACAGCTTCTATCCCGTTGCCCCCGCTCTGATCGACGAGCTGGGCATTGAGGGCTTCCGCGGCTGCGACAACACCAACATGTGGTACAACGGTCCGTACCTGATCGAGGAGTATATTCAGGGCAACACCAAGAGCTACATCCCCAACCCCAGCTACTACGACGCCGCCAACGTCAGCCGCTTTGAGCGCCTGACCATCACCATGATCTCCGACGGCTCCATCAGCCTCCAGCTGTATCAGAACCGCGAGCTGGACGAGGTCGATCTGGGCGAGAGCAGCATCACCACCATTCAGGCCGATCCTTCCAACGAATACAATCAGCAGCTGTGCGAGAAGCGCCCCAAGAAGTTCAGCTACTGCTTCATCTTCAACTATGACAAGATGAACGCCGACGGCACGCCCGATGTGAACTGGAACAAGGCCATCGCCAACAAGGCATTCCGTCAGTGCTTCTCCAAGGGTCTGGATCTGACCAAGTTCTACGCCCGTTACAACCCCATCAACCCGCTGAAGTGCGAGAACAACTTCTTCACCATGAGCGGCCTGTGCTACACCTCTGACGGCACGGACTATACCTCTCTGGTCGCCAAGGAGATTGGTCTGGACGGCGAGAAGTACGACGGCAAGACCATGAAGCGTCTGCGCGCCAACAACGGCGACATCGCTGACCTGAAGAAACAGGCCATGGATGAGCTGAGCGCCATCGGCGTCACCTTCCCGGTGCACTGCTCCTATTATATCTTGGCCGGTTCCACCACGGCTCTGGACAGCGCGACCGTCCTGAAGCAGTGCTTCACCGACAGCTTCGGCGATGACTTCATCGTGCTGGACATCGAGACCTTCGTCTCCTCCACCATGAAGGAGGTCGTGGCACCCAAGCTGCAGAGCTTCGTCCACATGGGCTGGGGCGCTGACTTCGGTGATCCCATCAACTTCCTGACCCAGATCATCGTCCACGACGACAATGCTTACTACAGCTGCAACATGACCAACATCGAGGGCATCGTGGAGAACGGCCCCGCTGATTATCAGAAGGAGCTGGTGGATGCTTACGAGCAGTTCACCGATCTGGTCAACGAGGGCCGCGCCATCGTCAACGATACCGACGCCCGCTATGCAGCGTTCGCCAAGGCTGAGGCTTACTTCCTCGAAGAGAACCTCATCTTCCCCTCCGTCTACGACGTCACTTGGTGCTTGACCCACGCCAACGAGTACAGCAAGATCAACGCAATGTATGGTCCCTGCAACTACAAGGCTGTCAACTGGGAGACCAGCGAAGAGGCTTACACCACCGAGCAGTACGAAGAATTCGCTGCTGCCTACGATGCCGCAACGCAGGGCTGATAAAAATTAAGCACTTTTCCCCGGAGCGGGAGCTGTTCGCAAAGCGGATGGCTCCCGCTCTTTTATAATGTAAAGCGATTCACAACTGTCCTTTTACGAAGAACAATTCCGGTTGTTTTGTTTTTCGAAGGTCCTGTTAAATTTTGCGCACTCTTCACTCTGCAAAAGCGAATAAATTTCATCATTTTTCACCCTCTATCTTTCTTTTTTGAAGAGCTTCCTCTCCGCGCTCCATTGACAGCTTATTCTTTTAATGATATAATAATCAGCGTGTTAAGGTTTTGCGGGAGGAGCACAGGCACAGACAGAGGGGTCTGTATCTGCGCTCTTTTGTATTCCCTGGCAGTACAGAGAGCTTCAAAACTCCCGCAAAGGAGTGGGAAAACAAGCAGGACACCGCGCCCTGCACCATGCACCGAAGCACGGAAATTATTTAGGGAGGATAACACAATGAACATCAATCACGAGTCTCATGCAATCAGCCGCCGCAGCTTTCTGAAGGCTTCCGGCGTTGTTGGTGCCGCCGGCATCCTGGCAGCCTGTGGCGGCAGTTCCAGCAGCTCCACCGCTGCTTCCTCTGGCGCAACCAGCGCCCCCAACACCACCGGCGCTGCCCCGCTGAAGGAGTTCATCTCTTGGGAGAGCACCAACCGTGAGCTGGAGAGCTGGAACATGCTGTACAGCCAGATGGCTTCCGACATGAACGTCGTCACCAACCTGTGGGAAGGTCTGCTGAGCTTTGACTGCTACGGCAAGGCTGCGCCCTCCGTGGCAAAGGAGTGGAGCCACAACGACGACTCCTCCGTCTGGACCTTCAACCTGCGCGACGATGTGGATTGGGTGGACGTCAACGGCGAGGTCAAGGCTCACCTGACCAGCAAGGACTTCCTCGTGGGTCTGGAGTGGGTGCTGAACGCTGCCAAGAATCAGGCCAACAACACCTCCATGCCCAGCGAGACTCTGGTGGGCGCTGCTGACTACTACCAGAAGACCAGCGACATGGGCGACGCTGCTGCCGACCTGACCTACGAGGATATGCTGGCTGCCGGTGTGGGCGTCGAGGCTCCCGATGATTACACCCTCGTCTTCACCTGCAAGGATCCCTGCCCGTATTTCGATACCGTGGCTGCTTACACCAGCTTCTACCCCGTCTCTGAGGACCTGATCACCGAGCTGGGCATCGAGGGCTTCCGTGCCTGCGACTACACCAACATGTGGTACAACGGCCCGTATGTGGTGGAGGAGTTCATCAGCCAGAACACCAAGAGCTACATCCCCAACCCCAACTACTTTGGTGCAAACGATGTGTCCCGCTTCGACCGCTTCACCGTCACCATGATCAGCGACGGCACCGTTACCTTCCAGCTGTACCAGAACCGTGAGCTGGACGAGATGGATGTGGGCGAGAGCACCCTGACCACCATTCAGGCCGATCCCAACAGCGAGTACAACGATCAGCTGTGCGAGAAGCGCCCCAAGAAGTACAGCTATCAGATGCACTTCAACTACCAGAAGAACAACGAGGACGGCACCCCCGACGACAACTGGAACAAGGCTATCGCCAACACCTCCTTCCGTCAGTGCTTCTACAAGGGCCTTGAGCTGACCAACTGGTATGCCCGCACCAACAAGATCAACCCCCTGAAGTGCGAGAACGACTGCTACACCATGCCGGGCGTCTGCTACAACACCAAGGGTCAGGAGTACACCACTCTGGTCGCCAAGGAGATGGGCTTTGACGGCGAGTCTTACGACGGCAAGACTATGATCCGTCTGCGCGCCAACAACGGCGACATCGCGGACCTGAAGAAGCAGGCCATGGACGAGCTGAGCGCCTTCGGCGTCACCTTCCCCGTCCACGCTGCTTACTACATCATCGCCGGCAACTCCACCGCTCTGGACAGCGCAACCGTGCTGAAGCAGTGCTTCACCGACAGCTTCGGCGATGACTTCATCGTGCTGGACATCAAGACCTACGTTTCTTCCATCACGCAGGAAGTCCGCAACCCGCAGCTGCAGAGCTTCGTCATCAACGGCTGGGGCGCTGACTTCGGCGACCCCATCAACTTCGTTGGTCAGGAGACCCTGCACGACGACAACGCTTACTACAGCTGGTACTACTCCAACATCGCCAAGGTCGTCGAGGCCGGCGCTGCTGACTGGCAGAAGGATCTGGTCGCTGCTTACGAGGAGTTCACCGATCTGGTCAACACCGCAAAGGCCATCGTCACCGATATCGATGCACGTTACGACGCCTTCGCAAAGGCTGAGGCCTGCATGCTGAACAACGTTCTGGTCTGCCCCTGCTACTTCGATGTGGCTTGGACTCTGACCCACGCCAACGAGTACAGCAAGATCAACGCAATGTATGGTCCCTGCAACTACAAGGCTGTCAACTGGGAGACCAGCGAAGAGGCTTACACCACCGAGCAGTACGAGGAGTTCGCTGCTGCATTCGATGCTGCAACCAAGGCCTAAGTTTTCCACCGCACCCCAAAATAAAAGTTAAAGGTTCGATAACATGTTAAAATACACGGTTAAGCGGCTGCTCCAGTCGCTTGTCACAATCTTTTTGATCGCAACAGCCGTCTTTTTGATGATGCGCTGTCTGCCGACGGACTACTACTTCACTGAGGAACAGCTCATGAAGTTCACCGATCAGCAGAAGACCGCCGCTCTGGAAGCGGCCGGCCTGACCGACCCCATCCCCACCCAGCTGATCAAGTTCTACAACGATCTGCTGCATCTGGACTTCGGCACTTCCCGCCGTATCCAGAACGGTGCATCGGTGGTCAAGGTCATCGGCAAAAAGTTCGGTGTCTCGATGCGTCTGGGCCTCACGGCGTCCGCCATCTCTCTGGTGCTGGGCGTTCTGATGGGCATCCTTCAGGCGGCATTCAAGGACAAGGTATTTGACTGGATCGGCACGGCTTACACCGTGTTCGTCAATGCGGTCCCCTCGCTGGTGTCCTATTCTCTGGTGCTGGTGCTCGGCTCCAAGTATCTGGGTTTCCCCACGCTGTACTCCACCCGTAATGTGGGCCCGTCCAGCGTGCTGCCCATCACCTGCTTGTCGCTGGCTTCCATCGCGGGCTATGCCCTGTGGACCCGCCGCTACATGGTCGATGAGCTGACCCGCGATTATATCAAGCTGGCCCGCGTCAAGGGCCTCAGCTCCCGCGAGATCATGTTCAAGCATGTTCTGCGCAACGCCATGGTCCCCATGGTGCAGTATATTCCCCAGTCCATCCTGCTGACGGTCGGCGGCTCTCTGCTGATGGAGCGGTTCTTCTCCGTTCCCGGCATGGGCCCCCTGCTGACCGATGCCATCCAGCGCTATGACCTGAATGTCGTTCAGACTCTGGTCATCCTCTACGCTGTGCTGGGCATCGTGGGCGTTTTTCTGGGCGATGTGCTGATGATGGTCGTTGACCCCCGTATCACTCTGACCGGAAAGGAGGAAGCACGCTGATGGCTAAGGCATCTGACTTCGAAGGCAAGAAGCAGGAAGATCTCTTCTACTTCGTGGAATATTCTCCGGAAGAAGCCGAGCGCATCGGCTACTCCAACTATTCTTATTGGGGTTCTGTCATCCAGAACTTCCTCAAGCAGAAGGTCGCAGTGTTCTGCCTGTTCCTGTTCCTTGCGCTGACGGTCTTCTCGTTCATCGCACTGGCGATCGGCAAATACGACTACACCAGCTTGATTTCTGACTCGAGCAAAGCTTTCATCCGCCCGAACAGCGAATACTGGTTCGGTACTGACAACCTCGGCCGTGACTACTGGTGTCAGGTGTGGTACGCCACGCAGATCTCCATCCGTCTGGCTCTGGTCGTCGCCGTTGGCGAGAGCATCGTCGGCGTCATCTTTGGCCTGATTTGGGGCTATGTCCGCAGCTTGGACCGCTTCTTCACGGAGCTGTACAATCTGATCGACAACGTGCCGTATATCATTTATATGACCCTGATCGCCCTGATGGTCGGTCAGAGCTTCTGGATCATGGCCATCTCGATGATCGCCATCAACTGGCTGTCCATGGCTCGTCGTGTCCGCAACATGGTGTTCATGTTCCGTGACCGCGAGTACAACCTCGCGTCCCGCTGCCTGGGCACTCCGCTGTGGCGCGTTCTGACCAAGAACATCCTGCCGTACCTCGTTTCCGTCATCATCCTGCGCATGGCACTGTCCATCCCCGGCACCATCAATCTGGAGTCTACGCTGTCCTACCTCGGCCTCGGCCTTGGCATCGACACCCCGTCTCTGGGTCTGATTCTGAGCAAGGTGCGCGGTTTCTTCCTCGATTACCCGTACCTGCTGGTCTTCCCCGCATCCATCGTGTCCATCATTTCGATCTCGTTCTACATCATGGGCAACGCTTTGTCGGATGCGGCAGACCCGCGCAACCACGTTTGATAGATTGGAGAGAGAGACGTAAATGGATAGACAACCGATTATCTCTGCCAAAGACGTGGAGATCAATTTCAGCCTGCGCGGCCGGACTTTGAAAGCCATCCGCAAGTGCTCGCTGGACCTGTACGAGGGCGAAACGCTCGCCATCGTCGGTGAGTCCGGTTCGGGCAAATCCGTATTCACCAAGACCTTCGTCGGTATGCTGGACACCAACGGCAAGATCGTTGGCGGCTCCATCATGTATGAAGGCCGCGATATGACCAAGTTCACCGAGAAGGATTGGCTTGGCGTCCGCGGTAAGAAGATCGCAATGGTCATGCAGGACCCGATGACCAGCCTGAACCCGCTGAAGAAGATCGGCAAACAGATTCAGGAGAGCATCGAGCACCATCAGGGTCTCAAGGGCGAAGAAGCCAAAAAGGCCGCCATTGAGATGCTGGGCAAGGTCGGCATCCCCGACCCTGAGCGCCGTTACGACCAGTACCCCCACGAGTTCTCCGGCGGTATGCGTCAGCGTGTCGTCATCGCCATTGCAGCGGCCTGCCGTCCGCAGATCCTGATCTGCGACGAGCCGACCACCGCTCTGGATGTGACCATTCAGGCGCAGATCCTGCAGCTGATCCGTGACCTGCAGAAAG
The DNA here is from genome assembly GCA_900551435.1 of uncultured Faecalibacterium sp. Taxonomy (GTDB): domain Bacteria; phylum Bacillota; class Clostridia; order Oscillospirales; family Ruminococcaceae; genus Faecalibacterium. The sequence continues at coordinate 29,338 of URVW01000002.1, forward strand.
AGCTGGGCATGTCGGTCATCTACATCACCCACGACCTCGGCGTTGTGGCGAATGTTGCAGACCGCGTGGCCGTTATGTATGCGGGCCAGATCGTGGAATACGGCACGGTCGAAGAGATCTTCTACGATGCATGGCATCCCTACACTTGGGCGCTGCTTCAGGCTCTGCCCCAGCTGGGCACGAAGGGCGAGAGCCTTCCCACCGTGGACGGCACTCCCCCGAACCTGTTCAACGAGATCAAGGGCGATGCCTTTGCACCCCGCAACAAACATGCGCTGGCCATCGACTTCGTGGCAGAACCTCCGTTCTTCCAGGTGTCTGAGACCCACGCAGCCAAGACTTGGTATCTGGACCCGCGCGCGCCCAAGGTCGAGCGTCCGCACTCCATCCAGAACCTGCGTGAGAAAATGGGAAAGATGGGAGGTTCCAACTTAAATGGCTGAACGTGAAAAGCTGATTGAGCTGAAAGACCTTCAGATCACCTTTGGCTCCGGCAAAAAGAAATTCGTCGCGGTGGACCATGTCAACTTCGACATCTACAAGGGCGAGACCTTCTCGCTGGTCGGCGAGTCCGGCTCCGGCAAGACCACCATTGGCCGTGCCATCTGCCGCATCAACCCGACTTCCAGCGGCGACATCTTCTTCAAAGGTCAGAAGATCAACGGCCGTATCTCCAAGGAACTGGACAAAGAGGTCATCCGTAAAATTCAGATGATCTTCCAGGACCCCATGGCCTCTCTGAACGAGCGTGCCAAGGTCGAGTATATCGTGGCGGAAGGTCTGCTGAACCATCACCTCTACAAAGATCAGGATGACCTGCACAACAAGGTCATGGATGCTCTGCATGAGGTCGGTCTTCTGCCGGAGTTCGCTTCCCGCTTCCCGCACGAGTTCTCGGGTGGCCAGCGCCAGCGTATCGGCATCGCCCGTGCTCTGGTCATGCAGCCGGAGTTCATCGTGGCTGACGAGCCGATCTCGGCTCTGGACGTCTCCATCCGTGCACAGGTCCTGAACCTGCTGAACGAGATGAAAAAGACCCGCGGCCTGACCTATCTGTTCATTGCGCATGACCTGTCGGTCGTCCGGTTCATTTCGGACCGCATCGCCGTCATCAGCAAGGGCCGTATCGTGGAGCTGGCCGAGGCGGAGGAGCTGTTCCTCCATCCGCTGCATCCCTACACCAAAGCCCTGCTGAGCGCAGTTCCCATCCCCGACCCCGCTCTGGAGAAGAACAAGAAGCTGCTTGTTTATGATCCGTCCATCCACGACTACAGCGTGGATAAGCCGGTCTGGGAAGAGATCGCCAATGGACACTTCGTCTACGGCAACCAGCGCGAGCTGGAAGGCTATCGCAAAGAATACGAGAGCCAGATGTAACCTGAACCGCTTTCCGGTATTTTAACACAAATGCCCCGCCGCATGGGATGGATGTCCCTGCGGCGGGGTTTTGTGTTGTCCGGATTTCCTCTGGCACGTAGATTTTTCAAAAAACTTGAAAAATTATGCTTGACAGATGTATCGGAATATGTTAAAATTTATATTGGGATTTTAGAATCACTTGACTTCTGCAAAAAACTGTGTTATAATCACCTCACACAGAGATTCCGGACTCTCTTTTATCTGTTAAATTTTTTGAGGTGATTACATGAATTCTTCAACTCCTTCCGACTTTTCCCATTGCTATGCTATCACCATTGAGCACACGATGGCGCGTGTGTTTGGTTGCTCCCATACAGGGGAAAACGACCTTCTTGAACACGTTGGCGGCCTTGTCGATGCCTCTACGGTCTCCGCATCGCCTTACTATGCCATGGTCGCTACGTTGATGTATCTGTACGCAACGGCTTCCCCTGCCAAGCAGGAGAGAATCTGCAAGTTCATCAATACTTATTCTTATCTTGAAAATCAGTCGCTCGAGGATATTCTACGCGCTTCCAAGGGAGAAAAGACTTACGAAAAGCTCGAAGGCGCTTTTAACGCTTTGTGCGGCTCTTCTGAAGTTTGACATCTATAAAAACAACAACCGCCCCGCAGAACCTTCTCAGAAGGCCCTGCGGGGCGGTTTGCGTTATTTTATACCCTCGTTACAGAAGGATGGTGTCTCTCCCCTATCCGGGGCTTTGAAAGCGTTTCTCCTGCCTGTGAGCGGATCACTCCACGATGATGCTCTTACCGGTCATCTCAGCGGGGACCGGCAGACCGATATACGGCAGCATGGTGGGAGCGATATCGGCAAGGCAGCCGCCCTCGCGGAGCTTCACATCGCCGCAGCCAATGGCCACAAAGGGGACCACATTGGTGGTGTGTGCGGTGAACGGAGTGCCGTCCGGGTTCTTCATCTTCTCTGCGTTGCCGTGGTCAGCGGTCAGGAAGGCGCAGCCGCCCGCGTTCAGGACAGCCGTGACGACTTCCTCAACGGCTGCATCGACGGCTTCCACAGCCTTGACAGCAGCATCAAAGACGCCGGTGTGGCCGACCATGTCGCAGTTTGCGAAGTTCAGGATGATCACATCATACTTGCCGCTCTCAATGCGCTTTTTGCACTCCGCAGCCACTTCCGGAGCGCTCATCTCGGGCTTCAGGTCGTAGGTAGCGACCTTCGGGCTGGGGATGACGCAGCGGTCCTCGCCCTCGTAGGGGGCTTCCACGCCGCCGTTGAAGAAGAAGGTGACGTGTGCGTACTTCTCAGTCTCAGCGATGCGCAGCTGGGTCTTGCCGTTCTCGGACAGGTACTGTCCCAGAACGTTCTTCAGCTCCACAGGAGGATATGCGACCTCACAGTTGGGCATAGTGGCGTCATACTCGGCCATGCAGACATAATTGACCTGCTTGCGGCCGCCGCGGCGCTCGAAGCCGGTGAAGGCGTCGTCGCAGAAGATGCGGGTCATCTGGCGGGCACGGTCGGGGCGGAAATTCATGAAGATGACGGTGTCGCCATCCTGCACACGGCCGCCCTCGCAGGTGACGCAGGGCAGAACGAACTCGTCGGTCTTATCGTTGGCATAGGAAGCCTCAATGGCCTCCTGCGCGTTGGCAAAGTGCTCGCCCTCGCCGTAAACGAATGCGGCGTAGGCCTTCTCTTCGCGGTCCCAGTTGTTGTCGCGGTCCATTGCGTAGTAACGGCCGGAAACGCTGGCGATCTTGCCGACGCCCAGCTCATCGATCTTTGCCTGCAGATCAGCGAGGAATCCCTTGCCGGAGTGCGGATCGGTATCACGACCATCGGTGATGCAGTGGAGGTAAACTTCCTTTGCACCCATGTGCTTGGCCATTTCCAGAACGCCGAACCAGTGGTCTGCGTGGCTGTGAACGCCGCCCGTGCCGACCAGACCCATCATGTGGATGGCCTTGCCCGCGTCGATGGCAGCCTTCATGTTCTTCACGAGGACCGGGTTCTTCAGCATCTCGCCGTCACGGATGGACTTGGTGATGAGGGTCAGCTGCTGGTAGACGATGCGGCCAGCACCCATATTGGTATGGCCGACCTCAGAGTTGCCCATCTGGCCGTCCGGCAGACCAACGGCCATGCCGGAAGCGTCGATGGTGGTCATGGGGTACTTGGCCATCAGAGAATCGATAAAAGGCTTCTTGGCAGCCGCCACAGCGTTGCCGTAGGTCTCGTTGGGGGTCCAGCCAAAGCCGTCCATGATGCAGAGCATTACGGGTTTCTTGGACATATAAAGTAATCTCCTTTGATTTTAACTTAAAAGCGCCCGGCGTCAGCGCTGAATGCGGCGCAGCCGGACGCTTGGGAAACAGATTCAGGCAGGGATTCAGCCCTTGGTCGCCGCGTTGACGATCACAGCAAAGTCCGGAGCCTTCAGGGAGGCGCCGCCGATCAGGCCGCCATCGACGTCCTTCTTGCTCAGCAGCTCCTCGCAGTTCTTGGCGTTCATGCTGCCGCCGTACTGAACGGTGGTCGCCTCGGCCACAGCCTCACCATAGACCTCGCCGATGACCTTGCGGATCTGAGCGCAGACTTCCTCAGCCTGTTCCGCCGTTGCGGTCTTGCCCGTGCCAATGGCCCAGATCGGCTCGTAAGCGATGACGACATTGGCCATCTGCTCAGCGGTGACATCGCGCAGGGCGATCTTGGTCTGCATCCGGACCAGCTCCTCGGTGACGCCCTCTTCACGCTGCTGCAGACTCTCGCCCACGCAGATGATGACCTTCAGGCCCGCATTCAGAGCGGCCAGAGCGCGCTTGTTGACGGTCTGATCGGTCTCTGCGAAGTACTGGCGGCGCTCGGAGTGGCCGACGATGACATACTCCACGCCCAGATCAACCAGCATATCGGCGCTGATCTCACCGGTGAACGCACCGGACTTCTCGAAGTGGACGTTCTCTGCGCCAACATGGATGTTCGTGCCCTTGGTCTTTTCCACAGCGGTCACCAGATCGGTGAACGGAGTGCAGATGACGACCTCGCAGGAAGCGTCCTTGACGGCGGGGATCAGCTCGTCCACCAGCTTGGCTGCCTCGGAAGCGGTCTTATTCATTTTCCAGTTGCCAGCAATGATTGCCTTGCGCTTTGCCTTATCCATGATGTCTATCTCCTTCTATTTACCTTCTGAAAAGCTCATAGCCACAGGACTCCGGGAGCTTTTTCCCGCAAGTGAAACGGGGATTCCATACCCCGCCCTATTGCCTTCGGCAACAGGGTCCCACCCGTCGGACACTTGCTTTGGAGACATCCAGCCGCCCCTCTCAAAAAGGCAGCAGTCAGAAAGAAGAATCGATAGGAGTGAAACAATGCAGCAGTATTTGGAAGCTGGAAAAGTTGTGACCACCCACGGGGTGCGCGGAGAGATGAAGCTGGAGCTTTGGTGCGACGGCGTAGAGTTTTTGAAAAAGACCGGGCGGCTGTATGCTTCGGCAAAGGGCGGAAAGTGCTACAAAATTCGCTCCATCCGCCCGCAGGGGCAGATGGCGCTGCTGCAGCTGGAAGGGGTCGAGGACATGGACGCCGCCCGTGCGCTGCGCGGTCAGGTGTTCTATTTTGACCGCGACGACGCTACCCTGCCCGAGGGCCGGTGGTATGTGGCGGACCTCATCGGCTGTGAGGTGCGGGATGCCGACACCGGCAAGGTGTACGGCGTCGTGACCAGTGTGGACCACCCCGGCGCACAGGACATCTACACCGTCAAGGCCCCCAACGGCAAGGAGTATCTGTTCCCGGGCGTGGACGCCTTTTTGAAAGAGCGCAATCCGCCGGAAGGCTACATCCTTGTCACTCCCATCCCGGGTCTGCTGGACGACAACTGCGACAGTGAACGGGAGGAAGAGTGAGCCATGGGAATGCGTGTGGATATCGTGACCCTCTTCCCGGAAATGTGCCAGCAGGTGTTGGATGCCAGCATCATCGGCCGTGCGGCCAAGCGCGGCTACATTGAAACGCACTGCCATCAAATTCGGGACTACACCCTGAACAAGCAGAAGCAGACCGACGACTATCCCTATGGCGGCGGCTGCGGCATGGTGCTGTATGCCCAGCCCATCGCGGACTGTCTGCGCGCGGTCCAGAAAGAAGTGCAGGAACAAGGACGACCTGCCCCGCATATTGTATTCTTGACGGCGGGCGGTCAGCGCTACACCGAGGAACATGCACGGCGGCTGGCAGAATACGACAATTTAACGCTGGTCTGCGGTCACTATGAGGGCATCGACGAGCGTGTTATTGAAGCATTCGCGGACGAAGAGATCTCCATTGGCGACTATATCCTCACCGGCGGCGAACTGGCCAGCTTGGTGGTGGCCGACAGCGTTCTGCGGCTGAAACCGGGCGTTCTGGCCGAACAGAAGGGCTACGAAGAAGAAAGCTACTGGGACGGACTGCTGGAATACCCGCAGTACACCCGGCCGGAAGTCTGGGAGGGCCGTGCGGTCCCGCAGGTCCTGCTGGGCGGCGACCATCAGAAGATCGACGCATGGCGGGGAGAGCAGAGCCGCACCCGCACCCGTCTGCGCCGTCCGGAACTGTATGAGGAATGGTGTGAGACGCACCCCATCACCGAGCTGCCGAAGTGGAAACGGGGCGAGAATGTCCGTCTGGTGAAAACGGCCGAGCAGATGGAACAGGCGGCGGTGCTTTTTGCGGAAGGACGCCGCGCTGTCTGCAGGGACGGCTGGAAGCCGGAAGCGCTGGAAACTCTGACGCCGGAAGTGTTCCTGAAGCAGCTGCAGGAGGAAAAGAAAGAGGGCTGGGCCTGTTATCTCCACTACACCAAAGACGTGGCGGATGGCATGATCAGCGTGAACCATAAGACCGGTCAGGTGGAGCATCTGTTCATTGCCGAGAGCGCCCGCGGAAAGGGCATCGGGATGAAGATGCTGGACTTTGGACGGAAAAAGCTGCCGGAGTGGCCCCATCCGGAACTGACGGTTCTGGATTCAAACACCCGCGCGCTGGCACTTTACCGCCGATTGGGCTGGAAAGTGGACGGCGTGGAACTGGTGTTCGACCCGGAAAAATTCGAGGATGTGGCTATGGAGAGCCGTCTGCTCCGGATGCGCTACGAGGGCTGAAAACGCCGTCGAGCCAAAAGGCATTTCGTCGATGGTCGAAAAAATGTTGAAAACTTTTGTATCACCCCGCCAATCACGGGGGAATAATTTTGGTATCTTTGTATAAATGGCGAAAAAAGCCCCCGAGTTCATTGGGAAAACCGCCAAAAATGCGTCGAGGGTCTGTACAATGGTTTCGGCTTGCGCTAAAATAGTTACAACGCAAAGGCAAGAAACAAAATTGCATTCCCGAGAACGATAATAGATAGGAGCGTTTTACTATGTACGTCAAAGAAGTTACCGTTGAAAATCAGGTTGGTCTGCATGCTCGTCCGGCTACCTTCTTTATCCAGAAGGCAAACGAGTTCAAGTCTTCCATCTGGGTCGAGAAGGAAGAGCGCCGCGTGAACGCGAAGAGCTTGCTGGGCGTTCTGTCTCTGGGCATCGTGGGTGGCACGACCATCCGCATCATCGCTGACGGTGCAGATGAGCAGGCTGCAGTCGACGGCCTGATCAAGCTGGTCGAGTCTGGCTTTGCAGAGTAATTCGAGCCTTTGATTTTTGAAAGCGGTGGGAGCGTATCCTGCCGCTTTTTTGGTATCCTACAGAACAGGGAGGCATTTGCTATGAAAGAAACCGCAATGAAGCTGCTGAAAAAGGTGAACGACATCTGCGAGGAAGGGACCATCTGGAAGGTGTTCTTCGTGCTGTATGCCATTCTGATGTTCGTCAATACGCTGCTGGCGCTTTCGGACAAAAAGCCTAAGCTGTGGCGTTCGGCCATGATCGGCGCGGGCATGGGCATCGCGACCTATAACATGGAAAAGACCAAGCGTCTGCGCGCAGAGCGGGAAAAGAACGCATGACAAAAGCAGAGCTCTATCAAAAAGCCTGTATGCTGCCGCTGCTGCCCGGAGTGTATATCATCCGGGACAAGAGCGACACCATCATCTATATCGGCAAGGCCAAGCGGCTGCGCATCCGGGTCAGCCAGTATTTCCGCGAGGGCGTGCCCCACGACAACAAGGTGAGCCAGATGATCGCCCACGCCTATGCGTTCGACGTCATCGTCTGCCAGAGCGAGTTCGAGGCGCTGGTGCTGGAAGCCAGCCAGATCAAGGCGCATACCCCGAAATACAACATCCTGCTCAAGGATGACAAGGGCTACAGCTATGTCAAGGTGACCAAGGAGCCGTGGCCAAGGCTCTCGTTCACGCTGCAGAAAGAGGACGACGGGGCCGAGTATCTCGGGCCGTATACGTCCAGCTTTGCGGCGCGTCAGATGGCGGAAACGGCTATGGATGCCTTTTTGCTGCCGCGGTGCAATAAGCGCTTCCCGCAGGACTGCGGCAAGGGCCGCCCCTGCCTGAATGCCCACATCGGCAAGTGCATGGCGGTCTGCAGCGGAAAGATCAGTCAGGAAAACTACGAACAGGCGGTCAAAAACGCGGTGCACCTCATCCGGTACGGCAAAAAGGACATCCTGAAAACGCTGAACGAGCGGATGATGGAAGCTTCGGACCGGCTGGAATTTGAGACGGCGGCGCTTTTGCGGGATCAGATCGCGGCCATCACCAAGGTGACCGCAGGGCAGAAGGTCGTGGTGGACCCGGACGTGGAAATGGACGTGGTGGCGCTGGCCGGAACGCCCAGCAGCGTCTGTGCGGCAGTCCTGCGGTTCCGGGAAGGGCGCTTGACCGACAAGCGGGAGTTTCTGTTCCACGATACCGCAGACATCGCGGCGGTGCGGGAGGAATTTCTGCCGCGTTATTATCTGGACGATGAACAAATTCCGAAAATCATTGCCGTGGATGAGCTTCCGCCGGACAGCGAAGCTTTGCAGCAGGCGCTGAACGAAAAGCGCGGCAGCGAAGTGCAGCTGTACATCCCCCAGCGGGGCGACAAGGCCCGCCTTGTGGAGATGGCGCACACCAATGCGGTGGAGCGTCTGGCCCGGGAAAGCGGCCGCTATGCCCGTGAGGAAAAGCTGTTGGACGAACTGGCGCAGGTGCTGGGATTGTCGAAGCCGCCCCGCACCATCGAGAGCTACGATATCTCCAACTGGGGCGATGGGACCAGCGTCTGCGGCATGGTGACATTCCGGGATGGCAAGCCCTATAAGGCGGGCTACCGGAAGTTCAAGATGCAGACCGTTCTGGGGACCGACGACTATGCGTCGCTGGCGGAGACGGTCTCCCGGAGGGCGGCGGAATACGAAAAATATGCCCTGCTGGCTGAACACGGGCAGCAGAGCAATAACTATTTTGGCGAAAAACCGGACCTTCTGCTGATGGACGGCGGGCGCGGACAGGTCAGCGCGGCCAAGGCGGCGCTGGCCGGGACCAAGCTGGCCGATGTGCCGCTGTACGGCATGGTCAAGGATGATCACCACCGTACCCGCGCCATCGTGGACAGCGAGGGCCGGGAGATCGCCATTAACATGAACCGGGGGACTTTTACCTTCATCACGGCCATTCAGGACGAGACGCACCGCTTTGCGAACGCCTACCGGAAGCAGCAGATGAAGAAGAAAAGCTATGCTTCGACCCTGACCGAAGTGCCGGGGATCGGCCCCAAAACAGCCAAGGCGCTGATGACCCAGTTCAAGAGCGTGGGAGCCGTCCGGGAAGCCACCCCGGACCAGCTGGAAAACACCCCCGGCGTGGGGAAACAGCTGGCGGTGACTATCTACGAGTACTTCCACCCGGCGGAATAAGATTCAAGAAAAAAGCCCTGTCAGAAATTCGGGCGGTGCGCCAAACGGTGCACAAGCAGTTCCGAGTTTCTGACAGGGCTGATTTTTTAGGATGGCTTAGTTTTCCGAAGAGATATCCTGACCGAAGTACTTCTCGCTCAGTTCCTTCAGCGTGCCGTCGGCGCGAAGCTCGTCGATGGCGTTGTTGATGGCTTCCAGCAGGGTGGCGCTGTCGTCGCCCTTGCGCAGGGGGATGGCGACATGAGAGGCTTCCTCCGTCTGGGCGACCAGCTTGAAGTCGGCGTCCGGATGAACGTTCAGATAGTCGTAGAAGGAGACATCGGCGTTCAGAGTGGCGTCGATGCGGCCGGCGGTCAGCAGCTGGATGGTCTCTTCCAGCGTGTCGATGCCCTGCACCGTTGCGCCGTAGCTCTCGGCAAGCTCCATGTAGGTGGAAGCAAGGCTGTTGGCCGTGGTCTTGCCGTTCAGGTCCTCGAAGCTCTTGATGTCGTCGTTATCCTTGCGGACGGCCAGAGCAGTATGGATGTAGCCGTAGGGCGTGGTGAAATCGTAGGTCAGAGCGCGCTCGTCGGTGACCTCGACGCCGTTGCAGACCATGTCGTAACGGCCGGCGTCCAGACCGGCGAACAGGCTGTCCCAGTCGCTCTCGACGTACTCCGGCTCGACGCCCAGCTTCTCAGCAATGGCGCGGGAAACTTCGACGTCGTAGCCAACGAGGGTGTCGCTCTCGTCGTGGAAGCTCCACGGCTGCCATGCGCCTTCCAGTGCAACAATGAGCTTGCCATTGGCCTGAATGGTGGCCAGCTGGTCAGCCGCAGCGGAACCGGCAGATGCAGAGCCGGAAGCAGCCGTGCTGGTGGAAGCGGAGCTACTGGAAGAGCAACCGGACAAGGTGAGAACGCCGGCAGCAGCCATGACGCTCATCAGGGAAATAAAAGTTCTTCTTTTCATATGGGATATCCTTTCGGTATGCTTAATTGAAGGACGGTCGGTTGTTTCGTGAGCAAGTGTCCGACGGGTGGGACCCTGTTGCCGAAGGCAATAGGGCGGGGTATGGAATCCCCGCTCCACTTGCGAGGGAAATAACCGACTGGCCGGGTAACAAATATCAGGTGTGCTGGGAAATTTTCTGCAAAAATTCCCGGGTACGCTCCTCTTTGGGGTGCGCGAAAAACTCATGCGAGGGGGCCTGTTCCACCACGACGCCGTGCTCCATGAACACAGTCTTGGAGGAAACGTTGCGGGCAAAGCCCATCTCGTGGGTGACGACCAGCATGGTCATGCCCTCTTCGGCCAGCTGCCGCATGACGGCAAGGACTTCGCCGGTCAGCTCCGGGTCGAGCGCGGAGGTGGGTTCGTCGAAGTAGATGATCTCCGGGTCGGTGGCAAGGGCGCGGGCAATGGCGACGCGCTGCTGTTGACCTCCGGAAAGCTGGCGGGGATAGTAATCCGCCCGGTCGGCCAGACCGACCTTTTCCAGCATCTTCAGGCCAAGGGCATCGGCCTGTTCTTTCGGCATCTTGCGGGCGACGATCAGGCCCTCGGTGACGTTCTGCAGAGCGGTCTTGTTCCGGAACAGGTTGTAGTTCTGGAACACAAAGGCTGTCTTTTTGCGCAGACGGGCGATGTCTGCCTTGGAGATGTTTCCAAGGTCGAACGTCTCGCCGTCAAAGGTCAGACTGCCGCTGTCGGTCGGCTCGAGGAAGTTCAGGCAGCGCAGAAGGGTGGTCTTGCCGGAACCGCTGGGGCCGAGGATGGCCACGACGTCGCCCTTTTCCACGGTCAGATCCACGCCGTTCAAGACGTTCAGCGTGCTGGCCACCCGGCGGGCGCTGCCGCGCGGGAACGGCCCGATGTGGAAATGGGGCTTATCATCGTAGGTATAGAACGATTTGTGGATGTTTTTGATCTCTAACATAGCCATCGTGCATCCCCCTTTCTCACTGGAAGCCGTGGGCGTTCAGCTGACGCTCCAACAGGCTTTGCAGCTTGGTGACCACGGTGCAGAACAGCAGGTAGACCACGGCGACCTCGCAGTAGATGGGCAGGAAAATGTAGGTGCGGGCCGCGACGCGCTGACCGGCCATGAACAGCTCGGCGACCGTGATGTTGGACGCCAGAGAGGTGTCCTTGATCATGCCGATGAGCGAGTTGGACAGGGCGGGCACAGCCGTGCGGAGCGCCTGCGGCAGCACGATGCGGTACATGATCTGCCACCACGTCATGCCGACACAGTAGCCGGCTTCCAGCTGGCCCTGCGGAACGCTTTCGAGCGCGCCGCGCATCGTCTCGGCACAGTAAGCGCCCTCGTTGATGGCAAAGGCGATGACCGCCGCCGGGAAGGCGTCCAGCATGATGCCAAGGCTGGGCAGACCATAAAAGATGATGAACAGCTGCACCAGAAGCGGCGTGCCGCGGATGACCCAGATGTAGAATCGGGCCAGCTGCCGCAGGATCGGCACATTGGCATACTGCACCAGCGCCACCACCACGGCCAAGACCATGGCAAGGCTGAAGGAGATCAGGGTCAGCGGGATGGTCATGGTGAGACCCGCCGACAGGATACGGGGCAGCGCCTCCCACAAAACGCTGACCGTGCGGTTGGAAAGTAAAGCTTCGAACATTGAAATCTTCCTTATTTTGACAAGAAAACGGCGTGAAATCTATTATATACCTTAAAGTGAACTCGAAGTCAAGGGGAAATCCTATTATTCCTACCAAAATACTATAACATGATTTTCCAATAGAAGCAATTTGTTTGCGGAAATCCCCTGTTATTACTAAAACTGAAAAGAAACATACCCTAACTTTGTGCAGTCTGGCTAGGAGTTGACGTTGCGGGCGGTTTCGTGTACAATGGAAACTGACAAGCTCCCGCAGAAAATCTTGCGGGAATCATGCCCACGGGAAAGCCGTGCGGCGGATTCGGAGGATTTGAACGTGACAAAACGGAATATCGGGATCCTGGGTGCAGGTACTTGGGGCATGGCTCTGGCACGGATGCTGTGCGTGAGCGGAAATGATGTGCTGGTCTGGTCGGCCATCGAAAAAGAGATCGACGACCTGTCCACCACCCGGGTGCACCGCAATCTGCCCGGAATGAAGATCCCGGAGGAATTGAAGTTCACCAAGAGCATCGAGGAAGTCTGCAAGGAGAAGGACATCCTGCTGTTTGCTGTGCCGTCGGTGTTCGTGCGCTCCACGGCGGCCAAGGCACGGCCCTATGTGGCGGACGGCCAGATCATCGTGGACGTGGCAAAGGGCATCGAGCCGGATACCCTTTACACCATGACGGAGATCCTGGCCGACGAGCTGGGCAAAGAGGGCGGCCCCAAGGGGGTGCGTCTGGTGGCCCTGTCCGGCCCGACCCACGCCGAGGAAGTGGCGGTCGATCTGCCCACGACCATCGTTTCGGCCAGCCCGGATGTCGAGGCGGCAAAGTTCGTGCAGGAAGTATTCTCCAACAGCGTCATGCGCGTCTATACCAATGAGGACATCAAGGGTGTGGAGCTGAGCGGCGCCATGAAGAACGTCATCGCGCTGGGCGTCGGCATCTCCACGGGCCTGGGCTACGGCGACAATGCCCGTGCGGCCCTCATCACCCGCGGCATCGCCGAGATCGCGCGTCTGGGCGTGGCGATGGGCTGCAATGTCCACACCTTTGCGGGTCTGGCGGGCATCGGCGACCTGATCGTGACCGCGACCAGTATGCACAGCCGCAACAACCGCGCTGGTATCCTCATCGGCAAGGGCGAGACGCCGGAACAGGCCGTCAAGGAAGTCGGCATGGTGGTCGAGGGCATGAACGCTCTGCCCGCCGCGCTGGAACTGGCAGAACGGTATCAGGTGGAAATGCCCATCGTTCAGACCGTGAACGCCATCGTCAACGAGGGCATGGGCGCGGCGGAAGCCGTCCGCACCCTGATGGACCGTGACCCCAAGAACGAACTGCCGCAGGGATACGAGAAGTAAAAAACGATACGACAAAAGCGAGAGACGTGAAGCGGAAAAGCTTTACGTCTCTCGCTTTTTGCTGCCGAAACTTCAGCGAAGGGAGCTGGGAGAGGAATTATAGTGCATCGTGGCGGCTTTCAACATGGTGTTGCCGGAATCGCGGATCTCGATCGCGGCCCATTGGGATTCTCCGGCCTGATAGTAGACATCCTTCAGAAGCGGGCAGTTTTCGAAGGCGTAATACTCAACGGTCGTGACCGACGCGGGAATATAGATAGCCCGTAAAACAGAGCATTCACTGAAGGTTTTCCGGTCGATGAGCTTAAGACCGTCTGGAAGAATGATCTTCTGAAGAGGGGTCTGAGCGAAAGCATCTCCGTTGATCTCGGTGACCGTTTCGGGGATGGAAATAGCGGAAAGGGATTTGCAGCCCTTAAAGGTTTCGGAACCGATTCGCTTTAGTTTCTGGGGGAGGGTGATGGAGGAAAGCGCGGAGCAGTTATAGAACGATTTGCCGGCAAGTTCAAGGATCGTATCGTTGAGAACGACGTTCTTCAGATTTGTACAGGATTCGAACATCGCACTTGAAAGGACGGAGCCTTTTACGGTAGCGGATACAAGACTCTTGCAGTTATAGAAAGGTGCGGAAGTATTATAAGGCGGATAGTTTGTGACAGAAGCAGGGACCACGATGGAGGTTAAGCGGGTTTCGGAAAAAGCGTTCCAGCCAAGCGTCTCCAATCCCTCTGGAAGGTTGATGGATGCTAAAAGGGTACAACCGCAAAAGGCGTCATAGCCGAGTTCTTTCATGGTGGAGGGGAGCTGGACGCTGCGAAGGTTGGTAGAGTTTTCAAAGTGGCAGAGACTTTCCACGCCTTCCTGCAAAATCAGCTCTTCCAGAGAGCGGCTGCCGCCGTATTGGAGCTTCTTATAGCATCCGGGAACGATCATTTTGGTGATTTTGCCGCCAAGGTCGCCATCCAATTCAACGATTTTCCGACCAGACCATTTTTCGGGAAGTGTGATCGTGCCTATGGGCTGGACGCCATTGCTGTCATAGCCTGTCAGCGTGGCAGTTCCATCATTGTTGTTGCGGGTCGTCCAGATGATTTTACTGGGATCAATTTCGGCAGTACTGGAAGAACTGGAACTGCTGGAGGAGCTGCTGCTCGAGGAGCCGGACGATGGAGATTCCGGGACTGAGGGAGAAGCGGGAACGGAAGCCGCGGGGGCCTCGTCGCATCCTCCCAGTACACCTGTGACGGAGACCGCAAAAGCAGCTGTACCGGCAAGTTTCAGGAAGTTGCGTCGGTCCATTTTCTTAGACATAATAATCCTCCTGTTTTTTTGTTTTTGCAGATGATTTGGAAGCTTCTATGAAAAACTTGATATCCAAATGGATATCATAAGCCAAGAATAACATGCGCTCGTTGTATTGTCAAGATATCCATTTAGATATCAGGAGGGCGCTTATGGCTTATTACCGTAGACTCCGTGACATGCGCGAGGACCACGATCTGACCCAAAGACAGGTGGCCGCGATTCTGCAAATGCCACAGCCGCAGTATAATCGATATGAGCAAGGACTTCGAGACGTGCCGACGACCGTTTTGATCAATCTGGCAGACCTGTACGAAACATCGACGGATTATCTGCTTGGCAGAACAGATGATCCGTCGATGTCAAAATAACGAAAGCATGCTTTGCAGAAATTACCAAAAAATACTTCAAACATTTTACTAAAAATACACCCAAAGGGGTAGCAGGGGCGGAAAGTTTCTGCTATACTGGGGCCTGTAAGAAATCGTGAAGGAGGAAAAACATGCCCTCAACGTATGCACACCGCCGTTTTGGCGCAGATGTTCTGGCACAGCTGCCGGAACCGCTTCAGAAAAAGATCGCCCCGTACCGGGAACTGTATGATATGGGTCTGCATGGGCCGGACCTGCTGTTTTACTACAAGGCGCTGCAGTCCAATCCGGTGAGCCGGCTGGGCAATGCGATGCACGAGCAGCCCGGCGCAGTCTTTTTTGAGCGGGCGCGGGGCGTCATCAAGAACGCCAAGAACAAGGACGCCGCGCTGGTCTACACGCTGGGCTTCATCTGCCATTTTGCGCTGGACAGCACCTGCCACCCCTGCGTGGAGCAGGATGTCCGGTCCAGCGGCGTGAGCCACTGTGAGATCGAGACGGAGTTCGACAACCAGCTGCTCCGCCGGGACGGCCATGACCCGCTGCATTTCTTCACGGCCGGCCACATCAAGCCCAGTACCATCTGGGCCAGAGTGGTCGCGCCGTTCTATGAGGGCATCACGGTCGAGGAGACCTATGAAGCCATGACCGGCATGGTCATGGTCCACCACCTGCTGCAGGCATCGAACCCGGTCAAGCGCTGGGTGGTGCTGACCGGCATCCGAGCCGCCGGAAAGTGGGAGTACATGCACGGACTGGTGGCGAACCCGAAGCCGAACCCCAAGTGCGAGGAGAGCGGACGGCAGCTGGATGCCTTGTACCAGAAGGCTCAGCCGCTGGCGGTCCGGCTCATCACCGAATATGTGGACGGGCTGGAGACGGATGCGCCGCTGGATGCCGCGTATCAGCACACTTTTGGAGAGAATTGAGGAATTATGGAACAAACAAAGAAATTCAGCCTGACCGGGCTGGAACGCGCATGGATCCTGTACGATGTCGGCAACTCGGCCTTTGTGCTGATGGTGGCGACCCTGATCCCGATCTTTTTCAACGCACTGGCGGCGGACGGCGGCCTCAGCTCGGTAGAGTATCTGGCCTATTGGGGCTATGCGGCCTCGGCGGTGACCATCATCACGGCCATCCTCAGTCCGATCTTGGGCACGCTGGCCGACACCCGGGGCTTCAAAAAGCCCATCTTCATCCTCTGCCTTGTGGTCGGTGTGGCGGGCTGCTGCGCCATGGGACTGGCCAAAACGTGGCTCCCGTTCCTGCTCATCTTTGTCTTTGCAAAGGTGGGCTTCTCGGGCAGTCTGGTCTTTTATGATTCCATGCTGGGCGACGTGACGACCCCGGAGAGGATGGACGAAGTTTCTTCCCGCGGCTATGCGTGGGGCTACATCGGAAGCTGCATCCCTTTTGTGGTCTGCCTTGCGCTGGTGCTGGGTGCAGGAGCCATCGGCATCAGCCAGATGACGGCGCTGAACATCGCGCTGTTTATCACGGCGGCGTGGTGGCTGGTGACGACCCTTCCGCTGCTGAAGAATTATAAACAACTCCACTATGTCGAGGTGGAAAAGCACGCCATCCGGCAGAGTTTTGCCCGCATCGGCCACACCATCCGCCATCTGCACGAGGACAAGCAGGTATTCTGGTTCCTGCTGGCGTTCTTCTGCTACATCGACGGTGTGTATACCATCATCGACATGGCGACGGCCTACGGTACGGCGCTGGGGCTGGACACCACCGGCTTGCTGCTGGCCCTTCTGGTGACCCAGATCGTGGCCTTCCCGTCGGCGCTGATCTTCGGGCGGCTGTCCTCGAAGTATCCGTCCACGACCCTGATCCCTGTCTGCATCGCGGCCTATGCGGGCATCGCGGTGTTTGCCTTCTTCCTGACCCAGCAGTGGCAGTTCTGGGTGCTGGCCGTCATCGTGGGCATGTTCCAAGGCGGCGTTCAGGCGCTTAGCCGCTCCCACTTTGCCAAGATCACGCCGCCGGAAAAGTCGGGCGAATACTTTGGCTTGTTCGATATCTGCGGCAAGGGCGCGTCCTTCCTTGGGACGATGATCGTCAGCGTGGGAAGCCAGCTGACCGGCAGCGCCAACGTGGGTGTCGGTTCGCTGATCGTGCTGTTCATCATCGGCTTCGTGCTGTTCCGGGTGTCCTGCAAAGAAGGCGTGATCACAGAGTAAACCTCTTTGTCACACTGGAAAGACGAAAGAATCATCTGCTCCGCGGTTGTGAGAAACAGCTGTGGGGCTTTTTTGTTTGTTGCGTCTTACGGCCCATCGTGATACAATAAAACAAAATCCATTCAAAAAAGGAGAACCACAATGAAGCAATATCCCGGCTATACGGTCCTGCGCTGTGAGGATTGCCCCGAACAGCACGGGACGCTGACGGTTCTGACCCACGATGTCAGCGGCGCGACCATTCTTCTGGTGGAAAACGAGGATGTGAACAAGGCGTTCGGCATCGGATTCGGTACGTTCCCCTCGGACGACACCGGCGTGTTCCACATTCTGGAGCATTCGGTGCTGGCTGGCTCGGAAAAATATCCGGTCACTTCGCCGTTCTTGCAGCTGCTCAAGAGCAGCATGGCATCCTTCCTGAACGCGATGACCTTCCCCGACAAGACGGTGTATCCGTTTGCGACCCCGAACGAGACGGACTTCAAGAACCTGATGGACGTCTATTTGAACGCCGTGTTCTGCCCGCTGGCCATGGTGGACAAGCGGGTGTTCGAGCAGGAGGGCTGGCATCGCGGCGATGATGGAACGGTGAGCGGCGTCGTGTACAACGAGATGCAGGGCGCACTGGCTTCGCCGGACGCACAGCTGGAAAATGCGCTGGAACGGGCGATGTTCCCGGATACGGCGTATGGATTCGTTTCGGGCGGCGACCCGGCATCCATCCCGGCACTGACCTATGAGAAATATGTGCGGGTCTACCGCCGCCACTACAGCGCCGACAACTGCTGTGTGACCCTGTACGGCAAGATGGACATGGCAGAAAAGCTGGCATTTCTGGACGAGCACTACCTCAGTAAGATGCCCAAGGGGACCAGCCAGCCCCGCCTGACTGTGCAGGACGAGCAGACCGGCGTGAAGGTGAAAATTCCTTACTACACCGAAAAGCCGGAGGCCGATCAGGTCCAGTGCGCTCTGGCATGGTACACGGGCGCATTCGCAGACCGCGAGCGCCAGCTGGGCGTGGAAATTTTGCTGGATGCCCTGCTGGGAACGAATCAGTCGCCGCTGAAAGCCGCCCTGCTGGAAGAAAAGCTGGGTGCAGACATCGACGTCGGCTTCGACGACAGCACCCTGCAGCCGGTTCTGGAACTGGTCCTGCGCGGCGCGACCGAGGAATCGGCGGCGAAGTTCGCCGGGAGCATCCGCAAGGCCGTGGATGCGCTGCTGGAAGAGGGCATCCCGGCGGACCTGCTGCTGGCCAGCCTGAATGCGGCGGAGTTCGCTTCGCTGGAGCGACCGGGCAGTCTGCCCGACGGCGTGCTGGACGCCATCCATGCGTCCACCGGCTGGCTCCACGCCAAGGACCCGGCTCTGCTGCTCCACACCGATAAGCTGTTCGCGTCCCTGCGGGAGAAGCTGGACACCGGCTGGTTCAACGAGCTTCTGCGCAGCCTGTTTGCGCCGGAACCGGTGGAAATTATTCAGGTCCCCACCCTGCCCAAGCAGGAAGAGGAAGCACAGGTAGCCCGCACCGACGGCAAGCTGGTGCTGAATCATCCTCTGACCGTGGCGGACCTCGGCGACGGCGACAAGAGCGCCGAGGGCGTTGTGGGACAGCTGGCGGGAGCAGAGCTTCTGCATCATCCGTCCAAGGGAAGCCTGTATCTGAACTTCTACTATGACATCGGCGGGCTGACCGAAGAAGAGGTCCAGTATCTCGACCTGCTGACCGATGTGCTGGACGAGCTGGACACCCCCAAGCACACCGCCCGCGAGCTGAACACCCTGCGCAGCACATGGCTGGGCGACAGCCGTGCCTGTATCAGCTTCTGGACCGGACGGCAGGAGGGGAACCCCTGCCACGCCAAGCTGACGCTGAACATGAGTCTGCTGGAACGCAGTCTCGAAAAGGCCGTCGAGCTGGGCAGCGAGTGGCTGTATGAGACGGAATTGACCGGCCCCAAGGCAGAGGAAGCCTTTGAGCGGGTGCTGAATCAGGAAAAGCTGAACATCGAACAGCAGTTCATCCAGATGGGCAACCAGTATGCGCTGGTCCACGCCACCAGTCACTATTCGGTGGAATCTGCGCTGAGCGAAGCTTGCAGCGGCGTGACGGGCTACCACTTCCTGTGCGATCTGCTGGAAAAGGCCGATTGGGCTGCCATGGGCAAAAAGCTGGAAGAGGTGCGCGAAAAGGTCCTGCACCATGCGGCACTGACCGTCAGTCTGCACGGCAGCGAGGATGCGCTGAAGAAACTGGAAGAGCTGCTTCCCGGCAGCACCTTTGCGGAAGAGATCCGCGATGCCGCCCAGCCTTACACGCAGGAACTGACGCCCCCGGCGAACGAAGCCTTTATCATCGACGGCGGCGTGAACTACGACATTCTGGCATGGCCGCAGGAGCGCAAGCCGGAACGCCGCGTGCTGGCCCGCGTGATGAGCTATGAATATCTGTGGCATCACATCCGCGAGGTGGGCGGCGCTTACGGCACGGGAATGCTGACCCGCACCGGGACCGAGGGTCTGTACACCTACCGCGACCCCCATCTGGCCGAGAGCTATGAGACGTTCACGAAAGGCCCCGAGGTGCTTGCGGCCCGCGAATACACCGACAAGGACGTGACCGAGTTCATCGTGGGCACGGTGTCGGAGATGGACAAGCCCATGAAACCCTGCGCCGAGGCAAAGGAACTCGACCGCCGGTATTTCTGCGGCATCACCGACGAGATGCTGGCCGCAGACCGGAAAGCACTGTGCTCGGTGGATGCGGACACCATCCGCGCCCATGCGGCAGAACTGACGGCGCAGATGCAGCAGGGCGTCCGCGTGGCGTTCGGCAGCAAGGACGCGGTAGAAGCGGCCAAGGACCTGTTTGACCACATCGAGACGCTGTAAATTTCCGAAAATCTAAACAATAAGGCCCCGGTTGGCATTGCCAATGCTCTGAACGAGAGCGGCGATGCCGGCCGGGGCCGTTTTTTATTCTTTGGAAGCGGGGGAGTCCAGCGTTTCGGCGATAACGTAACGGGGACGGTGCTTGACCTCGTTGTAGATTTTCGAGAGGTAATAGCCGATGATGCCAAGGCTGATCATGAGCAGACTTCCCGTGAAAAGCTGGAGCAGGATGACCGTCGTGAAGCCTTCCAGCGCTTCGCCGGCAAAGTAGCGGTACAGGGCTTCGCCGCCTGTCAGGACCGCCGCAATGAGCATGAGAATGCCCAGGAAGATGACCAGATACAGGGGCGCAGAGGTGAACGCCGCCAGATTGGAGAGGGCATAGCAGAAGAGCTGCCACGAGGACCAGCTGCTTTTGCCCGCCGCGCGGGGCTGAACGTCGAATTCCACCTGCGCGGTCCGGAAGCCGATCCACGCGGAAAGGGCGCGGTAAAAGGTGTCGCGCTCCGGCATGTTGAGCAGCACGAGGACGGCTTTCCGGTCCAGCAGCTTGAAATCCGAACTGCGGCGGAGGTCCATCTTGGCGGCACGGCTGATGGAACGGTAAAAAAAGAGGGCAGCGTTGCGGTGCAGCTTGCTTTCGGTCCCGCGCTCCCGCTTGACGCCCTCGATGACCTCATAGCCCTCGCACCAGAGACGCCACATCTCCGGGATCTTTTCCACGGGGTGCTGCAGGTCGCAGTCCATGGTCACGCAGCAGTCGCCCTTTGCGGCCTGAAGGCCGGCGTAGAGGGCGGCTTCCTTGCCGAACGAGCGCGAGAACCGGACGCCGCGGACCTGCGGCAGCTCCTCGGCGGTGCGGCGGATGGCTTCCCATGTCTGGTCGGTGGAGCCGTCGTTGATAAAGATCAGCTCGTGCCGGATGTGGTTCGCGTCCAGAAGGTCCGCAAGGCGGTGCGCGATGAGCGGGACGTTTTCTTCTTCATTGTGGGCGGGCAGGATGACAGAAAGCAGTTCATGACCGGTGGGCAAGGCGTTCGACCTCCTTTTGGCTCAGCGTGTGCAGAGCCTGATATTCGACTTTGCGACCCTCAGAGAGATAAAACGGGTGAAAATCGGTTTTCTGCGGGTCGAAAAAGGGCTGACCGGGTTCCAGTCCGCCCGGGTGGAACAGCAGCTCCACCGGTTGGCTGCGCTTGGCCGCAAGGCGGAGATACTGCGGAAGAACAGCGCGGACCCGGTCGGCGTCCATATGGCCCGAAAACAGGATGCCGCAGAACAGGGCGGTGGGGATGCTGCTGCGCCGGAACGCGGGGCGGTCCCACAGCCAGCAGAGATTTAGAACGACCTGCTTGACGGCGTTGACTGCGGAATAGGTGGGGTAGAGCCGGACCGCACCCCAGAACGGCGAGAACGGCTCGGCGGGGATGCGCAGGTGCTCGACCGGAAGATGATGGTCCGAGAGGACTTGGAGCAGGGTGCGGAACACCAGCGGGATCATGTGGACGTGCTGGTGGCTGTCGATACGAAGCGGCGTCCCGGCGGGAAAGAGCGCTGCAAAGGCCAGCAGCTGGCGTTCCAGCTCCTGATAGAGCTGGGCGGCAAATTCGTTTCGCTTGGGGGAGAGGGACAGCCGCAAAAGCCCGATGAAGGAGTTGGAAAAGCTGCCGTCCGGACGGACCAAAAGCGGGATGGACGCCGCAGGGGAGAGCGCTTTGCCCTCGACCAGATTGAGGTGGACGGCAAGCTTCAGGCCGGAAGAGCGGAGCTGCTCGACCGAGGCTTCCAGCGCGCCGTTCGGCACGATGCTGACGCTGTTCAGACAGCCGTTTTTCTGGCAGTCGCAGATGAGCGCATCGCTGGGCGGGGTCATGCCGTAGTCATCAGCGTGAAAATAGACGAGCGGAGTTTCAGCCATTGATATCGACCCCCTCTCCGACCCGGATGACGATGGTATCGCCGACGACGGCCACCGAACCGGTCTGGGGCCAGAGCGGCATCTGCTGGACCTCGGGCAGCTGAAGAAGCTGTTCTTTTTCGTCGTGGGAGACAAATTCGAGGTCCAGCGCGCAGTAATCGTTCAGGGTGGTGGTCAGGACGCTTTGGTTTACCGTGGGGTCGTCGGGGCGGAGAAGAAGCCCCTCGGTGAAGCCGGTCATGTTCAGGCCGAGGTCCGCAGAATACAGCTCAGAACCCGGCAGCGTGCCGAGAACGGCCAGCTTGGTGCAGCTTTCGGCGTCGTCCAGCTGCTCGATGCGGTCCGCCATCCGGATGGCGATGCTGTAGGAACGCTCGTAGGA
The DNA here is from genome assembly GCA_900551435.1 of uncultured Faecalibacterium sp. Taxonomy (GTDB): domain Bacteria; phylum Bacillota; class Clostridia; order Oscillospirales; family Ruminococcaceae; genus Faecalibacterium. The sequence goes on from URVW01000002.1 coordinate 51,590, forward strand.
CAGCTGGGCCAGATGATAGCAGACATTGGCGAGGACGATGCAGTTGAACACGACCGCACCGCCCACCAGCAGGATGGACCAGTTTTTGAGGGCCGAAAAGCGCGGGCGCTCGTTCAGGTGCTCGTAGAACAGGACGAACGCCAGATAAAACACACAGTAGCCCATGGTCATCAGGTTGTGATAGTCCACAAAGGGGTCCAGAAAATACAGGGCCGATGCGCCGAACGGCAGCGCCGCCAGATATACCAGCACGAGGACAAGGCGGGCGGGTTCGCGGTGAAGATGCTGCTGGACCAAGGCGGAGAGCACGAACACCGCCAGCAGGGCCAGCAGGAGAAGATTCAGCAGGAACCATGCGCCGATGCCCTGCCGATAATCGAGGAAGAACTTGATGAACCGGACCGTGCACTGGTAGACCGAGGTGGAAAGCTGGAAGGAAGAACCGACCGAATCGATGCTCTGATAGTCGGAGAGCTGGGTCCCGGCGGACCAGAGCAGGAGTTTCAGGACCACGAGATAGACAGCTCCCGCCAGCACGCCGCCCGCCAGAAAGCGTCCGGCAGAGCGGAGAGAATGGAAGACAGAGCGGGTCCCGAACAGAAGGTCATCCAGCAGAAACAGCAAAAGCAGGGTGATGGTCAGGGTGATATACGCCTGATAGATGCCGACCGAGATCCACAGACAAGCGGCCCCGGCAAAGAAGGCGAATTTTCCGCTGCGGGTGAAGAACCGTGCACTCAGACAGGCCAGCAGGAGCGCAAGGCAGTAGCCGTCGGCCACATAATTATAAGAGAGGGTCGAGGTGACGGTGGGGAACACCGCCACCAGAGCGCCGGTCAGGACCAAAGGGACTTTTTCGTGGAACTGGAACAGGTCTGCGATGACGGCGGCGGCACAGGCCAGATGCAGCAGACTCAGCAGCCCATTGAGCCATGGAAGGTCATAGTAGGAGCTGAATCCACAGGCCAGCGACAGGAAATAGCGCCCGAAGTGGAGCATGTCCTGCGCGTCGTACCGGAACACGAGGGAATCCCAGTTGGGGAGCCAGTTGGTCAGCTTATAAAAATGGGCGGCAAGCCCAAACACAAGGGCAGAGAAGAATGTGATGGTCCATTCCGGCCGGATGGCACTTCGCAGCCGGGAAAGTGTTTGCTCAGGTCGCTGCATAAAAACTCCTTTCGGGTCGAATCTTAGAGGATGCAGCTTAATTATAGTCCTTCGGCGAAAGGTGCGCCAGCCCTTTTTGATGCTGTGCGCGAAAAAATTGACGGGTCGTTCCCCTGTCTGCGGAAAAGCAACGCGGACAGGGGAAATTTTTACGCTTTTGAATATACAGAGTGGAAAACATTAAATTAAAAATACACAGCGGCCCCGCAAAAGGATGGACTGCAAGAAAAAGAAGAAACGTGGTATTCTTTTGTCAAGCCAAAACGAAAGGATGTGAAACGAACCGAATGGCGCAGACGAAACGACCGGCATCGGCCAAAGGGCTGGAAAGTCTCCACCGCGCGACCGACACCCTGAGCACGATGCTGGCACAGGAGGTGAAAGAACTGAACGCCCGCCAGAAAGCGGCCCGCCGCGACGGTGCAGATGCCGCCGGGACCATGAAGGGCCTGAAGGAAGCCACGGCCGTCCTGAAGGACCTCGCGTCGGTGGCCAAGGTCCTGAACGAACAGGGCGCGGACACCGAAGGCAGAGAGTGCGGCGTGGTGCTGCTGCCGCAGGTGGAGGATGTATGAAAGCAGAACAGAATGTGCCGGTGGTCTGGCGGCCCCAGCCAAGGCAGAGGGAGTTCATGCGGAGGCCGGAACCGGAAGCCCTCTACGGCGGTGCGGCGGGCGGCGGAAAAAGCGATGCGCTGGTCATCGAGGCCCTGCGGCAGGTGGATATCCCGCATTACCGGGCGCTCATCCTGCGCAAGACCTATCCGCAGCTGAGCGACCTTGTGGACAAAAGCATGGTCTACTACCGCAGAGCCTTTCCGGAAGCGCAGTACAACGCGACGAGTCATGTGTGGGTGTTCCCCAGCGGGGCGAAGATCTACTTCGGCTCGATGCAGTACACCAAAGACCGCACGAATTATCAGGGCAAAGCCTTTGATTTTATCGGGTTCGACGAGCTGACCCACTTCGAGTGGGAAGAGTACAGCTACATGATGAGCCGCAACCGCCCCACCGGACCGGGCACGCGGGTGTATCTGCGGGCCACGACCAATCCCGGCGGCGTCGGACATGGCTGGGTCAAGGCACGGTTCATCACGCCCGCCCCGCCCGGGACCCCCATCGTGGAGGAATATCCGGTCCGGATGCCGGATGGGACCGAGAAAATCTTGAAGCGGGCGCGGGTGTTCATCCCGTCCAGCGTGTTCGACAACCCGGCCCTGCTGGAAAATGACCCGGATTACCTCGCAAGCTTGGCGTCGATGCCGGAAGCGGAAAAACAGGCCCTGCTCTATGGCAGCTGGGACAGCTTTTCCGGTCAGGTGTTCACCGAGTGGCGGAACGACCCGGACCATTATCTGGACCAGCGCTGGACCCATGTGATCGCGCCGTTTCCCATCCCGAAGCACTGGAAAATTTACCGGGGATTCGATTTCGGCTTTTCCAAGCCGTTTTCGGTGGGATGGTATGCGGCTGACGAAGAAGGGCGGCTGTACCGGATCAAGGAACTGTATGGCTGCACCGGACGCCCCAACGAGGGACTGCGCATCGACCCGGTGGAACAGGCGCGGCGCATCCGGGAAGCCGAACAGAACGACCCTGTCCTGCGGGGCCGGGTCATTCAGGGCATCGCAGACCCCGCCATCTTTGACGAGAGCCGGGGCGAGAGCATCGCAGCCATGATGGAGCGAAGCCCGAACTTCCTGCACTGGATGCCCGGGGACCACACCCGGCTGGCCGGAAAGATGCAGTTTCACTACCGGCTGGCATTCGACGCAGAGGGCAGGCCGATGTTTCAGGTGTTCAACACCTGCAAGCATTTTCTGCGGACCATCCCGAATCTGGTCTACGATGAGAGCAACGTGGAGGACATCGATACCCGGCAGGAGGATCATATCTACGACGAGTGCCGGTATGTCCTGATGGAACATCCCATCTCGCCGCCCCGCCGCACGGCCCGTCCGCCGATGGGCGACGACCCGCTGGAACTGCACCGACAGGCAAAATTTTACCGAATTTGACCTTAGCACAAAGCCTGACAGGGCGGAACAAATATGTCCTGTGAAAACGGGAAGGAGGAATGAAATTGGACTTTTACGAAGAACGGCTGCCCATCGGGCCGGAAGAGATCGCGGAAGCGGCGGCGACCCTGCAGAAATACAAGACGGGCAAGGCCGCACTGGACAAACGGCTGGTGGACAACGAACTGTGGTTCCGGATGGGACACTGGAAAAATTACCAGAACCCGATGATGGAGGGCAAGCCGCAGCCGTCCAGCGGATGGCTGTTCAACTCCATCGCCAACAAGCACGCGGATGCTATGGACAACTATCCCTCGCCCAACGTCCTGCCCCGCGCGGCGGACGATGAACAGACCGCAAAGGCGCTGTCGAGCATCCTGCCGGTGGTGCTGGAACAGGCCGATTATGAGCAGGTCTACAGCGACACTTGGTGGCGGAAGCTCAAGCACGGGACCGGCGTCAAGGGCGTGTTCTGGGACCCGGAACAGCGCGGCGGCGTGGGCGAGATCGCCATCCGCCCGATGAACCTGCTGATGCTCTATTGGGAGCCGGGCGTGGATGACATTCAGGCCTCGCCGAACTTCTTCTCTCTGAGCATGGAGAACACCAAACAGCTGGAACAGCGCTGGCCCCAGCTCAAGGGACACAGCGCCAGCGTGCTGGATGTGCCGCGCTTTCTCCACGACGGCGGGCTGGACACCAGCGAAAAGAGCGTGGTGGTGGACTGGTACTATAAAAAGCCGGACGAGAACGGCAGGATCTTGCTCCACTACTGCAAATTCTGCAACGGCGTTGTGCTCTATGCCAGCGAGAACGACCCGGCGCTGGCCGGACGCGGATTCTACGATCACGGCAAGTATCCGTTCGTGTTCGACCCGCTGTTCATGGAAGAGGACAGCCCTGCGGGATTTGGCTACATCGACGTGATGAAGGAGTGTCAGACGGCCATCGACAAGATGAACCACGCCATGGACGAAAATGTGCTGCTGTCGTCAAAACAGCGGTATGTTCTGAGCGACACGGCGGGCGTCAACGAGGACGAGCTGGCGGATGTCTCCCGGGATATCATCCATGTGGTGGGGCGGCTGAACGACGACAGCTTCCGGCCTTTGCAGACCACCGGACTGCAGGGCAACAGCCTGAGCTACCGCAACAGCCGGATCGAGGAGCTGAAGGAGATTTCCGGCAACCGCGACATGACGCAGGGCGGCACGGCGGGCGGTGTGACAGCCGCTTCGGCCATTGCGGCCCTGCAGGAGGCTGGTTCGAAGCTGAGCCGCGACATGCTCAAGAGCGCCTACCGGGCCTTTGCGAAGGAGTGCTATCTCATCATCGACCTGATGCGCCAGTTCTACGACGAAGAACGGGTGTTCCGTATCCTCGGCTCCACGGGTGAGAGCGAGTTCGTGCCCTTTTCTGGTATGGCGCTTCGTCCGCAGCCGCGCGGCGTCGTGGGCGGCGTGGAGCTGGGAAGTCGGGAGCCGGTGTTCGACATCGTGGTGAGCGCGGAGAAGAAATCGACCTTCAGCCGCCTGTCCCAGAACGAGACCGCCAAGGAGTGCTATCAGCTGGGCTTCTTTGCGCCCGCCAATGCGGACGCGGCGCTGGCGGCGTTGGATATGATGGACTTTGAGGGCATCGAAAAGGTGCGCCAGCGGGTCCGTCAGAACGGAACGATGGCTCAGCAGCTGGCCGCGATGCAGCAGCAGGTGGCGGCGCTGACCGGGATGCTGCAGAATCAGAACGGTGTGGACCCGAATCGGCCGCTGAGCGGTCCGGCGCAGAATCTGGCGACACAGGCAGCGGCACGGGCCATGAAACTTGGAAAGGAGCGTTAAATGATCAAGGTAACTTATACGGAACTGGACGGCCCGGAAGGACTGTCCCTGCGGCTGGAAGCGGCCGGCCATGCGGGGTATGCGCCCGCCGGACAGGACATCGTGTGCGCAGGGGCCAGCACCCTGATGCAGTCGCTGGTGAGCGTGCTGGCGGGTCTGGAAACGGCCAAGAGCGATGCATGGGATGAACCGGACGGCCCCCGGCTGGCGGTGACGGCATCGGCTCCGCAGGAAGCGTGGGTGGAGGGCGCGTTCGAGCTGGCAAAAGCGGGCTTTGCCCTGCTGGCGGAACGCTATCCGGACCATCTGCGGTTTGCGGACCTGAGCCGCAGGGGAACCTCCTGCATGATGGACCTGCAGCTGTTCGCCGAGGGCGGTGACGGCGCGGCAGAAGCCCCGGCCCTGAGTGCAGAACAGACCCATCAGGCCATTGCATCCGGGACCATGAAGCCGGGAGCAGAACGTGCCCCGGAACCGGCCCAGAGTGAGCCGAAGCCGGAGGAACCCGAAGCGCCGGAAGCGGACGAGACTTCCAAGCAGGAGCCTTCGCCCCGCCCGCCGCTGCCGGAACGATTCCCGGGCAAAAACATCGTGGACGGGCTGCACGAGCGCTGGAAGGCCGAAGAAGCGATGATCCGCCGGGTACTGCCGGACTTCTCGCTGCGGACGGAGCTGCAGGACCCCGAGATGCGGCGGCTCATGCAGCTGCCCGGGATGCGGATGGCGGATGCCTACCGTCTGGCCCACTACCGCGATGCCATGTGCCAGACCGCCCACGCCGTGGAACAGGGGGTGGTGGAGCGCATCCAGCAGCGCTCGGCCCGCCCTTCCGAAAACGGGACCCGCCCGGGCAGCGCTGCTGTGACCGGGGCGAATGTCTCCCGCATGACCCGTGCCCAGAGGGAAGCGCTGGAACGCAAGGCCCTGCACGGGGAGACCATCATGTTTTAAGCCTTTTCGGACCCGAAAAGGAAAATTATCTTCAAAAAAGAAAGGAAACGACCACATGAAACACAGTGAAAAGAAGTTCGACCTGCAGCTGTTCGCCGACCCTTCCGCCGCGCTGAACAACACCTCCGGCACGATGACCGCCGAGATGAAGACCTTCTATGAGAAGCGTCTCATCGATCAGGCAGAGCCGCGCTTGGTCCACGACCAGTTTGCGGATTACTACCCCGTTCCCCAGAACGGCGGCAAGACCATCGAGTTCCGCAAGTACGACAGTCTGCCCAAGGCGACCACCCCGCTGACGGAAGGCGTGACCCCGAACGGTCAGGCGCTGAACGTCTCCACCATCACCGCCGAGGTGAAGCAGTACGGCGGCTGGACCCCCATCACTGACACCCTGCAGCTGACTGCCATCGATAACAACATCGTTCAGGCGACCAAGATCCTTGCGTCTCAGGCGGGCCGCACCATCGACAGCGTGACCCGCGATATCCTTGCGGGCGGCACGAACGTCATCTATGCGCCGAAGGTGGGCACGGACGGTGCAGAGACGGCGGTGACCAGCCGCGCAACGCTGGACACGACCTGTCAGCTGACCTCGAAGCTCATCATGAAGGCGGCCACCCAGCTGAAGGCGATGAACGCGGATCCCATCGATGGCGGCTACATCGCCATCATCCACCCGTATGCGTCCTATGACCTGCGGAATGACCCGGCATGGATCGACGTGCACAAGTATGCCCAGCCGGACGAGATCTACAACGGCGAGATCGGCAAACTGCACGGCGTGCGCTTCGTGGAGACGAGCGAAGCGAAGATCTGGAAGGGCACGGGCTGCCCCAGCGGTCTGGCCGTGTTCGGTACGCTGATCTTGGGCGCTCATGCCTACGGTGTGACCGAACTGGAAGGCGGCGGTCTGGAACACATCGTCAAGCAGCTGGGCTATGGCGACGACCCGCTGAACCAGCGTGCTTCCGTGGGCTGGAAGGCCACCCAGACCGCAGAACGTCTGGTGGAGCAGTACATGGTGCGCATTGAGAGCTGCTCGAAGGAATACAGCGCCATTGCGGCGGCGAACTAACCTCTCAGGCGCTTTGCGCCAGCTCCCCTAGCAGGGGAGCCATTGGCAGGTCGGTTTTGGCTCTGCTGGATGAAAAAGGCGTCTCAAAACCGGAAACAGTTTGGCCCTGCAGAAAAGGGCAGAAGGAGTTTATATGGCAGTCAAGAAACAGACCGAAGAGAACCAGAACGCGGAAGCGGTGGAAAAGGAGCAGAAGGAGCTTGTGCCCATCCGGCTGTTCTCGGACGGCGGGCGGTACAAGGGCGACCTGTTCGTGAGCGTGAACGGCGTGAACTACCAGATCAAGCGCGGTGTGACCGTGAACGTGCCGCCTGAGGTGGCCGAGGTCATCCAGCACAGTCAGGAGCAGGACGACCAGAGCGCGGCCCGCATGGAAGAGATCATTCAGAGAAGCGAATAAAGACCCGTTCCCCGGCTCGGCGGCACACGCTGTGCCGGGGATTTTTAGTAACCACAGAGGGGAGATAGATAAAAATGACGGCAGGACAGGCCATTGAACTGGCGGATGCGATGCGGACCGACAACAGCTTTGACCCGATGCTGAAACAGCTGTGGCTGAAGCAGGTGGACGCCCAGCTGCGCAGGAGCATTCTGGACCGGGCGGACTGCGGGAATGATTTTGACGGCAAGGGAGCCGACACGGCCTTTGCGGACCTTGAGGGCTTGCAGGAGGACACCGAACTGCTGGCCCCGGCGGCATTTGAGGGGTTATACCCGCACTGGCTGTGTGCACAGATGGACCTTGCGCTGGGCGAGACGGCCCGGGCCGCGAACGAGTACCAGCAGTACAGCGACATGGTGCAGGAGTTCGGCGCATGGATGCGGCGAAATTACCCGCCCAAGACGGCGGCACAGTTTTTATATTGAACCTCTCAGTCACCTTCGGTGACAGCTCCCCTAAATAGGGGAGCCATTGGCAAGTCGGTTCTGGCTGTGCTGGACGAAGAAAGCTTATGATGTCGGGAGCGGGATGGCTCCGCGACAGAGGGAAAAGAAAGATGGAATTCAATCTAATCAGCAGCTCACGGCAGATGCTGCGGGCCTTTGGGGGCCTGAACGAGACTTACGGGTGCGGTGAAGCAGAACTGAGCCAAGGCAGGAATTTTTCGAGCCGGGGTTATCCGGCGCTGGCGACCCGGAAACACCGGCGGCATGTGCGGCACGCGGCAGCGACGAACGGCATGTATCACCTGAACGGACTGCTGGTCGTTTCGAGGCGGGACCTCATCTATAACCCGGACGAGACGCCCCAGAAGGCAAGCTTTGTATGGAATGCGGTGACGGACAGCGAAAAGCAGATGATCGGCATGGGCACGAAGGTGCTGATCTGGCCGGACAAGGTGGCGTTCGACACCAAGGACCTGTCGGTGACGAAGCTGGGGGCAGAATGGAAATTGAGCAGTCAAAATGCTGTCACTGGGATCAAAAGCGTCAGCTTTACCCCCTGCGATGTGGCAGGTAAGACCTACACGGTGACCCAGCGCGGGGCCACGGAACCAGAGGACCCGGACGATGGAACATTGTTTCTTAAGCTGAACGACCAGAAGGAGCCTTACAGCAGCGAAAATGTTTTGGAAATCTACAGCGCGGCCACAGGAAACTGGTCCGCCATCGAGCTGAACTGCTGCAAGCTGGAAGCGACCGGAATCGGCAAAGATTTTGCGGTCGGGGATACCGTGACCATAAGCGGCATGAGCGGCTCAGAAGAGCATCTGAAGGGTCTGGACGGTGACCATGCTGTTTCTGCAAGGGACGACGACTGGATTCAAATTGAGTTGGAATCCAGTGGAACAATGTTTTACGGTGTGCTCACAAAGCTCGCAGACAAGATTCAGTGGATCGGCATCGACGGGATGGGGGTTGCCGGAAAAGATGACAAACAGGAATTTGTATTGGAGCGACGGGTCCCGGATATTGATTTTCTGACCGAATGCGACAACCGGGTGTGGGGCTGCTCGAGCAAGGAAAACGTCATCTATGCGTGCAAGCTGGGCGACCCGTCGAACTGGTTCTCGTACCGTGGAACGGCGGCGGACAGCTACGCTGTGAACGTGGGCAGCGACGGGAGCTTTACCGGCGCGGCCACCTGCATGGGCTATGTGCTGTTCTTCAAAGAAAACTGCATCCACAAGCTGTACGGCTCGAAGCCGTCCGACTACCAGATGAGCAGCGTGAAGTGCGCGGGCGTGGCCAAGGGGGCCGCGAAGAGCCTGTGCGTGCTGAACGAGGTGCTGTATTACTTTTCGCCGTCCGGCGTGATGGCGTGGGACGGGAGCTTGCCCACGAAGGTGAGCGGGAATCTGGAAACCGAACGGCTGAACACGGCCCTGCGGGCTGTGGGCGGGGCGCTGGGCGGACGGTATTATCTGTACCTCGCGGCGAAGGAGAGCCAGCGGCTGCTGGTGCTGGACACCGAACGCGGCTTATGGACCGAAGAGGACCCGGCTGGACAGGAGATGTGTTCGACCGGGCGGCAGCTCTATCTTTACGATGGAGAGTCTTTGTGGGGCGTGGACCCTGACAAGGACGAAGGCGAACTGGACCGGGTGCAGTACGAGATGGTGACCGGCGACATCGGGCTGGCGCTGGCCGACGACAAATATATTTCCCGGGTTACCATCCGGCTGGATGCGATGGAGCGGGGCGTGGTGACAGTATGGGCCAGCTACGACGGCGGGGCTTGGAAAGAAGCCGGAAGAGCCGACGTTTCGGACAAGTGGACGCGGGTGAATCTGCCCTTTGTGCCGGAACGGTGCGACACGCTGCGGCTGAAGCTGACCGGGACCGGACAGCTTGTGGTGCGAAGCATCGCCCTGACCCTTGCTTCGGCGATGGGAAACCGGGCAGGAAAATAAACCTCAAAGAAGGAGATGCCAGATGGCGAATATTTCAGGACTGGGCAAGATCGCGCTGCCCAGCTTTTCGGAGAACATGGCCCCGGAGGACGCGCGGGCCGTCCGGAATTTCTGCTACCAGCTGCAAGAACAGCTTTTGTATGTGCTGGGAAATCTGGATGAAGAAAATCTTTCGGCGGAGATGCTGAAGAATCTGAAAGGAGAATCGGAATGAGCAGAGTAACAGATGCGCGGAACGAGTTGCAGCAGTACGAAGCGACGAAGCCGGGAGCTTACCAGAGCCAGTACAGCGACAAGATCAACGACACGATGGGCCGGCTGGAAGGAATGAAAACCTTCAGCTACGACCCGGAAAAAGACGTGGCCTTTACCCAGTATAAGAACAACACCACCCGGCGGGCAAAGCTGGCCAACGAGAATGCACAGGCGTCGGCGTCGGCGCTGACCGGCGGGTATGGTTCGAGCTACGGCACACAGGCCGGTCAGAACGCTTATCAGAACGCCATGAGCACCTTGGACACCGTGACCGATAACTTATACGATCAGGCATACAACAGCTACAACCAAAAGAAATCGAACCTGAAGCAGCAGCTGGCCGGGTATCAGGCGGCGGAACAGCAGGACTACAACCAGTATCAGGATCAGCTTTCGGACTGGTACAACGGGCTGAACTACTACCAGAACAAATACGATCAGGCCAGCGATGAACAGCAGCAGACGACGAGCAACTGGATCAACGGCATCGGTCAGGTGGTGCAATTTGCAGCAAAGCTGATTCCGCTGCTGTTTCTTTAAGAGGTGAGTGAACAATGGGAACGATTAGACGAAAGAATGAAGCCGTGAAGGCGATGAACGCGGCAGAACAGTCGATGCCGGGGGCTTATCAGAGCCGGTACAAAGACCGCATCAACGCGGCGCTGGATGCGCTGGGCGGCAGCGGGACCGACAGCGCCGTGGACGACTTGACCGCGCAAGCCTTTGACCAGTACCGCCAGAGGGCCGGTCAGAATGCATCGGCAGCGGCGCAGAACGCCGTGGATGTGACGAACGGGCTTTCGGGCGGGTACGGCTCGAGCTGGGCCGGGAACGTGGCCCAGCAGGGCTACAACGAGCAGATGGCAGCGGTGGACGACGCGCTGCCCAGCTTGCGGGCCAAAGCGGCCAGCCGGGTGCAGGACCAGCAGAACAGCCTGACGGACCTTTTGAATGCCATGATGACGCAGGAAAACATTGACCAGAGCGAACACAGCGGCAGCGTGGCAGATGCCCAGAACTGGCGAGACTACACGGCCAGCCGTGCCGACACCGCACGGCAGGAGGTTTCGAACTTCTGGAACAATGCATGGAACGCGGTGAAGAATGCCGGGTCTGCGGCGCTGACGGCCTATGATACTTACAAGGGGTATACGCAGCAGCAGTGGGCGAACCAGATGGCAGAAAAGCAGTACAACGACAGCTATGAGAAAGATATTCTGGACAGGGCGTATGAGTATTACAAAAACAAAGACGAACCGGAGCTTGCGAACAAGCTGCTTTCGGAGATCGGACTGACTACGGATGTCTTTAATCAGAAGGAAAGCGGAGAAGATTACACATTCACGGAACAGCTGAAGGGCTTGAAAGATGCCATCAGTCTGGCACAAGCCGGGCAGACGGATGCGGCACGATGGGTGGCGCAATCGTATGGTCTGCCGGAGAACCTCATCAATTACAGCCTTTATACGGCGACGGGAGGGTATTCCGGCGGAAGTTCGGGCGGCGGTTCCAGCTACAGCCGGAGTTCGGGGAGCACGAGAAGCTCGGGCAGTTCCGGCAGCTCGGGCGGAACGAGCGGCGGCATCCAGTATTCGAGCGGAAACATCACGACCTTGCTGGGAAAACTGGCCAGCCTGAAAGAGGGAACGACCCAATACAAAGTGATCGCAGATCAGCTGAGAGATGCCGGTGTGAATGTTCCCGGCAGTACGGACACGAGCGGGACCCAGCCCGACAGGCGCATCCAGCTGAGCCTTGACCCGGGCAGCAAATGGGGCAGTATCGGAACGACCGGCGGGAGCAAGACGACCCAGAGCGGGCAGAAAACGCTCAGCCGGGTGGATATTGCGGCCAACGCGGCAAAGGGGCAGAAAGAAAAGGGAGCTGACGACCAGACGATCTATGAGAGTCTGCGGCTGCAGGGCTACTCGGAAGATGAAATTTACGAAGCATTGAGCCGACTGTCATAAAAAAAGACCCTCACCGTATTTCTGCGGTGAGGGTCTTGGAAAGCAGAGGACTCAGGCGAGGTGGAGCTGATGCTTCAAGGCATCTTGCAGGACCTGACTGAAATTGACATTCCGTTCCAGTGCGGCGGCGTTGAGCCACGCGGGAAGCGTGACGGTGCGGCTGACCGACTTGTTCACGCTGGCAAGGCGGATCGAAGGCATATAGGCATCGACCAGAACGACACGCTCGTTCTCTTTTGGTTCGATGGAAGAAAGTGCGGAAGGCGCGGGGATGGGTTCACCATCTTCTTCCAGACCACACATCACACAACCAAGAAGTTCGCGGGCGGAGAGGAGCGCGTCCTCTTCGCTCGTGCCGCTTGTGGCGACGCCCAGATCTGGAAAATCGACCGCGATCTCCTGCCCTTCTTCATAGATGAATACCGCCGGATAGAAATAGCGGTCAGGCAGATTCTTTTTCATACAGAAAACCTCCAATCAAATCAACGGAACTTCAAACCGGATTGTTGCTCGATCCGATTCAATGTCGGCCTTGGAATATCTTTATCAGGGTCTTTTACCGTCACACGGCCTGTTTTGGTGGGATGCTTGAACTGGTGGTGACTGCCGACACAGTTCACCTCATACCAGCCATCCGCTTTTAGGGCCTTTATGACTTCCCGCGAAGAATAGCTTTTCACATCATCATCTCCTCGATAACAGGATAACACATAGAATAATATTTGTCAACAGGAAAGGAAAACGGATATGGCGGTCACAAAAAGCCAACTTGCGCAATGGAGCAAGGAATATGAAGCGAAGCACCCGGACCGGAAAAACAAAGATACCTATCAGGGAAAGACTACGGCGCAGACGACCGCGGCGGCACAGCCGAAAACGGAACGAGTCACCCGAGAGCAGCTTGCACAGTGGGGCAAAGAATTTGATGCCAAGCAACAGGCCAAGAAAACGCAGGAGCGGGAAAACCTGTATGCGGCCGCCTATGACAGCTACCGGACGAACAACAATCTGGGGCTGGCGGACGAACTGGACAGCCGGAGTGACTGGCTGAACCAGCAGGACCTTGGGACCAAGGATGTTTACAAAGACGTGAACCGGTGGCGGGACACCGACGACAACCAGAACCTGATGGACGCCGTGCGGCGGGTGGACAGCACCCACGGAGCCTATACGGACGCGGACCTGATCAAAAACGGCGGGTGGACACAGGCACAGATCGACCGGGCACGGGAGATCAATGCACAGTATGACACCGTTCCGCTGCTGGAAAAGGCCGAGCGGAGAATCGGAAACAGCGCGAAGAGCGTTGCGGCCAATGTTTCCGGCGCGGCGGCGATGGCTGCGGGTGCGCTGCCACAGGCAGTTGGCACGGAAGTGAAGGACGACGACCGCACCCGCACCCTGATGCGGGCCATCCAGCGCGTGGACGGAACGAACGGCATGTACACGGACCGAGACCTGATCCGGGCCGGATGGACGGCAGAAGAGATCGCCGATGCCCGTGCCCGACTGGCCCAAGGACAGGCCAGCGTGAAGGTGGACAACCCTGTTTACAACTGGGGCAGGGACACCCACCAAAAAGGCGAAGAGCTGCTGGCCGATGCACAGGCGGGCGAGAGCGGCGTACAGAAGTTCATGCACAGTGCGGCGCTGAGCGCCGGAGAAAACCTCGTGCTGGGAGCGGTGAATCCGGCGCTGGTGCTGCCCGTTCTGAGCTTGCAGGGCGCGGGCGACAGTCTGGCGGCCAGCGACGAGAGGGGCGAAAGCCCGGAAAAGGCTATGACAAAGGCCGCGCTGAAGTTCGGCGCCGGCTGGGCCATCAACAGAGTGGGCGCGGCAGACCTTGCCAAGACGATGGGTTCCGATTATGCCAAAGATACCGTGGCGGGGCAGATCGCGGACTTTGTGCGCGGCATGGCGGGTGAATCTCCGTTTGCACAGCAGTATCCCGCCATTGCGAACGCCGTTTCGGGCGGCATCGACAACGCCATGCAAGCGTTCGTGGAGAGCTATGCTGATCAGGCTATCGATGCAGCACTGGGCGACACGGAGACCGCCCAGAAGATGTTCACCAAGGAAAACTTCCTGAGCGCACTGGAAAGCGGGCTTTCGGGCGGTGTATCCGGCGCGATGGGCGGCGCTGCGGGCACAGGCGTGGGTGCTGTGAAAGAAAAGGCAAAACAGACGGCGGTGAATGCGGCACAGGAACGGGCGGCTCAGGCCGGACAGACCATCCAGCAAACGGAAACGGCAGCGAAAAAGACCCAGCAGCGCACACAGGAACCCGGGATGCAGAGCCAGACTGTGCAGGAAGGGGCAGCGGAAAAAGCAGCGGTCGCGGAACCGAAGGCTGAAAGCGCTGCGGAAGAAAAAACGGAACCGGCAGAACCTGTGAAAAGCCAGAATGCAAACCCTGCAGTTCGGCAGTTCGAACAGGCTGTGGAAGCCGGTGGCCTGACGGGAAAGACCATACGGCTGTTTACGCCGGAAGCTGGAAATGAAGCCAACCGTGCCGCGCTGGAAGAAGCCTATGGCGTGAAGCTGCCGGAAACTGCGGCATCGACCCGGCGGATGCTGCGGGATTTGGCTGCACAACAGAACGAAGTAAAAAGTGCGGCGGCCGCACACCCGGAAATCAAACCGCAGACTGTGGAAAAGGCTGGGGAAATGGTGGAAACCTCTCAGTCTGCTGGCGCAGACAGCTCCCCTAATGAGGGGAGCCATTGGCAGGACGGGACAGCTGTGCTGGATGAACAAAGCCCAACGGTGCAGAAAATCGATGGCCCTGCGGCAGAGGGCAGAGACTACTCGGACGCAGAGCTGAAGGCTGACCCGGCGGCATCTGAGGGCAGCGGCCCGCTGCGGGAAACCTATGGACTGCGGGAGCCGAGCAGTCAGACGGCCCGACAAGCGGAAGTGGCAAGCACTCTGAAACAGTGGGGCATCAAGAGCGACAGTGCCGTGCAGGACATCAGCCAGAAGCTGCCCAAAGGTGTGGAAGCCAAGCGGTATGCAGCGGCGGCATCGACCATTTACCGGGTGGCGCAGATGGAAGAGGTGAAGAGCTTCGACGATGCGCTGAAGCTGGCGGGCGCGATGAACCATACGGCTTTGAATGTGAGCTATGTGCTGGACAGCGGCGACGCCGGACGGCTGGCGCTGAAGCAAGCTTATCTCTATGGTGCGGATATCAAAGAACAGCCGAACTATGGCGGTCAGCTGACGAGCATGAGCACGAGCGGAGAAGGAACCGTTTATTACAAAGGAACACTGGACCACAACGGGGCCGACATGGGAAGCCGCCTGATCGAGCTGAATGCAAAAGCCACCGGCACGGATGCCATTTTGCAGAACGTGCTTCAGAATGACCCAAATGTAAAAGCCTACGTGGACACGGAAACAGGGCGTATTTTCTTCGGCGACAGCGTGACAGATCTGTTTGGGACCATCCTGCACGAGGATTATCATTGGTATAACTCGCTGGACAGCGAGGGAGCAAAGACGCTTCAGGATCATGCCCTGCAGTATCTGGCCGAGATGGACGGATACGAGAGCGTCGATGAGATGATCCGGGAAAAGCTGGACGTCTATGCACGGCAGGGATTGACCTATGCACAGGCCGCTGAAGAGCTTGTAGCGGATGCATGGCGGGGAATCTTTTCGACGGAAGCAGATTTCAAGTGCTGGGTGGAGTTCCAGCGCGGTCAGGCTGAGAAAAACGCGGGCACAGCGGGCAAGGTGAAGGCTGTAATGAACCGGGTGAAGAAGTTGCTGACGGACATCATCAGCCGCGCAAAGGAAGTTCTGACCCATGACCCGGACAATGCGGCCGCGCTGAAAGCGAAGCGTCTAGCCGAAGCAGAACGGCGTATTTTACAGGACGAATATTTTGCCCATGCGGAAAAGGCGATGGACAACCTGCGGGCGGCAAAAGAAAACGCCGCTGCCCTCAAAACAGAGGACACGGCGGGAAGAAAAGGGATTCGGTTCTCGATTCAGAAAAATGCTGACGGTGAAAGCTACATCAAGATCGACGAAGATATTCTAAAGGATGTTCCGCAGGAAGAATGGAAAGCGGTCGTCAAGCAGACCATTAAAGACCGGTATCCAAATGGTTTTCAGCGGAACGGATGGACGATTTTGAATCATAAAGATGGAAGAAGTGAATTTGTTCGTTCTAAATCAACGATGATGTTGCAACGAAGCAATGAAAAGATTTATGTAGATAAAATGCGGATGGCCGCGAATCTGGATGAGATCATTCAAACGGCGGATGAAGTGTATCGTGAACCCGCAAATCATAAGAATGCAGAAGCATTCAACCGAGGAAAAATCGAAATTCAGGTCGGTCAAAATTTCTATGAGGCGGATGTTCTGACGGCTATCAAGGCAGATGATCGGGAGATTTTCTATGATATCGTTAATATCGCCCCGGTAAACAATAAAGCCCTCTCGCGTACCCACATGGAATCGAATGATTCGGGGAGTAGTCTGCGAGAAGGCTTTATAGAACCCTTCGGTGGTACCCACATAGAATCCGAAGATTCAAGGAGTAGATTGCCGAAGGGTTCGATGGAGACCTCCGGCAAAGCCCACATGGAATCCGAAGATTCGGGGAGCAGAGGGTCGGAAGTCTCTAAACAAAGTATAGCACAAGATTTCACTGAAAGCAAGAGAACCGACGAACCTGTGAAAAAATCGGTGCGGTTCCAGCTGGGAACGCCGGTGGAGGTGGACACCAAGAAGGACCTTGTGGCGGTCCACAACCTGACGGAAGAGAATCTGAAGGAATCGTTGGAGCTGGGAGGGATGCCGTCGCCGTCCATCGCGGTGGTCAAGGCGCAGGAAGGGCATACGAAGTATGGTCCTATTTCGCTGGTGTTTGGCTCGGATACCATTGACCCGGCGGTGAACAGCGCAAACCGCGTTTATGGTTCGGATGCGTGGACCC
Organism: uncultured Faecalibacterium sp.; assembly: GCA_900551435.1. Classification (GTDB taxonomy): domain Bacteria; phylum Bacillota; class Clostridia; order Oscillospirales; family Ruminococcaceae; genus Faecalibacterium. The sequence continues at coordinate 68,672 of URVW01000002.1, forward strand.
CGACAAGGCCGAATGTGGAGTATAAGATAAACGAGAAGGCACGGAACCAATTTGAAACCGCAGTAGACGACGCAAGCCGCAACGCTTTTGAAGGGAAATTTGCAAACAGCTCGGCTTTGCAGCGGATCGGCGTCGGCGATGTGAGCGGCGAGAGCCGAACGGAATTGGCCCAGAGACTGCAGAACGACACGGCGGTGCAGCTGGCCTATCTGAAGGCCAAGGGCGAAACAGTGGAACCAGTGTATAAAACGGAACGGGACCAGTTCGACAGCCTTGGAAACGATGCCTTGGAAAAGGTCATCGAACATGTAGGCGGGGATGACCTCCGGGCAGTTTTTGAAAACGGTGACTTTGAACTCATGGACCAGCTGGCAGACAAAGCGGCAGATGCACTGGAAGAAAAGTACACCCATGGAACGCTGGAAGGACAGAACCGGCGCTGGCAGATGCGGATCGATAAGCTGCGGAACAGCAACCGTGACCGGCTGTATGGGATGCTCGAGCACGCCTATAAGATGCTGACGGACACCAGCGGCGGAAAGCCGACACTGGATGTGGAAGGGACGAGGACCGCGATTCGGGAAGCTGCCCCGGAAAATGAGGTCAAAAATTGGGTCTATGAGCAGCTGGGCAGCGTCTTAGGCGAGAAAGGAATCCGGAACAGCAAGGACCGTTTTACAGCGGGCGGAAAGAGCCGGACCTTTGAACAGCTGCACAACCCTTACACGCTGCAAAATCTTGTGGCGGCAATGAACCAGCAGAACGCCAGAGGGCAGGATGTCTGGGGGCTTTCGGCCAATACCCTGATGAGCACCGCGACGGCAGAATATCAGAATCTGGACGAGGTACGGGCGGACAAAGGCCGCTTGCAGCAGATGCCGGAAGAAGAGTATCAGAAGCTGCTGAAACAGGCAGACCAGCAGATCGAAGCAGTCATCGACCAGCTCCGGAAAGAAACAACTGCGCACGCCGACAACAGCTTCGAAGAACGGGAAATCCTTGGTGATATCCTTCTGCGGGCTGCGCAGGGAAAACAGACCATGGCAGCGGTGACCAAAGCATTCGCGAAAGAAGATTATGCCATCAGCCGTGAGACGGCAAAGCAGATCGTGGCGCTGTACAAAACCATTGCGGACATCCCGACCGGTTACTTTGAAGCAAAGCCCCAGCGGGCGGTGGACTTTGAGGAAGTCCGGGCGGCGATCGTGCCGGATAACACATCTTCGGAGGTGCTGAATGCGCTGAAGGAAAAGGGCGTGACCGTCTACGAATACAAGGCCGGAGACGATGCCCAGCGCACGAAGCTGCTGAATCAAGTGCCGAATGTCCGGTTCCAGCGTGCCGATCAGGCTGACCGGGATGCAAAACGGAACCGCCAGAGACAGGCCAGCCGGGTGATCGCGGACAACAGCGCGGCCATCCGGACGCTGACTGAGATGATGGGCCTGACCCGGGGCGTGCGGGTGAGCGATGACAGCATTCTGGGCAAAGCTGAACAGCTGATCAAAGCCAACGGCGCAAAGGGAAAGGCGGATGCGGAACATGTGGCGCGGGAGATGCGGACGCTGCTCGAGTACATGCGGACGGACGGCGCAGACATGAACAAGGCGCAGGGCCTTGGCGAAACGATCGCGGGCGAGATCCTTGACCATGCGACCTACCGGAACACAGAGCTGTGGGAGCAGTTCCCGGAATACCATGATCTGAGCTATACTGTAGACAAAAACGGCAAAGCGAAAGCGGAACTTGTGCGCCAGTATGGCAGCTGGGGCGAAGCGGTAGCCGAAGCCAGACGCCACGGTGTGAAGCTGCGGCAGGAAGAAGGTCACCGGGACGGCAACCCGGCGGAACAATATGAATCCATCGTCAACGATACCCGGGCCACGGGCGGCGTGAAGGACGGCGCGGCGGCGCTGTTCCGGAGTGCGGCAAAGGCAGCGGGCGTAGAGGGTGCGGCCAGCATGGAGAGCACCGAGTGGCTGGACGTGCTGATGAACGTGCATGACGCCATCAAGCCGAAGATGATGAGCCGGTTTGAGGATGTGTCTGAGTATGAGGACGCCAAGGTGGAACTGGCGGGCCGGATCATCGGGGAACTGATGAACGTGCCCGAGATGAGCGACGCACAGGCTATTTTTGACTCTTTCCAGCAATGGCAGCGAAAGGCCGCTGCGGCAGCAGCCGGAGACGAAGAACGTGCAGCCAAGGCTGTGAAGGACCTGAAGAGCGTGCAGAAAGAGCAGAGAAAGGAATTTGACCGGCGGCTGCGGGAAAATCAGAAATCCGGAAACCAGAGCGATGCTGTGCAGCAGATGACAGAAGCGGAACGGCTGTTGGACGAGAATCTGGATGCACTGGGCGTGGACATCACCAATGCGGGCGACATGGCGGAGAAGCTGGATGTGCTGAAGGAAGCCTACGAGCGGGAATGGAAAGCAGAGCGGAAGCGGCTGACGGATGCCCGGCAGGAAATGCTGGATGAAATCGCGCTGGAACACCGGGAACTGCGGACGCAGATCGATAGTCTGAGCGCAGAAGTTGCCGGAGAACGGCGCAGAGCCGACTTTGCGGAACAGCAGCTGATCTATCAGCAGGACGAGATGATGGAATGGGCTGTGGAGAATAACCGGAAGAAAGAAGAATGGGAGGAAAAACAGCGCATCCGGAACGAAAAGGCCAAGGAACTGATGGAAAAGCACGAAGCAGAAAACAAGGCCCATGCTCAGATGATCGCTGAAAAGCGGGTGCAGCGGGTGCGGGATGGCCGGAAGGCAGAAGAACTGAAGCGGAGTATCCGGAATAATCTGGCCCAGCTGAACCAGATGGTACTGCGGCCGACAAAGGGCAAATATGTGCAGCCGCGGCTCATCCAACAGGCGATCGAGGTGGCGAAGCTGGCAGACATGACCATCCTGAACGAAACCGCAGTACGGCAGCTGACGGTGCTGGAAACGAGCATCAGCCAGACGATGGGCGACGCAAACGACCCCAGCAGCCTTGCCTACGACTGGGACAAGACCGGCGTGCCGAAGATGATCCAGACCCTGCGGGCGGACCTGACGAACACGAAACAGGCAAAGCTCGACAAGCTGCACCAGCAGCTGACCGAAGCCGAAGCGCTGGGCGACAGTGACAAGGCTGAACAGCTGCGGGACCGGCTGAAGCGGCGGATCAAGGAGACCGAAGCAAGGACCTATCTGCCCATGACGGTGGACCAGCTGCGGATGCTGAAGGCCATCACGGCGGGAACGCTGCATGTGATCCGGACTGAGAACAAGACCTTGAGCCTTGCCAAGACTGAAGAGATCGACACCTTTGCCCAGAACGCAGGGTTGGAAGTGCTGGCTGCAAAGGGCAACGAAATGGGACGGCTGCGGGACATGCTGACCAAGTATAACCTTGATATGCTGGGGGCAAAGCGAGTGTTCCGGATGCTGGGCGGCTATGCCAAGAACAGCCAGATGGAGCGGATCGCCGACATGCTGAACGACGGCCAGCGGCGGCAGACCGAGATCACAGTGGAAGGAACGAAGCTGTTTGACGATGTGACCGGCAAGGCAAACCTCAAGCAGATGGAAAAATTCGCAGGACCCGGCGCGGAGTTGGTGGACATCGGCCTGAAGGACCGGAGGAGCAGAGCTGTGCCCTTGACCCACGCCCAGCTGTGCAGCCTTTACATGCATTTGCAGAACGCGGACAGCCGGGAGCATTTGCTGAACGGCGGTCTGGTCCTGCCGGATGCAAAGAAGTACAACAAGGGCAAGATCGAACGGGCGTATCAGCAAGGGCAGACCGTGCAGATCGGGATGCTGACGGACAGCGAAGGAAACGCTATGGCAGACACGATCCTGAACGCGGTGGAAAATGCCTTGACGGACTACGACCGGGCGTGGATCGCGGACATGCAGGAGTTTTTCGGCAATTATACCACGAAGCTCATCAACGAAACGAGCATGAAGCTGGTAGGCTTCCAGCGGGCAAACGTGAAGAACTATTACCCCATCGCGGTGGACCGGGCACAGCTGGCAACCGAGATCGAGGGCCTGAAGCTGGATGCGACCATCGAAGGACGCGGCTTTTTGAAAGAGCGTGTGAAGAGCGGCAAGCCCATCTTGCTGGAAGAGTGCAGCAGCGTCGTGCAGCGAAGCTTGCGGGATACGGCAGCATACGCAGGACTGGCTGCACCCATCCGGGATGCGAACCGAATCCTGAATGCTGATGTGGAAACGCGGGACGGCATCGGAAAGTTGAAGAACGGCATCATTAAGGAACATTGGGGTCAGGATGCTGTGAACTACATGGATTACCTGCTGACGGACCTGCAATCGAAGCAGCGGAAGCGCTCGGACGGCATCGGGCGTGTGATGAGACGGAATTACGCAGGGGCGATCCTGACACTGAACCCCGGCGTTGCCATCGCACAGGCGGCGTCTCTGCCCACGGCGGGTGCGGTTCTGGGCAGCGATACCATGGCGGCAGTTCTGCCCTTCGTGAAGAATCTTTCTTCCAAGCAGCGGACCGCGCTGGAAGCTGAGATCAGCAAGCACGGGGATGCCCTGCTGCAATACCGTTTGCGCGGGAGCCAGCGCGGAGAACTGGCATCCGTCGGCGTGGACAATGGAGCCGTGCAGAACCTGATGGATGCCCTGCCTAAGAGCGTGACCGGCTGGATCAACGGCATGGATGAGATCACGGTCGCGGCTCTGTGGGAAGGTGCGAAGCATTATGTGGAGCACCACCCGGCGGAATTTGACGACGGTGCAAAGACAAAAAACAGCGAAGAATATTGGGCGGCAGTCAATCAGATGTATCAGCGGGTCATTGAGGAGACCCAGCCGAACTATACCGTGATGCAGCGGGCGGGTATCCAGCGAAGCGACAACGAGATCACCAAGACGCTGACCATGTTCACAACTCAGCGCTTCCAGAATTACGGCATCCTGGCCGACGCCGTGATGGACTATAACGCTCAGAAGGCGCGGTATAGGACCCAGAATAACGAGCAAAATAAGGCGGAACTGGACCGTGCGGGCCGGAATCTGCGGCGGGCGGCATCCAGTCAGGTGATCCAGACCGCAGTTTTTGCATTGATGAAAATCGGCGCGGACTTCCTGCTGCACCGCTGGGACCGGGAACAGGACGAGAACGGAGATGTGACCGCCAAAAGTCTGTGGAACCGGTTTGCAGGGCTGTTCACGGAGAGTGCGGCGGGAAACTTCCTGTTTGGCTCTGAGGTCTACAGCATCATCGGCAATGCTGTGAACGGGACGGATTATGATGTGGTGAGCGCTACCAACATCAGCGCTGTCAACGACCTGTTTGCCGCGACTTCGAAACTGTACACACTGATCCGGAAGGACACCACCGGCATGGACGAAGAAGAACTGGACGCATATCACCAGAAACTCCGGAAGGCGGGCGTCAACGTGATGGAATACGGGTTGGACATCCTCGGTGTTCCGGCAGCGAATGCCCGGAAGATGGTGGATGCATTCGGGGCCTATGCGGAAGATGTGAAGGGCCTTGCAAAGGGCGAAGGAATCAGTCTCAGCTCTGCACCCAGCTCGGCCACCGGACAGTATGACCGGCTGTTCAACGCCATCCAGAGCGGCGACAGCGACGAAGCGAAAGCGGCGCTGAAAAAGCTGGACCAGATGGGAAAGACCGACCAAGTGGACAGCCAGCTGAAGAGCCGGCTGAAAAAATACGATGATGATATTCTGGATGCGGCCAAGGCCCGGAATGAGGGCAAGGACAAAGACCGGCAGGACGCGACAAAGCGATGCATCCTGAAGCTATATGATGCCATGGGCATCGAGCGGACCGGCAAAGGTGACGTGGCCAAGCGGGAAGAAGTGATCGACCTTGTGACGAGCGCTGTGAATGCCAAGGCTGACGAACTGCTGAAGGCCAAGGACGATGGCAGCAGTTACAGCAGCGTTTACGGCGGCCTGACCGATGCACTGGAAAGCGGACGCGCGAAGGACGTGAACGACGAGATCAGCCGACTTCTGACGGCGGGCAAGAGTGCGGATGCTATCAAGTCGGCCATCACAGGACAGGTGAAGGACGAGTATCTGGCAGGAAGCAGCGCCGACCGGAAGAAGCTGGAAACCATGCTGCTGAAGCTGAGGGCGGATGGAAAGGCACTGTATGAGGAAAAGAACTTCGAAACGTGGTTGAAGGATGCAGAAAAACAGAAGGCGACCGCGAAGAAGGATGAGTGGAAGGGGGTAAGATAACGCAGGACGCTCCGGCCAATTTGGCCGGGGCGTTTTTTGCGTGGTTTGGAAAACTCCGGAGTACCCACGACGGGCGGGGAATGGTAGGATGACATAGAAAGGAGGGACGAGCTTGAAGGTAAAGATCATCAAATCGTGCTTCGGGGGCGTGGAATTCTTGGCACAGCCCAAAGTGCTGGTGCTGGGCGGCGTGGGAAGCGCGGGTGTGGAGCGGCTGGAATTTACGCTGCCGCGCGAGTGGGCCGGGATGGCCGTGACGCTGCACATCGAGCAGGAAGGCGGCGGACTGCCGCAGCCCATTCTGCTGGATGCAGCGAACAGCGCCATGGTGGACAAGCGGTTCACGGCGGTGCGGCGGGGCATCTGGATGCTGCTGGCCGTGGACGGCAAGGGATACACGGCCATGACCCGGCCCGCAGAATACCGGTGCAGCCCCAGCATCGACCTGAACTCGACGCTGGAGGACATCCCGGAGAGCGTATACGAACAATTCATCGCCCGCGTGCTGAAGGACGCGGCAGCTGCTCAGGCGGCAGCGGCCAGCGCAGAGCAGGACGCCAAGGCCGCACAGGAAGCGGCGGCACTGAGCCAGAAAGCCGCCTTGGAAGCCGCTGAACAGGCCGGAAAGGCGGGCGAGGGCCTGACGAACCGGGAACGGTGGTGGCTGCTGGAACTGCTGCGGCGTGCGGCATACACGGACCCGGCATCGAAAGACATCCTTGCAAAGCTTGGCGAGGCATGGGAGACGGTGCGGGTGGAACAGATCGTATTGAGCCAGAGCTATCAGGCGCTGGAAGCCGGTGCAGACTTTACGCTGACAGCCGACGTGCTGCCGGACGATGCCGCCGACAAGACGGTGAGCTGGACGACCGGAAACAGCGACGTTGTGGCGCTGACACCCGGCGGAACGGACAACCAAAACTGCACCGTGCGGGCCATGGGCGAGGGCATCGCCATGATCGCCGCGAAAGCCGGGGCGAAACAGGCTGTTTGCGCGGTATACGTCAAGGCCGCTGTGGTGGCCGTGGAGAGTATCCGGCTGGACAAGACCAGCGCGGCGGTGACCGAGGGCGGGACCCTGACTCTGACGGCCACGGTGATTCCCGACAACGCCACAGACCGAACCGTGTCGTGGGCCGTTTCGCCCGCCGACGTGGCCGAGATCAGCACCAACGGAACGGTCTGCACCGTGAACATCAAGGCAGCGGGGAGCGCTGTGGTGACAGCATCGGCCCAAGGATGTACGGCGTCGTGCACCATCACGGCGACCGAAAAGCCGGTGGAGGTGGTCAGCGTAACGCTGAGTGCCGAGACGCTGGACCTGACCGAAGAGGACACCGCCCGCCTGACGGCGACGGTCCTGCCCGAGAATGCGACAGACCGGACGGTGACGTGGACCAGTTCGAACCCGAACACGGCTACGGTGGCCGACGGCGTCGTGACGGCGGTGGGCGAAGGAACGGCGCGGATCACGGCACAGGCGGGGAACAAGACGGCCAGCTGCACCGTGAACGTGGCCGCGAAGAAGGTGTATTACTCCATCGCCTACCGGCTGACCCATGTGAACACCAGCAGCACCCTTGTGGTGGTGGAAAAGGGCAAGAGCTATGCCACCGCCCTGACCGCAGAGAGCGGCTACAAGCTGGGAAACGCCAGCTGCACGATGGGCGGCACGGCCATCGACGTGGCCGACGGCGTGGTGGAGATCGCCAGCGTGACGGGGAACATCATCCTGACGGCCAGCGCAGACGCCATCCGGGTGACGAGCGTGAGCCTGAACCGCACGAGTCTGGACTTGACCGTGGGCGGCAGCGCCGCGCTGACTGCGGCCGTGAAGCCGGACGATGCGCTGGACAAGACCGTGACATGGAGCAGCAGTTCGAGCGCGGTAAGCGTTTCGGACGGCGTAGTGAAGGCCGTGAGCACCGGAAACGCTGTGGTGCGGGCAACTGCCGACGGCGTGAGCGCGGATTGTACCGTGAGCGTGACGAAGAAAACGAACATTACGAGACTGTATGCATACGCAGTCACGAACAATGGACAGAGTTCTCATGACGAAATCTCGTATGCCGGTGTGCTGGAAGTTTACTGGCAGCCGAATCACGCCGGGTATGCGGACGAGCTGGAAATCAGCAACTCAAACCCGTCTCATTTCAGCGTGACGACATCGGGTGACGTTGGGTCGGGACTGCTCTACTTCACCGAAGGTTATGGCGAGAGCTTTGCAAAGCTTGTGTACAACGTGAACGTAACGAACCATGTGGTCGGCGAGAGCACGACTGTGACGGTAAAGGCCGGAAAACTGGTGCAGTCGGTCCGATTTACCATTACGCGCTGAGGGGATGGACCATGAAGAAGATCTACGACAGTGAGGGAAACCTCATCTATCCACGGGCCGGGGACAGCATTTCGGACGAGGAAAAGGCGCTGATGCTTGCCCTGTTTGAAGTGGCTGCAAAAAGCAGCGAGGCGGCCCGCCAGAAGTACGAGCAGCTAAAGGAGCTTTGGAGCGCGGAAGGACCCGACGGACCCGACGGACCCGGCGAAACGACCGCCGTTCTGGGCAGGGCTGTTCTGGGCTATGCCATTTTGGGAAGGAGCTGAAGCAATGAAATACACAAAACAAACGTGGACCGACGGCGTGACCGTATTGGATGCCGCGACGATGGAGCACATCGAACAGGGCATCGCGGATGTGACCGATGCGGTGACGGAATTGCAGGAGAACGGCGGGAGTGGGAACACGGGCGGCAGCAGCGGTCTGAGCAGCACCGCCAAAACTCTTATCTTGTCGCTGTTTGAGTCGGCAGCCTATGGCAATGCGGCCATGCAGAGCCAGCTGGACGCGCTCAAGACCGAGTTCGGCCAGAGCACGGGCGGCGGAGACAGCGGCGACGTAGTGGAGTTCTGCAACATCGCATACAGCCTAAGTCATGTAACCAGCGCGGCTGGCGGCATTTCTACTGCGGTCCAGAAGGGCAAATCCTTCACGGATACCCTGACAGCGGCCTCCGGCTTCACCATGTCCAGCGTGACCATCAAAATGGGTGGCGCAGACATTACGTCCAGCGCCTACAACGCCAGCACCCGGGTGGTGAGCATTGCCAGCGTGACCGGAAATGTGACCATTACGGCAACGGCGGTGGCAGCCACGGTCGCGGTGTCCAGTGTGACGCTCAACAAATCGACCCTGAGCCTGACCGAGGGCAGCAGCGAGACGCTGACGGCCACAGTCCTGCCCAGCAACGCCACCAACAAGACCGTGACATGGACGGTCTTGCCCAGCGGTTATGCGACGGTTTCCGGTGGTGTGGTCAAGGCCGTCAAGGCGGGCAGCTGCACGGTCACGGCCACGGCGGGCGGAAAGTCGGCTTCCTGTGCAGTGACGGTCACGGCAGCCACCATCACTCTGCCGACGCCGGTGTACAAGCTGGCAGCGGCCAAGACTTTCGCGGCGGCGAACAAGGAGTGCATCGACACAGGCATCAAGCTGTTTGAGACCATCAATCCCCGGCCTTCGTGGACCATCCTGATGGAGGTTCAGGGCGACAGTCTGACGGCAGTGGGCGACACCTATGTCCTTGCGCATTGCATGGAAGAATCCTCGCCGTGGCCGGGTCTGAATGTTGCCATCTGGGCTGGCAAAGGTGACCTCGGCGTAAATTTGTATAAAGCATCCGGTCAGCTCGTCAACCTAAACTACCTGAACGAAAACAAGGTCCGGATCGCCATCCAGATCGACGGCGCGACCTTTACGACCCGCACCAATACATCGATGGGCAACTACACCAGCGCCGCGATCTCGAGCTATGCCGGCACTGTGGACAAGACCCTTATCATCGGCGGCTACCAGACCAGCGACGGCGCAAAGGGGCGCTTCTGGAACGGCACGGTGTATCAGTTCGCGGTGTTCAATTCCGCTCTGAGCGCGACCGACATGGAGAGCTGGATCAACGGTGAAGCATCCATTCCGGACGCTTCGGATACGCCAGTCGTTACTACGCCGGTTTACTCCATGACCGAAACCAAGAGCTTTGTTTCTTCCAATAAAGATGTGGTGGATACCGGCATCAAGCTGTTCGAGCGCATCGACCCGAAACCCGAACTGACCATCCTGCTGGACGCGAAATCGGCGGACGACATCGTGTACAGCGATTCTGTCTCGCCCTGTCTGCTGCAATGCCTGACCGAGGACGACTCGGGCGTGTACGGCCTTGCACTGGCCATCTGGAACAGCGGAAACAGCGGCAAGTACGGCATCAACTGCTACAACACCGCGTTCAATGCCAACATCGATGCGAAATACCGCGTCCGCATCGCCATCCAGATGAAGGGCAGTCAGGTGCGAGTTTCTCACCGCATGATGCACAAAAGCGCTGATACCGCCTATCTGGGCGAATGGAC
>URVW01000003.1 GCA_900551435.1 uncultured Faecalibacterium sp.
ATGCAAGAACGATTGCAACTATGCTATTGTCCGATGTAGACCTCAAGTCCTACACGGATACAGCATACCATAACGAAGAGTTAAAGTCACTAACAAGATACCGATTCGATAAGGTTCGTGAAAGAGCCAAGCTGAAGCAGTCAGTGTCCAGACTGGTCACGATTCTGTTTCCAGAACTGGAGAAGATCGTTCCCTCTCTCCATATTGCTTCGGTTTATGCGCTCCTCAGTGAATATCCCGGTGCAAAACAGATTTCAGAAATTCATCTCACCAAGCTGACAAACCTTCTTGCGACAGCATCCAAGGGTCGTTATGGCAAAGATAAGGCTATCCAGATTCGAGATGCTGCCAGAACTTCCATTGGTTCCGTTATGCCTGCTAAATTTCTGGAACTGAAGCATACCATTAAACTCATTCGGGAACTCACCTCCGAGATTGATGAAATTGAAGTTTCTATTCAGAAAATCATGGATGAACTGAATCCACCGATTCTTTCTATTCCCGGTGTCGGTATCCAGTCAGCAGCCATGATTCTTGCTGAAATCGGTGATTTTTCCAACTTTGAATCTCCTGACAAAATCCTTGCTTACGCTGGCTGCTCTCCATCTACATACCAGTCCGGAAAACTTACAAACTGTTACGCTCACATGGAGAAGCGTGGTTCTCGTTATTTGCGATATACCCTCTACAACGCAACCAAGTACGTCTGCCACTGGAATCCCGTCTTTGCTGAATATCTTGCCAAGAAACGTGCTGAAGGAAAGCACTACAATGTTGCCTTATCCCATGCCACGAAGAAACTTGTGCGGCTAATCTATGCCTTGCAGAAATCTGGCAAAGCATATCTTGTAGCTGCCTGATTCTCTCCAGAGCCTGAGCCAAATCCAAGAACAACTTAGCTGGCGTAGCGAACCCTTGACAAACCGAAGCATTCAAATGCTATTCTGTTTCTGCGAGGGTTGGCCGGGCTTGCTTTGCTATTCTCTCCGTCGCCCTCGCTGCATGGATTATGGCATTTGAATGCTGTTTGTCAGGGGCAGCGGTCGGCAGACGGATTTTTTCATTTTGGGGCTTGACTTTTAATAGTTAGTCTCCAAATTCTTGCAAACAAAAAAGGCCCTATCGGGTCTTGCGTTACGGGTCAGCGTTCGTTGTGGCGCTGCTGCTTTTTCTGCCACGCATCCAAAAGCTGAATAATTTTTTCTTCCATTTGCCGAGGCGTATAGCTGCGTGGAAAGTATTTTCGCAGGATGTCGTTTTTGATAGTTACGGTGTCCTGCTCACTCTTCTTTTCCTGCCCCAAAATATCAAACGCCTTTTCATAGGTGAACTCACCGCATTGCGCCATCTTCTTTAGTTGCTGAGCCTGCGATACAGATGGGGCATTTTGGGTACCATCCATGGCTTCTAAAAAATCCCGCTGTTGGCTTTCGTCCAGATAGGACAGCTCCACAGCGGGATTGAAGGAAATCTTCTTTTGATCTACGAGGTCGAGCATTTCCGGGATGAGGTTGGTCAGGCGGATATAACGTCGAACTGTATCACCGCTTATGCCTTGGTCTTTGGCAACTGCATCATCGCTGCGGAACTTCGCCGCAACTTGCGGCGAAGTTAAATCCGACCTAGCACCTTGATTTTTTAGAGCTTCCAGCTTCATTTTGTAGGCAAAAGCCCGTTCACTGGGCAGGATGTTCTCACGTTGGAGATTGCTGTCCACCATGAGCAAAACTGCGGCATTATCGTCCATATTGCGGACGATGACTGGCAACGTTTCCAGCCCGGCAAGTTTAGCCGCATACTGTCGGCGGTGCCCGGAGATGATCTCGTAGCCGTCACCGTCTGGGCGAGGGCGGGCAATCAGCGGAGCCAGCACACCGTACTGTGCAATGCTTTCTACCGTCCGGGTCATGGCTTCATCGTCCAGCACCTTGAAGGGGTGGTTTGTGAAGGGGTGCAGCGCATCAATGGGAATCTGTTGTACCTGCTCCCGCTGTTCCTCCTGTCTGTTTTCCTCGGTGGAAAACAGATCATCTAGCCCTTTCAGAGCTAAGTTTCCGCTGTCGATCGGCATCCGCCTGCACCTCCTTTGCAAGAGATTTGTAGGCTTCTGCTACCTTGCCTTTGGGGTCATAGGCAAAGATGCTTTTTCCTGCCGCACTGGTTTCAGCCGCTCGGACGGAGCGGGGAATAGTCTGCTCAAACACTTTCAGGTGCTTTCCGTATGCCTGCCGAATCAGATTGCTGATCTGCTTTCCGTAGTTGGTGCGGCTGTCCGTCATGGTCAGCAGGATACCCTCGATTTTCAGTTTCGGGTTGATCTGCCGCCGGACTTTCTGTACCGTCTGCAAAAGCTGTTCCAGACCTTTTGCGGAAAGATACTGCGCCTGCACGGGAATTAAGGCAGCGTCTGCCGCCGCCAGTGCATTGATGGTGAGCATCCCCAGCGAGGGCATACAGTCCAGCAGAATAAAATCGTACTCCCGTTTGGCTCTGTCCAGCACCTGTTTCAGCATCTTTTCCCGGTTCATGCTGTTCACAAGGGCAACTTCCAGCCCTGCCAGTTCGATGTTTGCCGGAATCAGGTCAACGCCCTCTGCATGGTGCAGGATGCCCTCGCCGGGCTGAATGGGCTGGTCATTCATGGCTTTTGCCATCAGGGTGGAAAGGGTGGTGGGCAGTTCATCGGGCTGTTGCCAGCCCATGCTGATGGTCAGCGACCCCTGCGGGTCGGTATCCACCAACAGGACTTTCTTGCCCTCAGCTGCAAGGCCAACACCCAGATTTTCACAGGTGGTGCTTTTCCCCACACCGCCTTTTTGATTGGTGACTGCGATAATCGTAGCTTTCTTTGCGATAACATCACCCCGCCTTCGGTGAACCGCGCGCAAAGTCGTGGTTCGTTTTATTCTGATAGTAGAGGTTCATGGTGGTGGGCGCATTGTAGAGCATCGCCAGCAGATACTGCTTCATGTTCCGCACCGGGGCGGTGTTCTCTGCCAGAGAATCCAGCACAAAACGGATATGGTCGGCGTTCAGCTTTTTCAGCCGGCTTCGTACCACCTCGGTGGTCTTGTCATCTCCGGCAATACGCAACATCTTGCGTTTGGTGGAACAGGTATCCACAAGCAAGTCTACGATCTGATAGATGGTGTCCTCATCGTCCGGGCAGAGCCGGAGCAAAAGGTCAACCTCCAATGACTGATAAAAATAATCCTCAATCTGCTCCCGGATGCCCCCGGAATAGATAGGGTCAGGATCGTTCCACTCTGTTTTATTCTTATCAGTCTTATTTGCTTGCGGTTTTGGCTGCTCCAGAATTGCGCTATCAGCAGCACCAGAATTGCTGTTTGGGCAATTCTGTACTTGCGCTTTTGACAGTCCAGACGAAAAGTCCTTGACGTAGATCAGGCTAGGTCTGCCCAGACCACGGCGTTTGCGCTCGATGAGGTCGATGTCCTCCAGTTCCCGGAACAGCTTGACCGCCTTGTGTTCGGCGCAGCAGAGAGATTCCTGCACTTCCCGGACGGTGTAAATGATATACACTCGCCCCTGCTCGTCCAGCCAGCCGTTCTTGACCGACAGGCTCATGCGGTCCAGTAGAATGCCGTACAGTGTCCGGGCATCCGTAGAAAGATGCCGGAAACGGCTGTCCTGAAAGAGTGCTTTCGGAATACGGAAGTAGGAAAACAATTCGCCTGACTGACCATAGAAGTAGTCGTAGTTCATGGTATTAACGGATCATCAGCTCACGGTCTGCGGCACCTTTCATATACATGGCTTCTGCGATGTCATCCATCACCCGGAACAGTGCATCATCCAGTTCAAGATACTTCAGTCCCAGTTTCTCATCCAACAGCCGCCGGAACTCACGTTCAAGTTTGTCATGTTCGCAAGCTGCTCGCTGATAGCGAGGTGTCTTCATCAGCTCCGTCCATATTGGACGTACCATGTTGTCGTAGTAGGTCAGCATAAAGTCTTTATCCATACCATGCTACTCGTTTAGCACTTGCCATATAACTACATGGCATTCCGGGAACACTAAATCGATTCGCAGATGCCAAGTGTCTTGAATTGCATGGAATGTGCAGGAATTGAAGTCGGTTATATTTATTATTTCCAGCCATAATCCGATAATATGGAATAGCATCAGCCACATATGCACTTGCCCGTCCAACTGGAGCAGTCGGCAGATGATTCTTCACACTATCCATAGCCTGATTGAAGATGTTGAAAGCTTCGATGTAGCGGTTATCAACATAAAGCTCATATGCTTGCATCAGTCTATCAGAAAAAAACTTAATTTGTTCTTTTTCTTCAGAGATCATAAAAGTAGTTGTCATAATGTGCCTATTGTAATCATCCATCCACTTCTTCAAGCACTCATAAACTGTTTGGTTGCCTTGGTCTAGCGGGAATCGATATTCTTTTATCCATGAAAGCTCACGGTTCCAATCAAATGCACTTGGCATACTTAATCTCCTACATTTTTCCACCTATTTATCAATGGGGAGTCTGCTTAGCCCTTCTTCACGTACTTTGCACGCAGTTCATTCACGATTTGCTGATAGCTGGCTTGACCGCTGCCAATGCGGTCAAGGTTGCTGCGCGTGTCCTTGCTGATGGTCATTCCCTCAATGGCAAAGGTGCCGTACACATTGCGGAGATTGCTCTTGTGCTGGGCAGGGGTAGTGTACTTGACGCTCATGGTTTGGCCTCCTTTTGGTTCACATGATACTATATAAAGTTTATCGTGTATGTGTACGCTTGTCAATCTATAACTTGTTGTCAAAGGTAAAAAGCGCATCTTCCATTCATCGAGAGTAGAAGCTGCGCTTTTACGGTACATCGTATTTTATTGTGAATCGGGATGCGATACATCTGAACCCCATGTGAGCTACATCTCAAGGGCCTGTAGCTCACTTGTCCGCCAACCATATTACGCCCCAAATCGCTTCATCCTGAAAATCGGCGACTTGGATGCCATACTTGCGGCCCCAAAAGACCGTTTGGCTGGCAAAGCATTTTATATAGACGAATACACGTTGATTTTTCTTTTCTCACAGTGTACAAGGTGTGCACAAAAGCGAGACTGTTGGGAGAGCGTTCGGTTCGCATCCGAGAGGTCAAGGGTTCGAATCCCTCTAGGTCCATAAAAAACAAAACGTCCTGCCGTACCCCGGCAGGGCGTTTTGCTTTTTTATGCTGACTCAGAGAGGATTCGAAGAAGGGCGGCCAGCCGCAACTGGCAAGGGTTCCAGCCAGTAGAGCTGTCTACCGGAGATGCAGTGTGCTTTAGCCGCCGTCGTTTTTGGAATTCCGAAAGTTCAGAGCTGCCATCAGGCATCCAAACGCACCCGCCCAAAGAAGACCGGTATAGAGCCATACTTGGAGAATCGCGAAAATCACCCCTGCGATCAGCAGCAGGACGCCAGCCGTTCACAGCAGATGCACCGATAACTGCTCCATCTTAGGTATCCCTTTCCGTGCGAAGATAGTGCTGCACCCGGTGGACATCCCCGGAACGAACTGCAACGTACCATAAGGATCGAGTCATTGCACAGGAAGGCATCGGCGTATTCAGCGGCACCGGGAGCAGTGCAGCCCGCACTTTATACGGAATATGGTTTTCCACCATGAAGAAGCGCAACTGCTCCAGCCGCTGGGTGGAGTACAGAGTTTCAAATTCGACCCATTGCTCTTTTCTCCCAAAAATCAATCTCAAAAAATTCATAGAAGGCCCTTTCTGGTGCCAAAAAGACGCAGGGCAGCTTGTTTTCACAAGTTCTGCTCTGCGTCTTTGCGTCTGGCACTTATGTTGTGATCCTATATTCTTGTTTGTTGCGCAGGCTTTCCGCCAATGTCCATCCACCCCTGAGGGAAGCTCCCATAACGTTGCCATATAGATTTCCAAAGATGTTAGAAAAAATAGTTGGGAGAGCAAATAGGATCAGCCATCGAAGCTCGATCTTATGCTCCAGTTTCATTTGTGTTTCCACGAGGACTCCTTTTGAAAAAAGATGCAGAGCAATACCCGCTTATAGCAATCCATCAAACATTGCTACTGCGTTCATACTGCTTCGACTCACGGAGCCGATAACGTACCTCCAAGACGTTCAAACGCATTTCAGCCCTTTCTGACCGCAAGGCAGTAATTAACGTGTTCAAATGCTTTCAAATTGGCTCCGACACTTTCTATGATGCGGGTCTGAATGTTGCAGGGTGCCAGCCAATCATAGATCCGAAAGCCGTGTCTGCTCAGCAGCTTTTCCAGTTCCGCATACAAAGGGCTTCCATCCGGCGCTTGGATCTCCATGCACATGGAGCCTCTTACGGTTTCAAAATGGACCGCAAGCACTTCGCCCTCCTGCAGTTCCATCTGGTAGCTGTCTGTTCCAGTCATGCTTTCAACATTCAGGCCGTAAGAATCCGAGCCTGCGGTGCGGCTGTCAACAAGGCTTTTGGTGCCGCAAGCCATCAGCACCAGCCCGGTTCCCAGAACCATAAGCAGGAGAAGGGAGGCCGTCCTTATTTTCTGTTTCATTGCAGGGTCTCCTATTCTTTATGAACACTCAGACCAACCGCCATCCCCACCAGCATTCCAATGGAAAGCCCAACGCAGGTGTAGTCTCCGAACATCACGGAAATCAATAATCCGAAGCACGTTCCCAAAGACATTCCATCCATTCCGTAGTTCTCGGCAGTTCCATCCTTCGCATTCTTCGTTGACGCAGCGCCCCGAATCACCAGAATCGCTACCAGCAACCCCATTGCTACCCACGGCGATGCTGCACGAATAAATTCTCTAACATCGTTCATTGCAATCAAGCCAATCACTCCCTTCCCATTCTTGCAACAAAAAACGCAGTACCGTCCAACATTATGGACTGCACTGCGTCTGAGCGTCTGGCGTCTTGATCGATGATAAAATTTATAATTCCAGCCGCATGGAGATCAGTTTTTGAAATCCAGCGTTCCGAGAGCGAAAACCTTTGGGGTTTCTGCCATATTCCACAAATCCTGCCGTCTGGTACATGGAAATCGCTCTTGCGTTTTCCGCCACCACATCCAGCTCCAACTGAGCATATCCGGCGGTTCTGGCGCATTGGATACATGCCTCCATCAAGGCTCGCCCAATGCCCAGACCCCAATACTCTTTCAGGATACTGATGCCAAATTCGGCACGATGCGCCACCTTATACTGCGCTCCGATCGCATCGATCCCGGCAGTTCCTGCCACTTTATCGTCCACAAAGGCGATCAGCTCAATTTCATTCGGGCTGGCTGCTTTTTTCTCCAAGTAGCGGCTTTCCTGTTCCGCATCAAAGTGATTTTCATCGGGATAACTCAGCAGATAATCGGTTTCCGCGTGTGTCATATTAAAGTTTTCAAGCACGGCGCTTCCATCGGATGCCGCACCGTTTCGGATGTGGACTGCCAGTCCTTTTGGGGTTATAAGCGTTTGATCGTATTTCATTTTTTCCTCCTGAATCCTTCAATCCGCTGCGCCTGCTAATTTCAAGAATTTCTTGTCCGACTGGATGCTCTGGGTCACAAATTTCCCATCCCGGAACAATGCGTATGTTGTGACAGGCGCAGGCACATTCTGTGCCGTCTCTTTCTCGGTGATGTGGATAGCTTTGAACGGAATCCCGTGTTCCTTTGCCGCCTCCTGCACCTTTGGCACCCAATAACAGGTGTAGGGGCACTGGTCGGTATAGTAAAGGACAAAGCCGTTTTCCTCCACCTTGGGATGCTTAGCACAGGCCTTGAATCTTGGCGGCTGGGCATTCTCTGCAAAGGGCAGGTACATGAGGTTGATCCCACAATCGGAGATGTCCGAAACCTTGAAGCCCTTATGGGTTAAAAACTTGGGGTCAGCGAGAAACTCCCGTTTGCGCCCCTCTGCACACAGGATGCAAACGCCATTTTTGCCCTGCACCTTGGCATCCCGAAGGCATTCTTCCAGCAGTTCGCTGGAATAGCCGTGACCTTTCAGGGAGCCGGAGACCCACAGACAGTTGATATAAAGCCAGCCTGCCGCATCAATGGGCACCCATGCGTTTTCTGCCGGGATGTACTCGATAAAGCACTTGCCGCGCTCTGCGCTGCGGTAAAAAACCAGCCCCTCCTCAAAGCGCTGCTTGAGCCATTCCTTCTTGGCAAGGCTCTGTTGGCCGGACATAGCACAGCAGATGTGTTCCCTGTCGATGTTTTCTTTTGTGATTCGGATATACTCCATCGAAGCATCCTCCTATATCCTTATGCCTTTTCCGGCACCGTTTCTTCCATTTTTCCGTCTTTGAAGCGGATCACGCAGGTATACCTGCACTTGGGGCAGAACAGCGGAAAATCTTCCAGTACCGTATGCTCCCGGATCATGGTGCGTGTTTTGCTGCCGCACTTCGGGCAGCGTATCCAATCCGTTTTATCCATTGTTCGTACCCTCCTTCTGGATCTCCTCCCGCTTGCGCTTTCGGATCTGTTCATTCAACGCTGCTGCCATATAAAAGCTCTGTCCGAGGTCGATGAGATGCCACATTACCTTTGCCGCCAGAATAAATGTGCCGTAAATAAGCCCATCCAGCGTGTTGTACCAAAAACCCCAGTTATGGGCAAGGGGGAGCAGCACCACTTCCAGCAAAATTGCGTGCAGGATGGTGCGGGCCCACCATGCACGATTGCTCAACTCTTCGCCGGAGGTATAGATAAGAAGGGTCAGCATACTGACCAGCGTCAGCAGGATGCAGCGTCCAAAAAACGTAACAACGGGAAGTTCGCTGGTGGGGTTGAACAGCAGACACATGAAAAAGGTGCTGAGCATGATAAGTCCATACACAAAAACAAACCGATGCAGCCAGAATTCGATCTTTTTCATACGCTCCTCCTTATCGTCCCAGCAGCCGTTTGAGGGTGCTGACATACTGCCGGGATATGATCACTTTTTCGCCATTGTCCAGAACCGCCTCAAAGCGGCCGGAAAGAGAGGGCAGGACATACTCTATTTTCCCGGCATTCAGGACCATGGACTTGCTGCACCGGAACAGCATGGTGCCAACACACAGAGCTTCAAATTCGTAGAGCTTCTGCTTGCTGGAAAACACCTCTTTCTGGCAGTAGAAAAAAGCACTTCCGTCCACCACTTCAAAATAATAGATGTCGCCAAGTTTCAGCCGACACAGTTTCCCGTCTGCCATGCCGTTGACGGTGATCTGCCCGGCAGCAATGCTTTGGATCTCCTCCACCCAAGGCTCTTTGGGGTCGTGGCACCGCAGCAAAACTTCTTCCGCTCGCTCTGGAGCGATCTGTTCCACCGTTATCTTCATGTCCTCACTCCTTTCCCTGTAAAGAATATAGCACAGAACGCCCGATCGTTCCATGATGGGTGCGGTAGGTTGTAAAAATCAGGGGGTAAGTTGCAGTAAAACGGCAGATAACACAAGAAACGCTGCCGGATGCTACTCCGACAGCGTAATGAGATTGAATGGAAATGCTTTATTCGCTCATTTCTGAATCCTCCTGACTGCCCGCAACTCGATATATCCACGCTGTCCGCGTGGTTCCATCTGAATACGCGGACTTTCATCATCCCAACGGTAGCCAATGACAGACGGATCATAGCTGTTCATCGCTGCCTGCACAATGCGGATTGCCTCGCAGTAATCTTCCTCGCGGAAGGGCTGGCCTTGGAACATCAGATATTCTGTTTCCGGCAGATGAATGGTGTCGAAGCCCTCTGGAATCATTCCCATATAATCTGTTTCGACCTCTACGCCCTGCACATAAGTGGAGGTGTTCGGTTCTTTGTATTTGGGCGGCAACCACATGGAAACGGGTTCCCCGCAGAGCGACTTCATACTCATGAGGATGCCCCACACGTCGCAGCTGACTTCATTGCAGTAGGGGAAGTAGTCCTCTGCACACTTGCCACGCTTGATGATGCAAAGTCGTTCCGGCTTGCGGATAATCTGTATGAAAATTGGTTGAATGTTGGACACGTCGATATTCTCCTTTCTCAGTTCACGATATTTTGCACCGTAAGGAATGAAGAATGTGAGAGGAATAGGATATTTCATGTAGTCGCTCGGATTTAACCCAAACTCCCTATAAAATGCTCGCGTGAAGGTGTCGACATTGGCGAAACCAGCATCGTAGGCCGCATCAATGACCTTGACCTTACCGCTGCGAAGCTGTTTTGCTGCCTGCGTGAGCCGACATTTGCGAATATACTCGGTTGGGGTCAGACCGAGATAATCCCGGAACAGCCGATAGGCATACCATGGAGAAAACAGCGATGCCCGCGCAAGATCAGATAAGCTGATTTCCTCCGACTTATTATTTTCTATGAAGTCCTGCATCCGCTGAACGGCTAATATCTGTTCCTTCATTCTTCTCAGCTCCTTACAGGGAACATTATACCGTGTCAGAAAATTCTCTTCTCGACTTTCTTTGCTATTTTGCACTATGCAGTGCTTCAGGGGTAAGCTGTAAAAACGCTGCCGGAAGCCACTCGGAGAAAATACGGGTGTTGACATCCTGCAACGCATTCGGCATCGCACCTACACAAGGAAACACTGCCCATGTAAAAGCAGGAATCGTCCAAAGCAGATAACTGTTCCAAAATGAAATGAAGATACTCTTTACTGGAAGCCATTATTTTACACCACCTCGCATTGATTCATCTGCAACGTCAGAACACGACCTTTTCATGTTTACCTGTCTCCTGTACAATGGTACTCATCCATCGTCTGGCTTTCAAAAAATAAGACGCAGCACCAACCACAATGATCTTGTGGTCAGCACTGCGTCTTTGCGTCTGGCTGAGGTTTTATTTTTATAACGTGATAGTTTTGCGCATTGATAATGCTTTCCTGCCTGCACTTGGGACAGAACAGCGGAAAGTTACGCAATACCGTGTCCGGGAGCAAGCGTGCGCGTGTCTTTGCTCCGCAAATAGGGCATAGTATCCATTTTTCATCGGATGGTTTCATTTTTCACCTCGTTCCATGTTAAAGGTACGGAAGAACAGCTTTACATGGGCGTCCAGCTTTGCAAGGCTGTCGGCTTCCCGCTCCGGCTGACGGTCGCAGACACTGAGCAGGGTGATGACCGGGGAAACGTACATCCATGCCAATGTATCCGGGTCCTCATTCCGAATTTCGCCGCCTGCAATCAGGGAGCGGAAAATTCCTGCATGGTAAGCGATCATACGGTCCACATAGCGTTCTGAGAACAGTGCTGCAAGCTCTGGGGAGCGAAACTGCTCCAGCGTCATCATCCGGCGAAACTGGCTGACGGTTTTATCGTGCAGGGAATAAAGGAAAATCTGCCGTACTTTCTCTACCAACAATTCTTCCGAGATGTGAGAGAACACCGGAATATCCTTTTGGGAATCCTGTACATGGACTGAAATCTCAGCGGTGTCTTTTTGGTAGTGCGCTGAAGTTGTTTCCAAAATCGCATCAAAAATCGCCTGTTTACTGGGGAAGTGGTTGTACAGCGAGGGTGCCTTGATGCCGACCGCTTTTGCAATCTCGCCCACACTGACGGCATCGTATCCTTTGGTCGAAAACAGTTCCAGAGACTTTTCCAGAATGCGCTGCTTGGTATCTTCCATTTTTCTTTGCCTTTCGCTAACTAATGTTTGTTAGCTTTACTATAATCAAAAAAGTTCCCATTGTCAAGAGTTTTTTAAGACAATGGAAACAAAATCGTTACCGCAGACCAGCAGCGTCCATGATTGCTTCAATGCTTTCCACAGGCTGATTTCCCCAGTTATGTTCAGTTTAACCGTGATAGTCTCCCGTAGCAGAATCTACGCAAACATAGGGCACGGTTTTTCCATCCATTTTGACGTAAACCTGATAGATACCATCCCCCAGATCTTCATAGTATTCCGGGGTGACATTGTAATTTTCCCAAAGGCTTTTTTCAAAATCGGCTTTCCAGCTTTCATCAGAAGGAGCTGAACTTCCTGCCAGATCATCCGATTCGGCAGAGGATGCCTGCTCCTGCGCCATGCTGCTTGCCGGAGCAGTTGTTTCGGAAGAACTCGTTGTCCGGCTGCAAGAGGAAAAAACGAGTGGTGCAGCAAGGGCGATGCAGATCACCGGGATTGCTTTTTTCAAGATAAGATCCATAATTGATAACCTCCTTGGATAAAAGACGTAAGAGATATGATTTGAACCGCAACAGGCAGATTCCAACAACGATCATAGAAGCACCGAGCTGTGTTCGCCGCATAATCAGTAGCCTCCATCAAAAGACTTTTTGTAAACAGGCAGAACTTTTTTCCAGAATACGATGCCATTTGCAAGCAAAATGGCTCCAAAGCCCGCCCTTGCCATCCATTCCGGGCAAAGAAGCCGGATACCGTTCATGTCGCCGCCGCCAAAGAAGCAGTACAGAACGCTAAGATACAGTGGGTCCAGCACTAAAAATGCGATGGTAATGTAATAAAATATGGCACGGAAAACTTTACTGGAACTGGTGCAAATTTTTGCAGTAAGTGCGCACCTTCATGTACAAGGTAGTAGGCGGCAATCGCAGCCAGAATGCCAAGGTATTGTCGTGTTCGCTTTGTCATAGAAATACTCCTTACTTTACTATTTGACAAGATTTGTGTGTGGACCGCAGAAAAGCAAGATACCTTTCAGTATCAGCAACAAAAATGCAACGGCTGTTGCATAGCTTATTCTGGCGGCGGTCAGAAACAGAATGGATAAAATGCTGAGTATAATGGAAGGAACGGTTAAAAAGCCCTGCTCCTTTTTCCGTCCAAGGCAAGTCAGCAGTGTCTTGACGACACCTGTCAGGATCAGAGCCAAAAACAGCAGCATACAAATGGAACGATGGATCCGATTGGTATAGGAAAGCAGATTTACAGCATAAACGGTTTGTCCGACAGCATTCGGATAAAGCGGCAGGAAAATCAATCCTGCCGAGCATACATCTATGATTCCATTCCATAAATGGACTTGATTTTGCTGGCGGATTTTATGTTCCTGCTCTGCAATGGACAGAGCTTTTTCAGCGGACAATAAATCATCAATGGAAACCGAGAAAAACGCAGCGATTTGCTTCAGGGATTCGATGCTGGGAGTTCCTCTGCCAGATTCCCACTTTGAGATTGCAGTCCGTGAAACATAAAGTACTTCTGCAAGTTCTTCCTGCGTCATGCCTTTGCTTTTTCGCAGTTCCTGCAATTTTTCATTCAGCTCCATTCGAGGTTACTCCTTACACAACAAGTTGACATAGGCTTTGTAAATTTGAAACATCCCACTGCTTAACAGAACGGCTCCCATAATATCGGTCAGCCAATGGACACCAGAAACCAGCCGCCCAATGACCATAAAAGCAGAAAACAGGACGGAAAAAATGAGAATGGTCTGCCGGAGCGCATTTGAGGTAAGCCGCCGCTGTGCCTGAAAATACAATGTCGGCATCACGCTCAGAACCAACAGCGTGGTCGAGGACGGATAGGACGCTTCCAGAAAGCCCTCGATTAGAACAGGACGGTAGTTGATTGGCACCATTTCAAACAGCAGATAGCCAAAAATCACCAGCACATAATAAGCACCCAGCATGATAATATCCAAATCGACTTTGAACAGGCTCTTGCGCTGCACTAACTGGACAAAGCCTGCACCTGCAAAAATCAGGCAAACACAGATGGACACCAGCCCGAGCCAGTCGGTCAAGGTATAGAGCATCCAATGTATACCGGTCAGTTGGTGGAACCAACCGTTTAATGTAGCAAAGCCGACAGAACTTCCATTCGGGCCAATCGGTTGCACATCAACCTCTTGAATGAGAAATGTCCATACGGCAAACCCCACAAGAAGTAAAATTCCGGCAAGTACGTTTTGATTCTTTTTCATGTTCAAGTTCCTTTCGTTGGTTGATATTAAGGCGTTTCGCCTGCATCCACCATAGCAAAAGAAACTGTGTCACGAAAGAATCAGTTCATCACAATAGCGATACGTTTCGTGTCAATCACGCAAATCCGATGTTTTTTGAAAGTTTACTGTCTGCTTTTTCATGGATATTTTGCCCACCCGATACCCATAAGCCAACAGTTCTTTTTTATAGGTCAAAAACGAGTGGTCGATGGGAAAGCCAAGAATCTGCTGAATTTCCGCAAAGGTCAGCGTAAGGTTCTTTGCAGGTTGCTTTCCGACCCATTCCCATAATGGTTCATACTTGCTCATGATCTTTCTCCTATAAAACAAAAGACGCAACACAAAACCGATTCTTTCGGCTTGCACTGCGTCTAAGCGTCTGGCATTATGATAAGATAAAGATTTCAGGCTGTCAATAGAAAGCATCGTATGATGCAGAATTCCGGCGGTAAGATGCAAAGGAACTCTTGACAACCAGCATTGCAACGACTATAGTATAGCTAACGAGCGTTAGTTTGTCAAATGCTATTTTCCAAAGGAGATCTCTATGAACGTGATGCAGCGTGAGCATGGGTAGAAAACACGTCCTATCAAAAAAGAACATTTCAGACAGACGCAAGACGCAGTGCTGACCGAAAAATGGTTTTGCACTGCGTCTTTTTTTATTTACTATGGAGGAAAACAAAATGAAACAACACTCTCGATACCAGACAGCCCGCCACCTATTGATTTTCTGGACGCTCTTTGTAGCCATCGGCGCAGTAGGCGGTGCCCTTGGGATGCTGCTGGACCCCAGCGGAAAGCTGATGGGAATGGACACCATGCTCCCTTATTTTCAGGTGTTGCCCTTTGCAGAGATCGTCTTTCAGGATTTTACCTTTTCCGGCTGCGCACTGCTGATTGTAAACGGTCTCACGAACCTGACCGCCGCCGGGCTGCTGCTTGCGAAGAAGAAGTCTGGCGTTATTTTGGGCGGCATCTTCGGGGTGACGCTCATGTTGTGGATCTGCATCCAGTTTTATATGTTCCCGCTGAATTTCATGTCTACGGCGTTTTTTGTGATCGGTTTCTGTCAGGCTGCAACTGGGTATGCCGCATGGGTATTTGATCGGCAGGAGCAATTTGCAGTTTGGGAAGGTGATTATCCCAATATCGGAACGAACCCCAAACGGCTGGTGGTCTATTTTTCACGGATGGGCTATGTAAAAAAGCAGGCGATGGAAGAAGCAAATCAGACCGGTGCCGCTCTCTATGAAGTTCGCTCCACGGAGCGCACAGAGGGAACTCTGGGCTTCTGGTGGTGCGGACGCTATGGGATGCACCGCTGGGCAATGCCCATTGAACCTGTGAGCGTTGACCTGACGCAGTATGACCACGTGACGATCTGTTCTCCCATTTGGGTCTTTGCACTGGCTGCTCCTGTACGCAGCTTCTGCCAACAGGCATCCGGGAAGATCAGGGAAGTGGACTACATTTTGGTACATCACCAGAACAGCCGCTATGAGAATGCTGCACAGGAGATGGATGCACTGCTAGGGATAAACCATACGCAGCTTCGCAGCATTCGGTGCAGGGAGGGTATTTTCCGCTGGGTCTGATCATTCGCCGGATCCCATGTGCCGCATACGTTCCATCAGACGCAGATGTTCCAGAAAACTTTTCTCTTTGAGGATGGCGATGCCTTGCTCCTCGTCCCCAAGGATCAGCAGATTATCTCCCGGTTGTATGTCAAATATCTTCCGTGCATTTGCAGGGATGACGATCTGCCCTTTATCTCCCACTTTCACCATGCCGAAAACGTGTTTTCCTTTGGGTGGCACTTCCAGCCCTAAGTTTTCCCGGTCGGTTTTCTCGTAGTTCACGAGGTCATCCATGGAAACGCCGAAAACATCTGCCAGCCGCTTGCACCGTTCGATGTCCGGCAGAGATTCTCCGGTCTCGTATTTTGATAAGGTCTGGCGGGTCACTCCGATTTTTTCCGCCAGTTCGTCCTGTGAGTAACCGTGGATCTTACGAAGCGAGATCAAATTGTCCTTAAACACGTTTTTTCTCCTTTCTGATACCAAGGACGCACCAACGCAGGATCGGGATTCGGCTGATGAGTTCATTCAGCAGAAACGCGCCCACAAAGGCACCGATGCCCACGAGCAGATAGACCAGCACTTCCGGCGTGTCCGGGGCTTGTTCGTGCAGTTCATACGAGATCACAGCAATGGGCAGATAATGAAAAATGTACAAGCCCCATGATTTCTTTGCCATCCAGTGTGTGAATGCGGTTGAGATGTCGGCATAATTTCTCATCGTTGTAAGGATTCCAAGAATGGCAAACCAGCAATAGACGCAGGCGTGGATGTTGTTCAGAACCGGTGCAATAGCGTAATTTTCACCAAAATAGCGCACGGTGTACGAGATGCCAAGCACAGCCGAGGCCAAGTCAAACATCCACCACCACTTACACAGCCGTTCCATTACTTCCTCGTGGGAAAACAGAAAATAGCCTGCAAAGAAGCAGAATCCATAAATACCGAACCGATAAACGGTGACGACCGGGGTGTTCAGCACCTGTGCCGAACCATAAACAATGATCGTCAGCATCAGAATGCTCCAGACCGGTGCTTTGGAACAGAAGTTCCAGACCCGGTCTTTTTCAATTTTCCGAACCACCAGCAAAAGCATGGAGAACAGCCAGAGCATCTGGATGTACCACAGAGGTCCTACACCGGACAGCACGGTGATCAGATATACTATAGGCATCGGAAGGCCCGCAATGTTCAGTCCGCCGCCAATTTTCAGGTTATAGATACCAAGAAGCCACTGGAACACGAACAAGCTGATCGTGGACGGAACCAGCAGCTTGCGGGTTTTATCTTTCAGAAATTGTTTTGTGGTGTGGCTTTGCAGACAGTACCGTGCGCTCATTCCCGACACAACAAACAGCAATGCCATGAACCAAGGGTAGACCAGATATTGAAAGCAATCCTGTAACTGATGCTCCCGGAAGGGGCCGATCACTCCAAAAGGCTGCACGCCATTGAACATGTAGACCACATGGTAGATCACCACCAAAACCACCGTCATCCAGCGAATATTATCCAGATACAGCTTTCTTGCAGGGTTCATGATATTCCTACCTTTGCAATGATTTTTAACACAGTATAGCACAAAGTCTTTTTCTTTGCGACCAACTTTCCTTGGCAAAACCATTCGGTTCCTGTTAAGATTCGTTGCGGTTCATCTGAATTTGCAAACAAAACGAAAGGCTTCGCCGTAAACGGAACACAGCTTACGCAAGCAGTTTCTTAGAGTGAATGTTTTTGAACACGCGCTCTAATTCCAGGTCAATCAGATCTGGCGGGTAGAACATCGTGTCGCCCTTGCTGATTTGTTCCTTGCGGATGTGTCCTGCAAAGGGGTACACATCTTCAAAAAGGAAACGGTGAATCCGAAACAGGTGAGTTTTGGTAAAACGTCCCTTGATTGACTCCTGCAACAGAGCCATCTGTTTTACTGCCGTAAATTCTTCTTCGGTCTGTTTGAGTTCGGCTTTATCACGGATGTCCAGCTTGTTGATCAGAACATCCGTATCGGGGTAGCAATACATGGACTGCACCGTGGTGTAGACATCATACTTCGAGAACATAATCAGCCCTTCTTCGCATACTTTGCACGCAATTCATTCACGACCTGTTGATAGCTGGCCTGACCGCTGCCAATGCGGTCAAGGTTGCTGCGCGTATCTTTGCTGATGGTCATGCCTTCAATGGCAAAGGTGCCGTACACATTGCGGAGGTTGTTCTTGTGCTGGGCAGGGGTAGTGTATTTGACACTCATGGTTGGGCCTCCTTTTAATCTACATGATACTATATAAAGTTTATCGTGTATGCGTTCTCTTTTCAATCTATAACTTGTTGTCAAACATAAAAAGCGAATCTTCCAGTCGTTGAGAGTAGAAACTGCGCTTTTACGGTACATCGTGTTTTATTGTGAATCGGGATGCGATATATCTGCCCCCCAAGTGAGCTACATCTCAAGGGCCTGTAGCTCACTTGTCCGCCAACCATATTATGCCCCAAATCGCTTCATCCTGAAAATCGGCGACTTGAATGCCATACTTGCGGCCCTAAAAGTCCATTGGGCTGGCAGAATGTTTTATATGTACGAATATACGTTGATTTCCATTTTCTCACGGTACGCAAGGTGTGCACAAAAGCGATATTGCTGGGAGAGCGTTCGGTTCGCATCCGAGAGGTCAAGGGTTCGAATCCCTCCAGGTCCATAGAGTAAAAGAAGTCCCATCGGAGTTCCGACGGGACTTCTTGTTTTTGCGAGTGACTCAAGGTATAATAAGCAAAGGCTCCTGTCCATTCATTGGATAGGAGCCTTTGCTGTTATCATGGTTCGATTTTGATTTTGTCTTTCGCATATTCCAGAGCAAGACCGATGAGTTCGTTGCGGGAACGATTGGTTTTCCGCGCCAAATCATCATAGAAATCGACGATGCTCTTATCTACACGAATTGTAAACATCACAGGTTCTGTTAGCTTTTTGATTCGAAGTTCATCCATTGTCATCACCCTATGTCTATTATGAGATACAGAAAGGCTGAAAGATATGTTATAAATAAGTTTACAATTAAACATAAAATGATATAATGACTTTAGAAAACATAGGAAAAAGCTGAAAGGAGAAATGATGTTATGAAAAAATTTCGCGTATTAGCGGCTGCTCTGGCGATTTGCCTGAGTGTTTTTTGCAGTCCTGCTGCGTGGGCGGCAACGCCGTCTGTGGGCAATACGGCGGCTGGGACCGCCACGGTGCAAACTATTTCGACGAAGAAAAAACAGAAGAACAGGTGTGGATTCCAAAGACGGGCAAAAAGTATCACAAAAAGTCGTCTTGCAGCGGAATGAAAGACCCGGAAAAGGTGTCGCTTTCCACAGCAAAAGACCGAGGATTTACAGCCTGTAAAAAGTGCTATGGCTGAGATCGGCTTGTAATAAAAAGAATGAGCATCCGCGCTCGCCCCTCTGATTTCCCAAAATCAGGGGGACTTCTCACGGATGCTCGTTTTTTATCTTTTACACATTCAATGAAAATGAAATCATTAGCTGCGGCTGAAGCGATAGATCACCCCACTGCTCACCGCTACCACAATGCCCAGCAGCGCCAGCCCTGCGCCGGCCTGACCGAACAAGTCGCCGACAGCACCGACAAGCGGGCTTGCGGGGATCATCAACAGGCTGTAGGCCATGCTGTCCACGCTGATGATGGTGGCGCGCTGGTCGCTGGGGATGGCATCGTTCAGCTTCTGGCTCTCGTGCAGGAGATAGACTTCCAGCACGCTCTGCACCAGCATCATGCCAAAGATGCCGCCCCATGCGGGGGCAACGCCCACCAGCAGCGTGCCCGCGCCGCAGAGCAGGGAACAAACGGCATAGAACCGGCGCATGGAACGGAACCGGACCCGGCGGCCGATCTCCGTGCCCAGCACGCAGGAAATGCCGCCCAGAAGCAGGGGAAGAAATAGCATTTCAGTGGGCCAGCCCAGCTCCACGAGCCGCTGCTGCAGGAACATCTTGGTCAGATAGCTGGGAACTGAGATAACGGCGCTGGACGCGATCAGCTTCACCGCCAGCGGGCTGGTGTGCAGAATTTGCAGACTGTCCTTCACCAGCTGGGCGAACTGACCGGGCAGGTCGCGCAGAGTCTGCTTTTGCCTGTTGGCCTGTGCTTCAGTGACGATCGGCTCTTTCATGAAAAGACAGGCGAGCGTGGAAATTCCCTCAAAGGCGGCGCTGAGCAGATAGAAGCCCGCAAAGCCAAGGAAGCGCTTGAGCAGACTGGCCAGCGAACCCACCGCATTGGCCAGCATGGAAATTTGAGAGCCGTTGGCGGAGATCTGGATGTACTCGTCCTCGCGTCCTTCCAGTTTGAGACTGTCGTAGATGAGCGCTGTGAAGGTTCCGGAGAACATGGTGTTGTACAGCGCATTCAGCGCCATGGCGAAGCAGATGGCGAACAGGTTTGGTGCAAACGCCATCAGCAGATTGTAGGTGACGGCAAGCGCACCGCCAAAAACGAGGGCCTTTTTGCGGCCCAGAAGATCTGCCGCCATGCCGCTTGGCACTTCGCACAGGAGACTGACGACGTGGAAAACGCTCTCGGCGAGACCGATCTCCCAGAGCGAGAATCCGCGTGCGGCCAGCAGCGCCACCCACACGGCGTCGGTGATGCGCAGACCAGAGAAGAAATTGGACATATAAACACAGCCAAGCTGCTGTTTCAAGTTGATCTTATGATGCATGGGAAACACCCTTTCTATTTCGGTTGGAAGGAACTGCGGAATAGAAAGTGCGCACATTTTTAGGTAAAACAAAAACGCCCCATAGCAAAGCTACGCGGCGCAAAAAATCATGCTCCACGCTTTGCTGGAAGAACGACCTGCCCGACCTGCCAAAGCCCTGCCCTGCGGGAGAGCGGACGGCGAAGCAGACAAAGAGTTTCGAAAAATGGGCGCACTTCGAGCCGGAAAAGCTTAGGGGTTTCCTTTCTTAAAGAAAACGCAGCCATTCCAACCCATCTGGGTGCACCCTCCTTCCAGTAAAACGTTAGGCCCAGCATAACACATCCGGGCGGAAAACACAAGCAAAAACGGGAAAAAGTTACAAAATCCCTTCCCGCGCTTGCAAACCTGACCGAAATGTGGTAAGATGTCATCTGGTGATAAAACCTGAATACGCAAAAACGCAGCGACGGAGAAAGTACGCGCAAGAGGTCCGGCAAAGAGAGAAGCTTCACCGGCTGAAAGGGCTTCCGAGAGATATTTGCGCCGAAGTTCGCTCCCGAGCGGCCCGTGTGAACGGCCTTTTGGGTCTGCTAGTGCGGGACGGCGCGCCCCGTTACGGCGTTTGAGCGCCGCTTTTTTGAGAGCGGAAACCGGGTGGTACCGCGGAGTAAAGTTTACAGCTTCGTCCCCTTTGCCGAAAGGCAGGGCGGGACGGAGCTTTTTTGCTGTCCGCTGAACAACACGAAAACCGAGAAGGAGAGAATTTCCATGCAAGCAATGATCGACGAGCTGGCCAAACAGGCAGAAGAAAGCCTCGGTCAGGTCTCTTCCAAGGAGACGCTGGCCTCGTTCTGGCAGGAATATCTGAGCAAAAACGGCAAGATCCCTGCGCTGATGAAGAATCTGCGCTCGGTCGCGCCGGAAGAGCGCCCCGCCATGGGCAAGATCATCAACGAACTCAAGCAGAAGGTTCAGGCAGATTACGATGCCGCTGCCGCCAAGGTGAAGGAAGCCGAGCTGGCTGCCCGCAACGCCGCTGAGACGGTGGACATCACTCTGCCCGCCAAGACCCGCACCGTGGGCGGTCTGCACCCGCTGACTCTGGTCACCAACCAGATCATCGACGTGTTCTCCGGCATGGGCTTTGCCGTCGCCGATGCCCCTGAGATCGAGGATGACGACCACAACTTCACCCGTCTGAACGTCCCGAAGGACCATCCTGCCCGCGATATGCAGGATACCTTCTATCTGTCCGACGAGTTCCTGCTCCGCACCCAGACGTCCGGCGGCCAGATCCGCACCATGGATTCCCAGAAGCCGCCCATCAAGGTGCTCATTCCCGGCCGCGTGTTCCGTTCGGATTCCGACGCCACCCACAGCCCGATGTTCCATCAGATGGAAGGTCTGGTCGTGGATAAGGGCATCACGCTGGGCGACCTGCAGGGCGCACTGAACACCTTCGTGCAGAAACTGTTCGGCGACGACACCCGCACCCGTCTGCGTCCGTCCTACTTCCCGTTCACCGAACCCAGCGTCGAGGTCGATGTCAGCTGCTTCGAGTGCCACGGCAAGGGCTGCCCCCTGTGCAAGCACACCGGCTGGATCGAGGTCCTCGGCGGCGGCGTCGTCAACCGCAAGGTCCTCGAGAACTGCGGCATCGACCCGGATGAGTATTCCGGTTTTGCTTTCGGCATCGGCATCGAGCGCATCGCCATGCTCAAGTATGGCATCAACAACATCGGCCTGATGTTCGAGAACAATCTGGAGTTCCTCAAGCAGTTCCATGAATAAGAGGGGAGAGAGCAAACAATGAAAGTACCTTTCAGTTGGTTAAAAGAATTGGTCGATATCGACGTCACCGCGCAGGAATTGGAGGAAAAGCTCTTCTCCTGCGGCTTTGAGGTCGAGGAGCTGATCCCGCTGGATGCCGGCATCAGCAAGGTCGTCGTCGGCAAGATCGTGGAGATGGAGAAGCAGGAAGGCACGCACCTGACCAAGTGCGTGGTGGACTGCGGCGAGTACGGCCACGACATCCGCATCAGCACCGGCGCAACGAATATGAAGCTGGGCGACTGCGTCCCCGCTGCTCTGGATGGTTCCACCCTCCCGGGCGGCATCAAGATCAAGGCCCGCAAGATGCAGGGTGTGGAGTCCAACGGTATGCTCTGCTCCGGCGAGGAGCTGGGCCTGAACGAGGACCTGTTCCCGGGTTCTGAGGTCTACGGTCTGCTCATCCTGCCCGAGGATTCGGTCCCCGGCACGGATATCGCACCGGTGGTCGGTCTGGATGACTACATCTTCGATATCTCCATCACCGCAAACCGCCCGGACTGCCAGTCCGTCCTCGGCATCGCCCGCGAAGTCTCCGCCATTCTGGGCAAGCCGCTGCACATGCCCGCCATGGATTACAAGACCGTCTGCGACGCCGACGAGCCGATCACCGTCAAGGTGGAAGCACCCGACCTGTGCCCCCGCTATATGGCACACTATGTCCGCAATATCCGGATGGGCGAGTCTCCCCGCTGGATGAAGCGTCATCTGGCACTGTGCGGTCTGCGCTCCATCAGCAATGTGGTCGATATCACCAACCACACCCTGCTGGAAATGGGCCAGCCCATGCACGCCTTTGACCTGAACAAGGTCGCTGGCCGGACCATCGACGTCCGCCGCGCCCACGAGGGCGAGAAGATCGTCACCCTCGACGAGAAGGAGTTCACCCTGAACCCCAACAACCTCGTCATCTGCGATGCCGAGAAGCCGGTGGCACTGGCCGGCATCATGGGCGGTGCAAACTCCGGCATGGACGAGAACACCACCAGTCTGCTGTTCGAGTGCGCCACCTTTGCCCGCGACAGTGTCCGCAAGACCAGCCGTGCACTGGGCCAGAACAGCGATTCTTCCGCCCGCTATGAAAAGGGCGTGGACCGCCACTCTCCCGAGTTGGGCCTTGCCCGCGCTCTGCACCTCATTCAGGAGCTGGATTGCGGCGACATCACCACGCTGGAATACGACCTGACCGATGGCCGTCCGCTGGAGCGCAAGCACATCGTCACCACCCCGGCCAAGATCTGCGGCGTACTGGGCATCACCGTGCCCGACCAGACCATGATCGACATCCTGAAGCGTCTGGAGTTCACGGTGGACGTTCAGGCTGACGGCAGCTGGGACGTCTCCGCTCCGCTCTACCGCGAGGATGTCGAGAGCTTCCCCGATCTGGCCGAAGAGGTCATCCGTGAGTACGGCTATGACCACATCGTGCCCACCTTCCTGAACACCGCCTCGGTCACCAACGGCGGCCTGAACTACGAGCAGAAGCAGCAGCTCAAGACCAAGCGTCTGCTGGCGGCACAGGGCTTCTATGAGGCATCCACGCTGGCGTTCTATTCCAACGCCGAGCTGGATATGCTCCACATCCCCGCTGACGATGCAGCCCGCAAGGCCATCCGCATCCTGAACCCCATCAGCGAGAACCTGTCCATCATGCGCACCCTGCTGACGCCGTCCATGCTGAACGTCATCGTGGACAACCTCAAGAAGGGCAACACCGAGGGCCGTCTGTTCGAGATGGCTCCGGTCTATCTGGCCAAGGAGCTGCCCATCAATGAGCATCCCCACGAGCGCCAGACCCTGTGCATCGGCGCATTTGGTCCGGAAGAGGACTTCTTCACGGTCAAGGGCGCGATGGAAGCGCTGGCCGCCGGCTTTGGCCTGAGCTTCGCCTACGAGCGCGAGACGACGCCTTGGCTGCACCCCGGCATCAGCGCCGCTGTTTCCTGCAATGGCAAGCGTCTGGGCGTGTTCGGCAAGCTTTCCAACGAGATCAACGGCGAGCTGGAGATCGCAAAGGACCAGAAGGACAGCCAGAACATCTATTTGGGCGAGCTGGACTACGAGGCCCTGATGTCCTGCGTGGACGGCGAGCTGCGCTATAAGCCGCTCAGCCCCTATGCATCTGTCAAGCGCGATCTGGCCCTCGTCTGCGAGGAAAAGGTCACCTGCGGCGAGATCGAGGAGACTATCAAAAAGGCAAGCCCGCTCATCACCGATGTCAAGCTGTTCGACATCTACCGCGGTGCAAACCTCGGCGAAGGCAAGAAGAGCATGGCATTCTCTCTGACGCTGGCAGACCCCAGTGCAGAAGTTTCTGCGGAGCAGGTCGAGCGCACCGTCAAGAAGGTGCTGGGCAACCTGAAGTTCAAGCTGGGCATCGAGATCCGCTGAGCATCCAATAAAATCTGACCCAAGGGACCGCTGTGCAAAGGACTGCACGGCGGTCCCTTTTTGCATCTCGTGCAGGAAAACCCGCCCAAGCTCCGTTTTAGAGAGCGAAAGGATGTGGAAAAGATGAAACGTTCCGCTCGAAAAATTCGGAAGAAAAGGATGCGCCGTCTGCTGTTTTGGCTCTTGCTGATTTTGCTGGTGCTTCTGCTGGTGTGGCCGCGCCGGGTGCGGCTGAACGATCTTGTCAGCCCGGAAGCCATCCTCATGGACGACAGCGGGGAAGTGGTGGCGGAAAAGAACGCCGACACACAAATTTATCCGGCCTCGATGACCAAGATGATGACCGTTCTGCTGGCCCTCGAAAACGGCCCCTCGCTGGACCAGAGCGTGACCCTGCCGGAGGACATTTTCCCAAGCTTGCAGGAGCAGGGGGCCTCAATGGCGGGATTCCAGCCCGGAGAGACGGCGACCGTCCAAGACCTGCTGTACGGCGCGATGCTGCCTTCGGGCGCAGAGTGCTGTGAAGCGCTGACCCGGGAGGTGAGCGGCTCAGAGGAAGCCTTCGTGGCCTTGATGAACCAGAAGGCGGCAGAGCTGGGGATGACGAGCACCCATTTTTGCAACCCAACCGGTCTGCACGATCCGGAACATGTGTCTACCGTGCGGGATATGGCGCTTCTGTTGCGGGCGGCGCTGCAAAATGAGACGTTCCGCACCCTCCTGAGCGCTCAGCGCTACACGGTGCAGCCCACGAATCTCCACCCGGAGGGTTTCACGATGGCCAGCACATTTTGGCGGGAACTAGACGGAACGGCCCTGCGGAACGGGACCATTTTAGGCGGCAAGACCGGCTACACCAGCAGCGCGGGCCTCTGCCTTGCCAGCGCCGCACAGATCAAAGGAAAAACGTATTTTCTCGTCACCGCCGGGGCGCAAGGGAACCACGAAACAGAGCCGTATCACATCGAGGATGCCGTCAACATTTACCGCCAGCTGGCACGCTGAACGGATATGCGCAAAATCACTAATTTTTGCGGTAAAATATCGTGCACCCTTATCAAAAGAATCATCTTGAAAAATTACCGCAATCTGTTATAATCTCATTCGTAAATCGCAAAACGTCCTGCCCCTTGTCCGGCAGGGCGTTTTTGTCGGCAAAAAATCGTTTTTGTGATCTGTGATGACCCCCAAAGGAGGGCGCTGATATGACAAAAGACATGACGCAGGGCAGCCCGCTGAAGCTGATCCTTGCCTTTGCGGTCCCGCTGATGCTGGGCAGTCTGTTCCAGCAGTTCTACAATCTGGCCGATACCATCATCGTGGGCCGGTTCGTCGGTGTCGAAGCGCTGGCGGCGGTCGGCAGCGTGGGCGGCCTGAACTATCTGGTGCTGGGCTTCGTCAACGGCATCGCGTGCGGATTCTCCATCCCCATCTCGTGGACCTTCGGCGCGAAGGATTACCATGAGATGCGCCGCTACACGGCCAACGCGGTCTGGCTGTCGGTGTTCTTTGCGGCGGTGCTGACTGTGGTCACCGTGGCGATGACCCGCTCCATTCTGGTCTGGACCAACACCCCGGACAACATCATCGATCTGGCAGATATCTACATCCGCACCATCTTTGTGGGCATCCCGTTCACGCTGCTGTACAACATGACCAGCGCGCTGATGCGTGCCCTCGGCGACAGCAAGCGCCCGCTGTATTTCCTGCTGGTGGCAAGCTTTCTGAACATCGGCTTGGACCTGCTGTGCATCATCGTGTTCAAGATGGGGGTGTTCGGCGCGGCCTTCGCGACCGTGTTCAGTCAGGCCGTGGCCGGTCTGGGCAGTCTGCTCTATATTATGAAGCATTACAGTGAGCTGCGCTGGTCCAAGGAAGAGAGCAAGCTCAGCAAGATGCACTGTGCCAAGCTCTGCAACATGGGTATCCCGATGGGCTTACAGTGCAGCATCACAGCCATCGGCAGCGTGCTGCTGCAGGGCGCCGTCAACGGTTTGGGCAGCGACATCGTGGCCGCGCAGACGGCTGGCGGCAAGGCGGCACAGTTCCTGTCCGTCCCGCTGGAGAGCATCGGCACGGCCATGACGACCTACGCCAGCCAGAACATGGGCGCACATGACCTTGGCCGCGTGAACAAGGGCGTCAATACGGCGCTGGGCATCGGCTGTGTGTACAGCATCGCGTCCTTCCTCATCCTGCGCGTGGCGGATAAGCCGCTGATCGGCCTGTTCCTTGAGGCAGGGGAGGCCGAGATCATGGCAAACGCGCAGAGCTTCATCTTCTGGAACAGCGTGTTCTATATCCCGCTGGCGGTCCTCATCATATACCGCTATACGATTCAGGGTCTTGGCTATTCCGGCTTGGCGATGTTCGCCGGTGTGGCTGAGATGGTGGCCCGCGCACTGGTCGGCCTGTTCGTGCCGATGTGGGGCTACTTTGCGGCCTGTATCGCGAACCCGGTGGCGTGGTTCTTTGCGTGCTTCTTCCTGATCCCGGCGTACATCGTCGTGTACCGCCGTCTGCAAAAGGAAAAGCAGACGCCGCACGCGAACCTGTAAAAAATAAAAAGAAGCGTTTTGCCGCGAGGATGCGTTGCAAAACGCTTCTTTTTATATTATACTATTCATAATTATGTCGTAGAGAGGGCGGTGGAGCCGATGGAGCAGGAATTGGAACAGATCGAGGGGACGGTCGAGGATATCATCTACGAAAATCCGGACAACGGCTACACTGTGTTCGAGATCTCCGGCGGCGGTGTGATGACCGTGGTCTGCGGCATTGTGGGCGAGCTTCACGCGGGCGAAAGCGTCGTCTGCCGGGGCAAATTCGAGAATCACGCCACCTATGGCCGGCAATTCCACGCGCAGGAGTGCGAGACGGACATGCCCAAGGACCTTGAGGCCGTCTACGCTTTCCTTGCAAGCGGGTCGCTGCCGTACATCGGCGCGCGGACCGCGAATAAAATTATTGATAAATTCGGCGCACAGGCGCTGGAAATTATTGCAAACGACCCCGCCCAGCTGACGGCAATTCCCGGCATCTCCGCCGACAAGGCCGACCGCATCCAGCAGGAGTTCAAGCGGATGTTCGGGATGCGGGAATTGATCGCCTATCTGGCGCAGTTCGAGATCAGCCCCCGCCGTGCGATGGAGGTGTTCCGCGTCTTTGGACCCAGTGCGATGAACGCCATCTCGTCGAATCCTTATCTGCTCTGCGGCGAACCCTTGCAGCTGGATTTCCGTCATGCGGACAGCATCGCGCAGTATTATCATATGGAAGGGGACTGCGCCCAGCGGTTGGAAGCCGCCCTTCTGCGCACCCTGCGCCACAACGCGGGCAACGGCCACACCTGTCTGCCCCGCACCCAGCTGCTGGAAACGGCGTCCAACTTCATCCATCAGCCGCCCGAAAAGCTGGCCCGTGCGCTGGACCACTGTATCGAGACGGAAGAACTCGGCGTGAAAATGTTCGACGGGACGCCGTATATCTATCTGCCGGACCTTCTGGCGGCGGAACAGGACATCGCGGACCGTCTGGCGCTGCTGACCCGGCGCGGCAAGCAGACCGCCCGGGACCTCGACAAAAACATACAGGTGCTGGAACTGACGCAGGGCTTTGCCTATGCGCCGCTCCAAAAGGAAGCCATCCGCAAGGCCATGACCGAGAACTGTCTGGTTTTGACCGGCGGCCCCGGCACGGGCAAGACCACAACGGTCAATGCCATTCTGCAGCTGCTCGAGCATCAGGCGGAACGGGTGGCGCTCTGCGCACCCACGGGCCGCGCGGCCAAGCGGCTGAGCGAACTGACCGGACGCAAGGCGTCCACCATCCACCGGCTGCTGGAAGTGGATTACTCCGGCGGCGTGGTCAGCTTCATCCACAACGACAAGAACCTGCTCAAGTGCGATGTCGTCATCCTTGACGAGATGAGTATGGTGGACGTCAAGCTGTTTCAGGCGCTCATTGCGGCCCTGCGCTACAGCTGCCGCATCATCATGGTCGGCGATGCCGACCAGCTGCCCAGCGTCGGACCGGGCAACATTCTGGGCGAGATCATCCGCTCCCAGCTGGTCCCGACGGTCTGCCTGAATGAAATTTTCCGTCAGGCGGCGCGGAGCCTCATCGTCGAGAATGCGCATCATATCATCTCGAACGAGCCGCTGCAAAAGGGCGGCAAGACGGACGATTTCTTTTTTCTGGAATCGGACGGCGACGCGGCGCAGAAGCTGGTCTGCGACTTGGTCACGACTCGTCTGCCCCGCAGTTACGGCTTCGATCCCATCCGGGATATTCAGGTCCTCTGCCCGACCAAGCTCGGCCCCACCGGCACACAGGCCCTCAATGTGGAGCTGCAAAACCTCCTCAATCCGGAACAAAAAGGAAAACCGCAGCTGCAAAGTGCGGCGCGGGTGTTCCGCGTGGGCGATAAAGTAATGCAGGTGCGCAATAATTATGAGATCGTCTGGCAGCGCATCGGCGGTGAACAGGGTGTTGGGGCCTACAACGGCGATATCGGCATCGTGGAATCCATCAACATGCGGGAGCGCTCGATGGTGGTGCGGATGGACGACCGGCGGCTCATCTACCCGGCGGAGAACCTCAATGAGCTGGAGATCGCTTACGCCATCACGGTACACAAAAGTCAGGGCAGCGAGTTTCCGGCGGTGATCCTGCCGGTGGCGCAGGTGCCGCCAAGGCTCTGCTACCGCAATCTGTTCTACACCGGCGTGACCCGCGCCCGGAAGCTCTGCATCGTCACGGGACGGCGGGACGTCGTGAACCGGATGATGAGCAACGTCCGGCAGAACCTGCGGTACAGCGGCCTGTGCGCCCTGCTGCAGCAGGGCATCCCGGCAGAGCAGAAGAAGCTGGAAGAATGATGCAAAGCCCAGCGGGATGGGTTTATTTTTCCGCACAACTATGTTATACTAAAACGTGTTTTGATTTCCCGGCCAAAATTGGCATTTCAGGATAGAACTAGGGGACGCAGAGAAAGGAACATCACATTATGGCACAGAATGATATCGGCATCGATCTGG
Organism: uncultured Faecalibacterium sp.; assembly: GCA_900551435.1. GTDB lineage: Bacteria > Bacillota > Clostridia > Oscillospirales > Ruminococcaceae > Faecalibacterium. The sequence continues at coordinate 29,445 of URVW01000003.1, forward strand.
GAACAACGACCATCATCATCGCGCAGGAGGGGCAGGGCGTCGTGCTCAACCAGCCCAGCGTCGTGGCGGTGGACACCCGCAAGAACTCGGTGCTGGAGGTCGGCGACAAGGCGCTGGCCATGGTGGGCCGCACGCCCAACTATATTTCCGCAATTTTCCCGCTGAAGGACGGCGTCATCAGCGACCACACCATGACCCGTGAGCTGATCTGCCGCTTCGTCAATCAGGTGTACAGCTCCCACATGGTCAAGCCCCGGGTGGCGGTCTGCGTGCCCGCGGCCATCACCGGCATCGAGAGCGACGCCGTGGTCGAGGCCGTCATGGCGGCGGGTGCACGTCAGGTCTACCTGATCGATGAGCCGATCGCGGCAGCGCTGGGTTCCGGCATCGACATCACCCAGCCCGACGGCCGAATGATCATCGATATCGGCGGCGGTACGACGGATATCGCGGTCCTGTCGCTGGGCGGCAAGGTCAAGGCGACCAGCGTCCGCGTGGCGGGCAACCACTACGATGATGAGATCCTGAAGCACGTCCGCAACAAGTTCAGCATCGCCATCGGCCAGCGGACCGCAGAGCAGCTGAAGAAGAACGTGGCATGCTGCCCCCAGAAGGCCGATTTCAACGAGACGATGGAGGTCAAGGGCCGCAGTCTGCTGACCGGTCTGCCCATCCGCGTCAATGTTTCCACCAGCGACTTGTATGAGCCGGTCATGATGCTCAGCGAGCAGATCGGCACGGCGGCCCATCAGGTGCTGGAAAAGACGCCCCCGGAACTGGCGGGCGATATCTTCCGCAACGGCGTGGTGCTGACGGGCGGCGGCGCTCAGCTGCACGGTCTGCCGGAGTACCTCAGTCAGGAACTGAAGGTCAACGTCGAAGTCTCCCCGGACCCCGTGAACTGCGTGGCGCTGGGCACGGCCATGAGTCTGGGCGTCCGCGACAAGCTGGAGACCGGCTTTACCGACGCAACGCCCCGCATCGGCCGCCGCTGAGCGAAGCACGGTCCTTCACAGATAAGAAAAAATTGTGATGTTTTTTGTTCATACTTGTTGAATCGGGCCGGAAAATATTGTATAATAATTTCAAATCGGTTTTTTGCGGGCGGAGGTTTGCTTTCGTCGGCGAAACAATAAATGACTAGGAGGAAGACCATGAGTTTGGGTTCTGATGTGGTTATCACCATTACCGGTATCGTGCTGGTTTTTGCGATCCTTGTCCTGCTGATGGCGATCATCACGCTGGAGGGCAAGATCTTCGACGGCATGAATGCGAAGAAGGCTGCAGCAAAGGCTGCTGCGCCCAAGGCTCCTGCCGCAAAGCCGGCCGCACCTGTTCAGCAGGCAGCTCCCGCTCCTGTGGTGGAAGAGGGCATTCCCGGCGATGTTGTGGCTGCGATTATGGCCGCGATCCACGCAATGGGCAATGGCAAGTATACCCTCAAGGCCGTGCGCCGCAGCAAGAATGGCTGGGGCAAGGCCGGTGTCAATGACACCACCGCACCTTTTTAACACAGGAGGAAGAACATGACACAGTTTATTAGTACTCTGGTCGGTATTTTCCAAAGTTCCGGTTTTGCACAGTTCGGCGAACCGGGCGGCTATCTGTACGCGATCATGATTTGCGTCGGCTGCTTTTTGCTGTACCTGGCCATCGTAAAAGAATTTGAGCCTCTGATCCTGCTGCCCATGGCATTTGGCATGATCCTTGCCAACCTGCCCGGAAGCGGCATCATCCACATGCAGTATTTCGTCGGTGATGGTCTGGAGCATCCGATGTGGATCGAGATCCTGAACAACGGCGGTCTGGCAGATATGCTCTATATGGGCGTCAAGCTGGGCATCTACCCGCCGCTGATCTTCCTCGGCATCGGCACGATGACCGACTTCGCACCGCTGATCTCCAACCCCAAGAGCTTGCTGCTGGGCGCTGCTGCTCAATTCGGTATTTTCGGTACTTACATGGGCGCCCGTCTGCTGGCTGCTACCGGTCTGGTGGACTTCACCCAGAAGCAGTCTGCTGCCATCGCCATCATCGGCGGCGCAGATGGTCCTACCGCAATTTTCGTTACCTCTCGTCTGGCTCCGGAACTGTTGGGCAGTATCGCCGTTGCGGCGTATAGCTACATGGCTCTGGTCCCCGTTATCCAGCCGCCTATCATGAAGGCTCTGACCACCAAGAAAGAGCGTACTGTCGTCATGAAGCAGCTGCGTACCGTGACCAAGACCGAGAAGATCATCTTCCCCATCATGGTCACCATCATCGTTTCCCTGATCGTTCCGGATGCCGCCGTTCTGGTCGGCATGCTGATGCTGGGCAACCTGATGAAGGAGTCCGGTGTTGTGGATCGTATCCAGAAAACCGCTGGCAATGAGCTGATGAATATCATCACCATCTTCCTGGCTCTGTCGGTCGGCTGCACCACTTCTGCAAATACCTTCCTGAACACCCGCACCCTGTTCATCATCGTGCTGGGCCTGATCGCATTCTCCTTCGGTACGGCTGCCGGCGTTCTGTGCGGCAAGGTCATGTATAAGCTGACCGGTGGTCAGGTCAACCCCCTGATCGGTTCCGCTGGCGTTTCTGCTGTTCCTATGGCTGCCCGTGTTTCTCAGAAGGTCGGCCAGAGCGAGAACCCCTCCAACTTCCTGCTGATGCACGCAATGGGTCCCAACGTCGCTGGCGTTATCGGCTCTGCTGTTGCTGCTGGTATCCTGATCAACATCTTCGGCTAAGGCGCATCTTGGCAAACTGAATTTTGCACCGCCCATCCATGGACTCGTGTCATGGATGGGCGGTTTTTTATGCTGGAAACTCTGTGCAATGGGAGTCAAATGTGATATACTATATCTTAGTGATTCACGCGAAAATAGCTTAAAGAACAGGTGAAACAATGGCAACAACTCTCAAGCAGGAATTTTGTGCCCTGCGTGATACCTACATTGAAAAACAGTTTGGCCGCCTGAACGAGATGCAGCGGGAGGCTGTGTTTACCACCAACGGTCCGCTGCTGATTCTGGCGGGCGCTGGCAGCGGAAAAACGACCGTTCTGGTCAACCGCATTGCAAATCTGATCCGATTCGGTTCGGCGCACGGCTCCTCATGGACCCCCCGCGAGGTGGAGGAAGAGGACGTCAAGGCCCTGCGCATGGCCATCATGACCGGGACCGACGCCCCCGCTTGGCTGGATGGGATGCTTCGCAAAGATGCCGTCCGCAGTTGGAACGTCATGGCGATCACCTTTACCAATAAGGCGGCGGGAGAGCTGAAAGAGCGTCTGCGGAACATGCTGGGCGGGGAAGAGGGCGACGAAGTGTTCGCGTCTACCTTCCATTCGGCTTGTGTCCGTATCCTGCGCCGCTGGGCGGAGGAGATCGGCTACCCGAAGAGCTTTACCATCTACGACACGGATGATTCCCAGCGGGTGATGAAGGCAGTCTATAAAGAACTGAGCATCGACGAGAAGTCTTTGGCGGTCAAGACTGCAATCAATATGATGAGTTCTCGAAAAGATCAAATGGTCAGTACTTCTGACGCACTAAAGGACCCAACACTTGGCGTTAAAGGCAAGTATGACCGTTATAAGTGCGGAATTTCTGCCAAAGCGTACGCGGCCTACGAGAAGAAACTGAAGGATGCAGGTGCGTTCGATTTTGACGATTTGATTTACTATACGGTCCAGCTCCTTGCAGAGCACGACGAAGTGCGCGAATTTTACCAGAACAAATACCGCTATCTGCTGGTGGACGAGTATCAGGACACCAGCGTAGCGCAGTTCCGGCTGGTCAGTCTGCTCACCGGACCGGAAAAGAACATCTGCGTCGTCGGCGACGATGACCAGAGCATTTACCGATTCCGTGGCGCGACCATCGAGAATATCCTCAATTTCGAACGCATCTATCCGGGAACCAAGACCATCCGTCTGGAACAAAACTACCGTTCTACGTCGAATATTCTGAATGCTGCAAACTGTGTCATCCAGCACAACACCGAGCGCAAGGGCAAGACGCTCTGGACCAAGAACGGCGAAGGCGACAAGGTGCAGGTCTACACGGCGGAAAATGAGCAGGATGAGGCAATGCACATCGCGGACGTCATTGGTCAGCACCTGAAAGAGGGCGGCCACCTGTCCGACCATGCGGTGCTTTACCGGATGAACGCACAGTCGAACCCCGTGGAAGCGTACTTCACCCGCGCGGGCATCCCGCACAAGATCGTGGGCGGTCAGCGCTTCAACGACCGCAAGGAAGTCAAGGATATCCATTCGTATATGTCCATCGTCTCGAATGCGCGGGACGATGTGCGTCTGCGCCGCATCATCAACGAGCCTGCGCGAAAAATCGGAAACACGACGATCGAGGTCATCGCGGACCTTGCTGCGCAGGAGAACACCAGTATGCTGGAAATCATCAGCCACGCGGACCAGTACGCGCGGCTGTCCCGGTCTATCATGCCGCTGCTCAAATTCTGGCAGATCTACGAGAAACTGCAGGAGTCTCTGGAAACGCGGACGCTGGACGAATTTGCGTCCGATGTCATCGAGCTGACCGGTTACAAGGCCATGCTGGAAGCGGACATTGCCAAGGGCCACGAGGATGCGGCGGACCGCTTGCAGAACCTTGGCCAGCTGGTCAACAACGTCAAGAACTACTGCGACCAGCACGGCGAGGACGCCACGCTGGAAGGCTATCTGGAAGATATCGCCCTCATCAGCGATATCGACAGCTACAACGAGAGCAGCGATCAGGTGGTCCTGATGACCATCCACTCGGCCAAGGGCTTGGAATTTCCCTATGTGTTCCTCATCGGCATGGAAGAGGGCGTGTTCCCCAGCGAGATGAGCAAATATTCCGAGGCCGACCTTGAGGAAGAGCGCCGCTTGGCCTATGTCGGCATCACCCGCGCCAAGAAGGAGCTGTACATCTCCAACAGCGTCACCCGGATGCTCTATGGCCGGACCCAGCGCAACGAGCCCAGCCGGTTCCTGCGCGAGATCGAGCCGGAATACATTGAAGAGACGCGCAGTCCGTCCTTTGAGCGGCGCTCCCGCTTGGGCGGATGGGGTTCGGAATACAGCGATACCGTTCCCGGCGGAGCATCGGGCTATTCCGGTGCGTCCGGCTGGGGCCGGAGCAGCTATGGTTCCGGCTACGGTTCGGGATCTGGCTCCGGAAACCGCTCCAATTATCTGAACGCGGAGTACAACGGCGGGAGCCGTGGGTTCGGGTCCGGATATGCAGGGCGCGGGTCGTCCGCTTCTAATTCTGGCGGAAACACAGGCGGTTTTGGCTCCAACTACAGCCGCTCTGCCGCCCCTAAAGCCCCGGAAAGGTCGGTGCAGTTCTCGGTCCCGGCCCCGAAACCGGCCGCAAACACCCCCAAGCACTACGAGCCGGGGGATATCGTGGAGCATAAGGTGTTCGGACGCGGCAAGGTGCTCAAAGTCAAGCCCGCCGCAGGAGATCAGATCGTAGAGATCAATTTTGAAAAGGTCGGCGTCAAAAAGACGATGGCGAACTTCGCCCCGCTGACCAAGATAACGGAGGAATGACAGATGATGACGGTTCGATTGATCGCCTATACCCCAGAGCCGGAAAAGGTGGTGGCAGCGGCGGCCAAGCTCTGCTATTCCGATGCGCACATCACCGACCTGCTGGACGGGCTGGACGACGAAAAAACGGCAAAGTTTCTGAATATGCTCAGTGACCTCGGCCATGCCAGCCCCATTGAACATGCCAGCTTCACCTTTGGCATCGAGGGTGTCAGCCGCACGCTGCTGGCCCAGATCACCCGCCACCGCATTGCATCGTTCAGCGTTCAAAGCCAGCGCTATGTCCGTTTGGACGATTTCCGCTATGTCATCCCGCCCGAGATCGAGGCCATCCCTGAAGCAAAGGAAGCCTTTATCGCGAGTATGAACGAGGATGCCAAGCGCTACCTCGACCTTGTGCAGAAGCTGGAGGACGGGCACACCGCCCGCCTTATGGCCGAAGGACTGCCTGAAAAACAGGCCCGTGCCAAGGCGTCCAAACAGGCCAACGAGGACGCACGCTTCGTGCTGCCCAACGCCTGTGAGACGAAGATGGTCGTCACGATGAACGCCCGCAGTCTGCAGAACTTCTTCCATCTGCGCTGCTGCAACCGGGCACAGTGGGAGATCCGCGCGCTGGCCGAGGAGATGCTTCGGCTGGTCTATCCGGTCGCGCCGCATCTGTTCCGTACGGCGGGACCGGCGTGCGTGTCCGGCCCCTGCCCGGAGGGCAAGATGTGCTGCGGCAAGACCGCTGAGGTGCGGGACCGCTATGCAGCGCTGAAGGGGGAACAGGCATGAGCAAGGGAAAGCTGATCGTGCTGGAAGGGCTGGACGGCAGCGGCAAGGCCACACAGGCAAAGCTGCTGGCCGAAAAGCTGACCGCCGAAGGAAGAGCGGTGCGGGAAGTGAGCTTCCCGAACTATGCCAGCGATTCCAGCGCACTGGTCAAGATGTATCTGGCCGGCCAGTTCGGCGAAAAGCCGGACGATGTGAACGCCTACGCGGCCTCGACGTTTTATTCGGTGGACCGCTATGCGGGGTATAAATCGGATTGGGGGACGTTCTACGAGAACGGCGGCGTCATCGTCGCCGACCGCTACACGACCTCCAACGCCGTCCACCAGTGCTCGAAGCTCCCGCCGGAACAGTGGGAGAGCTTTCTGCAATGGCTGTTTGATTTCGAGTTCCGGCTGCTGGGACTGCCCGCGCCGGACTGCGTGATCTACTTACAGGTGGACCCCGCCGTGAGCCAGAAGCTGATGACCCAGCGCTACCACGGCGACGAGAGCAAAAAGGATGTCCACGAGAAGGATGTGGAGTACCTGAAGCGGAGCCGCCGCGCCGCCGAATTTTGTGCGGCGCATCTCGGCTGGCAGACCGTTGCCTGTTCGGAGGGCGATTCCATGCGCAGCATCGAAGCCATCCAGCAGGAAGTGCAGAAGCTGGCGGAACAGGTCCTGTAACAGGACTGGATAAAAAATGAGCAAGGAGGAATCCTATTTCATGTACCGTTTGATGCAGCCGTCCGACCGGGCGGAGATCACCACGCTGTGGCAGCGTGAGCACGGAGACTCGGAAGCTTTCGTCATGAAAGTCCTCGAGCAGTTTGCGGGCGAACAGAACGTCTACGTCGCCGAGGAGAATGATCGGATCGAAGCGGTGGTGCTGGCAGTCCCAGTCACCTTGCAGGGCCGCACGGGCTGTTACCTTTACGGCCTGACCGGGCAGGGGAGCCTGATCCTGGCGGGCCTTGTGGACCATCTCTGCGCCCAGCAGCGGGCAAAAGGGGCGGGATTCGTGGTGACCGTCCCGACCGGGCCGGAACAGGCCGCGCTGCTGCAGGACAAGGGATTCCAGTGGGCGTTCCCGCTGCGGTGTCTGCCCCGCGAGGTGGAGCGCAACCTGTGGAGCCAAGCTGAATTCGACTCGGTGACCGCGAAAAAGCTCTGCGAACTGCGGGCGCGGTTCTGGCCGGATACGGTCCAGCTCCCGCCGGAGCAGATGGCGGTCGTGTTCGGCGACCTGTACTCCCGCGGTGCGACCATCGTGTCCAGCGAAGAAGGCTACGGCATCTATTTCCGCAAAGAGGATACCCTTTATTTTGTTGAGATGATGGCTTCCGGCGACCGTGCCGCCGAAAAGCTGATGGAAGCGGCCCGCGAAAAAGAAGTCATCGTGGAAAAGGCTGTCATCACCGTGGGCGCGGCGCAGAACCTCTTCCTTGGAGAGGGCAAGCGGCAGGACTACGGCATGATCCGCTTTGAGGGTGAGCCTTTTGATGTGAGCGAAAGCTACATGCGGCTGATGATGGACTGAAAGGGAGCTGAGTATGGCAAAAAATACCCCCCAAAAACATCATAAAAAGGGCGGTGCAGCGAAAGTCTTTTTGATTTTGCTGCTGATCGTTCTGCTGGCGGCGGGAGCGGTTTTTCTGCTGGCCAAGCGGGAGATCGACGGCACAGATGCCCCCGGGGAAGCGGTCACGGTCAAGATCGAGCAGGGCAGCGGCGTGAGCTCCATTGCCCAAAAGCTCAAGGACGCGGGCGTGATCCATTCCGCCCAGCTCTTCCGCTGGTACGTCGGCCGCGAGGGGGCAGCGGCAAAGCTGCAGTACGGTGAATTTTCGCTGGAACCCGGCAGCTCCTACGATGCCCTTATCGAAGCCCTTTCGGAGTATGCCAAGGCAGAGTCGGTGCGCTTGACCTTCCCGGAGGGCACGACCGCCATCGCGATTGCCAACATGATGGAAAAAGCCGGTCTGTGCACCGCCGAGGAGTTCCTTGAGGAAGCCAACACCGGCGATTTCAGCGAGTACAAATTCTGGAAGTACGTCCCGGATGACGAGAACGCCCCCGACCGCTTTCTGAAGTGCGAGGGGTATCTCTTCCCGGACACCTATGAATTTTTGGTGGAGGATACCGTCCACAACTACGTTGCAACGTTCTATTCGCATTTTGATAAGCAGTTCACTGACGAGATGTACAAGGAGCTGGACCAGCAGGACCTGAGCCTGTCGGAGGTCATCACGCTGGCGTCTTTTGTACAGGAAGAAGCCGGAAACGATCAGGACTCCAACGTGGCGCAGGTGTTCCGCAACCGGTTGGCGGAGGATTCGCCCTATCCAAAACTGCAGAGCAACACGTCCAGTTACGTCCAGAGCGACGAGGACAACAACTATCTGTGGAACTGGGTCGCGCCCTATTACGGCGGCTGGGATAAAATTCCGGACCACATCCGGGAAGCCTACGATACCTACACCTGCATCGGTCTGCCCGCCGGCCCCATCTCCAACCCGGGGATGGCCGCCATTCAGGCCGCGCTGGACCCGCAGCCAGATGACGAGGTCAAGGACTGCTATTTCTTTGTGACCGACCTGAGCGGCCATTACTACTATGCCCGCACCTACGCGGAGCACCAGACCAACTGCGCCAAGGCTGCAGAGGTCAATCAGAGTTTGAAAAAATAAGAGGTTTATTATGCTGCAAATCCCGGAACTTCTGTCTCCTGCGGGCGATCTGGAACGCCTGCGTTATGCCATCAACTACGGCGCAGATGCAGTCTACTGCAGTCTGCCCGAGTTCGGAATGCGCTCAGCCCCGGCGAATTTCACGCCGGAACAGCTGACAGAGGGCGTCATCTATGCCCACGCCCGCGGCCGCAAGGTCTATCTGACCATGAACACCCTGCCCACCAATGAGGAAGCAGACCGTCTGCCGGATGCCATCCATTCGGCGGCTTCGGCGGGCGTGGATGCTTTCATCGTGGCGGACCTCGGCGTGCTGGAAGCGTGCAAGCAGTTTGCACCGGATATCGACGTGCACATGTCCACCCAGACGGGCATCACCAACTGGGCGGCTGCCCGTGCGGCCTACAATATGGGCGCAAAGCGCGTCGTGCTGGCCCGTGAGCTGACGCTGCAGGATATCGCGACCATCCGCGACAAAACGCCCCCGGAACTGGAGATCGAAGCCTTTGTGCACGGCGCAATGTGCATGAGCGTTTCGGGCCGGTGTCTGCTGTCCAACTACATGACCGGCCGCGACTCCAACCGGGGCCAGTGCGCCCAGCCCTGCCGCTGGAAATACTACCTGAGCGAGGAGACCCGCCCCGGCCAGCTCTACGAGATCGGCGAGAACGAGAACGGGAGCTATATCCTCAACGCGAATGATATGTGCACCGCGCCCTTCCTTGACCTCATCTGCAAGGCGGGCGTGGACAGTCTGAAGATCGAGGGCCGCGCTAAGACCTTCTACTATGTGGCCAGCGTCACGGCGGCGTACCGCAAAGCGCTGGACCAGTATCTGGCCGACCCCATGAACGACAACTTTGAACTGCCGGACGAAGTCTTGGCCGAGCTGACCCGCACCAGCCACCGCCATTACTCCCCGGGCTTCTACTTTGGCCGCGAACAGGCCAAACAGGCCACCGACAGTGCCACCTACATCCGCGAATGGGAGTTCGTGGGCACGGTGGACGGCTGGGAGAATGGCGTTGCAAGCTGCCAGCAGCGGGGCAAGTGGACTCTTGGCGACACGCTGGAAGTGCTCTGCCCGGACGGCCGCAGCATCCCGCTGCATCCGGAGTGGATCAAGAATGAGGCAGGGGAGCAGGTGGAATCCACGCCCCACGCGATGGAGCACTACACCATCCCCACGCCGGAACTGCCCCCGATGAGCCTTCTGCGCCGGAAGGTTTAAGATGTAAAAGGCCGATAATCCGGACCTACAAAAACGCAATCAGAAAAAGGCTGCTGCAAGTCAACCCTCTGTCTCACCCCATGGCTCTCCGCAAAGGAAAGCCGCGGGTGTGATGAAGAAGCTGACTGCAGCAGCCTTTTTGTTGCAACTTAGTCCAGTTTGAGCTTGGAAAAATCGGTGCAGAGGTATTCATATGCCTTATCGGTGACCTGAAAGCCCATCTTGGCATACATATCTTTGGGCGTGTCGTCCGGGTCGGCGTGAAGATACAGGATCTCTCCGCGTTTCTGGGCGGTTTCGGCAACATGCCGGATCAAAGTCGTGGCGATATACCGATGGCGGAACTCCTCGCCCACCAGAAGGCTATCCATGCAGACATACCCGCCTGACGGATAGATGTAGCAGGAACCCGCCAGCTGTCCGTTCCAATAGGCCCCGAGGAAGGTCAGTTTTTCCCGCAGACGATGGTTGTTCCGCACGGTGAAATCCTCCCCGTACAGAGGGCCGTAGTATCGCAGTTCGTGCTGTTCCAGCTCGTCAAAATCCGGGGTGCGGATGGAGACTTCCGGGTTGGTTTTCCAGCCGCTGATGTCGGCATCCTTTGGCAAAACCATCGTCAGGGTCGAGTCTCCTTCAAGCCCGAATGCGTTGCCCAGCGGCTCGTGACCTTCCAGCTTGAGAAAGGCATCGCCCCGCGCTTTCTGATAAGCCAGCGCGGCCCGGACTTCCTCCACAGAGGGCTGTCCGGAATAGAAAAACGAGTTGTGGTCGTATTTGTCTCGCAGCTGGTCGTCCTCCCGCTTGGTCAGATGCTCGGAAAAGGGGCGGGAAACCGAAAACAGTGCAGTAAAGCGTTCATCGATGGTTCTTGTCGGATTCATAGTGCTTCTCCTGAAAGTGAAATTGAATTGAGTATACCACAGTTCCCCGGAAAAGAACACCCCCCCCTGCGGGAGCGCAGTTAGTTTGCCGCCAATGCATCCAGAATTTCGCGGGCCTGACGGATGGTGGTTTCGCTGGTCTGCCAGAGGTCAAATTCCGAGAAGCCGGGAAGTCCCATCGGGACGCCCTCCCGGCGGAAGGTCATCCGGCTGTCCAGTACCTGCTTGCCGGAAAGGTGGAATGCATGTGCGCCCGTCTCTGCGGCAAGAGCGGGGAGGTTGCTGGGCGAGACGCCCGCGCCGACCAGAATTTCGATGCGGCCTTCGGCGCGGCAGACCAGCTCGCGGAGCAGGGAAGCCCCGGCGGGGGCGCTTGCGGCTTGTCCGCTGGTGAGGATGGTAGTCAGGCCCAGCTCACAGGCGGCTTCCAGCGCGGCATAGGGGTCCCGGCAGACATCAAATGCACGATGGAGCGTCAGAGCTACCGGACGCCCTGCGGCGTCGGCGGCAGATCTCGCAGCGGCGTAGATGGGGCGCAGGGCGTCCACATCCAGCGCACCGTCCGGCGTCAGAACGCCGGTCACGATGCCGTCCGCCCCGGCTTCGACCAGAGCGGCGGCGGATTCGGCCATCTGTTCCAGCTCCCAGTGGTCATAGCAGAAATCGCCGAAGCGGGGGCGGAGCAGGGCGCGGACCGGCAGACCGGTTTCGGCCTTGACCTGACGCAGAAGGGCAAGGCTGGGCGTCGTGCCGCCAACAATGAGGTCGGCGCAAAGCTCCAAGCGGTCTGCGCCGCCGTTCTTTGCCGCCAGTGCGCTGGCGGTGCTGTCAACACAGACTTCGAGGGTGTAGGACATTTTGGGATTCTCCTTTTAGATTTAACAAAACCCGCCAACAGAAACTGCTGACGGGTCTTGCTGTTTGGAAAAACTTATTTTACAGATTCAAGGAACCGCACGAAGCCCGCGCGTCCGGCCTCGTCCAGCTTGTAAACACCGGCATCGGCCAGAACTTCAGCAAAGACATGGCCGATCTCATCCTGCACGATGCTGTGAACATTTTCTGCGTTTAGATCGGGGTGGCGGGACAAGAACTCGCCCGCCCACTCGGCGTGCTTCTGGATGTTCTCGCCATACTCGGAAGCGGGGGTGCGGTTGACCAGAGCTGTTTCCAACTCGGCCATCTCGCCCTTCAAGCGGCTGGGCAGAACGGCCAGACCCATGACTTCGATCAGGCCGATATTCTCCTTTTTGATGTGGTGGAGCTTTGCGTGGGGGTGATAGACGCCCAGCGGATGCTCCGGCGTGGTGATGTTGTTGCGAAGCACGAGGTCGAGCTGGAACTTGCCGTCCCGCATCCGGGCGATGGGGGTGATGGTGTTGTGCGGCTCACCGTCCGTCTCGGCAAAGATGAAGCACTTCTCATCAGAATATCCGCGCCATGCCGTCAAAATCTTGTCGGCCAGCTCCACCAGACGGGTATCGTCGGCGCAGGTCAGGCGGATGCAGCTCATGGGCCAGTGGACGATGCCGGCTTCCACATCCTCATAGCCGGGGAAGGTCCATGCCTTTTCGATGGGCGCTTTGGCCATGGCAAATTCGTAGTGGCCGCCTTGGAAGTGGTCGTGGCTCAGGATGCTGCCGCCGACGATGGGCAGATCCGCGTTGCTGCCCACGAAATAGTGGGGGAACAGCGCCACGAAGTCCAGCAGCTTGCGGAAGGTGGCCCGCTCGATCTTCATGGGGGTGTGCTGATTGTTAAACACGATACAGTGCTCGTTATAGTAGACGTAGGGGCTGTACTGCAGGTTCCATGCGCTGTCGTTGATGGTCAGCGGGATGATGCGGTGATTCTCGCGGGCGGGATGGTTCATCCGGCCGGCATAGCCCTCGTTCTCCACGCAGAGCTGGCACTTGGGATAGGCGCTCTGGGGAGCCAGCTTGGCGGCGGCAATGGCTTTGGGGTCCTTTTCGGGCTTGGAAAGGTTGATGGTGATATCCAGATCGCCGTAGGGGGTCTTGGTGACCCACTTCAGGTCCCGCTTGATGCGGTAGCGGCGGATGTAGTCGGTGTCCTGACTGAACTCATAAAACCAGTCGGTGGCGGCCTGCGGGCCTTCGTTCTCGTAGCGCTCCTCAAAGTTGGCGCGCACGATGGAGGGACGCGGGGTCAGCACGCCCATGAGTTTGGTGTCAAAGAGGTCACGGGCGGTGGAGTTGTCCTCGCACACGCCGCGGGCCACAGCGTCATTGACCAGCGTTTTCAGGATGGCTTCGAGGTCCGTGTAGCAGACTTCGCCTTCCGGTTCGGTGAAGCTGTCCAGCTGCAGGGTCATGAGCAGCTGATTACGGATGTAAATTTCGTCGTCGGGCAGGATCAGGCCGGTGTCCAGACCATAATTGACGAGCTGTTGGATCGCAGTCGAGATCACAGGACAGCGCCCCCTTCCGGACGGATGCTCAGCACATGGCAGCGGCCCTCGCCGAGGATGGCTTCCATCTGTGCCTTAAAGTCGGCCAGCAGCTCGACCGGCACGAAAGCCTGAACTGTGCCCGCAAATCCGCCGCCGTGGACGCGGACTGCGCCATGGCCGTTCAGGATGTGCTTGGCGGCGGCGATGGTCACAGCCACCTCCTGATGCTCCTTGTACCCGGCGGGGATGACGTTCTGCAGATACTCCCAGCTGCTCAGGCCGGACTCGTTGACCAGCTGCAGGAAGGCGTCGAAGTCTCCGGCGCGCAGGGCTTCCACCTGCTTGGTCACGCGGTCATTATCGGCGTAGACATGGAACGCGCGCAGGACGGCACGGTCGCCGCACTGTCTGCGGCACTCGGGCAGCTTGGCGAGGAACGTCTCGAACGGGACCTCGCGCAGGACCTCGCCGCCGCAGACCGCAGCCACCGCGCGGCAGTCCGCCGGAATGGCAGCATACTCGTCGGTCAGATCGGCGTGGTCGGCGCCGGAATCCAGAATGCAGAGCGCAAGGCCCGCCTTGGAGAAATCGACCTGCACCGGCTCGACGATGGGGTGGGCCGGATCGGCGAAATCGATGGTGATGATGTTGCCGACGCTGGAAGCCATCTGGTCCATCAGGCCGCAGGGCTTGCCAAAGTAGACGTTCTCCGCCCACTGGCCGATCTGCGCAATGGCGATGGGGGAGACTTTTTCGGTCATGAAGCAGTCATTGAGGATGACGCCGATGAGCACTTCGAACGCTGCAGAGGACGAAACGCCGCTGCCTTTGGGCACGTTGGAAGAGATGTACACATCCAAGCCGGACAGGGCCGCGCCGCGCTCCTTGAAGGCTTCGCACTCGCCGCGCAGCAGGGACATGGTGGTGTTTTCCTCTTCCTTGCGGGCAGCGAGGTCGGCCAAGTCGATGACGCACAGGTCATAACCCTCGCTCTGGACGCGCAGCTGGTTCAGGCTGTTGGGGGCGGCCGCCGCGATCATATCGATGTTGACGCTGCCGGCCAGCACGCGGCCATGCTGATGGTCGGTGTGGTTGCCGCCGATCTCGGTGCGGCCCGGGGCGCTGTACAGTCCGGCAGTCTCGTGTGCACCGAAGGTGGTTTCCAGCCCGTCCAGCACGGCTTCGTACCGTGCGGCGTGCGCGGGGGTCTGCTCCGGGGCGCAGCAATACAGCGAAGCCAGACGGTCGGTGTGGACGCCGCCGGAAAGCTCCTGCTTCCAGACAGAAATGGATTTCATCATGGCGAGTTCCTCCTCTGAACAAATCGAGCAAAATAACGTCACAGCCCACAGGACGGGCTGTGGGTGGATCTCTACCCTTATAATAAAGAATCTCTGCGAAAAAGACCATGCGTTATTGTTGCATCTCAATGCAAAGTTGCAAAAACTTTGCGGGTGAATTTTGTGCAGAAATTCCTGCAAGAGAGCTGAAAAAATCCTCCAAACCGGAAAAGCATTGGCGACAAACCACAAAGAATTGCCCTTTGCAGCGGGATGACGGAATGTTTTCCGATATGGAGGATTGGATTTTTCAGACGCCGGGATGGAAATCCGGGCCGGTCAGCCCGTCGAGGTTGAGCATCCCTTCCAGCGCGGCGACGTCGGCGGAGACGTCCAGTGCATCGGACTGGAACAGCTTGTCCAGCTGGTTCTCAAAGGCCGTGATGAGCAGGTCCATGGAGCGTTCGATGCTCTGCTTGGCGTCGGTGATGTTTTCGCCCTGAATGTCCTGCGCAGAGAGCTGGGCGTAAGTATTCAGAAGCTTCAGGGCCGTGGGCAGATAGTAGTCCATGAACTTTTGCAGCTGGGCTTTTTTGTCAGGGTCCTTTTTCGCCAGCGCGAAGATGCGGGCGCTCAGCTCTTCCAGACGGGAAATTTTGGCGGTCATCACCGGGTCAGGGATGGCATCGTTCGCCTGACGGAGCTGCTGCTGAAGGGATGCATACTGGTCCTGCGGGTCCTGCTGGGGAGCGGGTTCCGGGGCAGCGGCCTCGGGCGGCTGGGGCGCCGCGCCCCGCACGACAAGGACATTGGTGCGGTAGTCGATGTAGGCGTCTGCGCCGAAATAACCGTGGTCGATGGCCTGTTCTACGGCCGCGCGGCCCTTGGCGGCGTCGATACCGGCCGCAGCGAACAGCTCGTCCAGCGGGATGTTGTCGCGATTGCCGACGATCTTATCCAGTTTGTGTTCCAGCTTGCGGGCGCGGTCCATCCGCAGACCCGTGAACAGAGCCGCGCCGCCGCCTACGACCTGAGCCAGACCGGTGAACAGCTCGCCGAAGTCCTGATAGTAGGCCCACAGGTCTGCCACATCGACCAGATTTCCGATGCCGACCAGCAAAAAGATGCCGCCGAAGATGGTGCACAGGGTGGTGAGGGCCTTGTGCCACTTTTTGGCGTTCTTCTGCTCTGCGGTGGGCGTGTCGTTGCCGTAGACCGTCTCATTGTCCCAAGTTTGGGTGCTGGCTTTGGCAGCGCGGGTGTCCTCCGGGCGGGCATCATGGGGAAGATCGGTGCTGCCCTCCTCTTTTTTCAGGGCATCGCGGTCGATGGCGCGCAGGATGAAAAACGCAACGCCCAGCCACGGCGACATGGCAAACAGGACCAGCAGCGCGATGGTGGGGATGCGGGCAAGAAAATGCTTGTTGCGGTTTGGCTCCATGGGACAACTTCCTCCTAAACAAAAAGAACCGTGTTCCACTTTATTATAGCGGAACGCGGCTCTTTTGTTAAGAGATATTTTTCTTGGGGAGTAAAAAGGGGAGTAAAGCCTTACTTCATCAGGCTGCAAACAGCTTCAGCATAAGCGGCGGGATCATCCACAGGCAGACCCTCGATGAGCTGTGCCTGTGCATAGAGCAGGTCGCTGTATTTCTTCACCTTGTCGGTGTCGCCGGCCTCCTGTGCGGCCTTCAGAACGGCGAACACAGGGTGGTTGATGTTCAGCTCGAGCACCTTGTCGCTCTTGACGCCCTCGCTGCCCGGCTGCTTGGACAGGACCTTTTCCATCTCGATGGACAGGGGGCCGTCCGACGACAGGCAGACGGGATGATCCTTCAGGCGGGTGGAGACCTTGACTTCCTTGACCTTGCCGTCCAGAGCGTCCTTCATGGCATCGAACAGAGGTTTGTTCTCGGCGGTGGCATCCTCGGCGGCCTTCTTCTCGTCCTCGGTCTCGAGGCCCAGATCGCCGCTGTTGACGTTCTTGAACTCGACCGTGCCATCCTTGCCCTCGGCATCCTTGCGGGGATAGGTGCGCATGATCTGCAGACAGAACTCATCCACATCCTCGGTCAGCAGCAGGACGTCGTAGCCCTTGTCCATGACCAGCTCGGCGGCGGGCAGCTTGGCCAGACGGTCGGTGGAGTCGCCGGCAGCGAAGTAGATGTACTTCTGCTCAGCGGGCATCTTGTCCACATACTCCTGCAGGGTGACCATCTTCTGCTCCTTGGCGGACCAGAACAGCAGCAGGTCGCGCAGCAGCTCGGCGTGCATACCGTAGTCGGAGTAAGCACCGAACTTGATCTGACGGCCAAATTCCTTCCAGAACTCCTCGTACTTCTCGCGGTCGTTGGCCAGCATAGCGTGCAGTTCGTTCTTGATCTTCTTTTCCAGAGCGTTGTGGATCAGCTTCAGCTGGTTGTCCTTCTGCAGCATCTCGCGGCTGATGTTCAGGCTCAGGTCCTGACTGTCCACGATGCCCTTGACGAAGCTGAAGTAATCGGGCAGCAGGTCGCCGCACTTCTCCATGATGAGGACGCCGGATGCATACAGCGCCAGACCCTTTTCGTAGTCCTTGGTGTAGAAGTCGTAGGGGCGGTGGCTGGGCACGAAGAGCAGGGCGTTGTAGTTGGCCGTGCCCTCGGTGCGGCTGACGATGACGCGGGCGGGGTCGGTGTAGTCGTTGAACTTATCCTTATAGAAGTTTGCGTACTCCTCGTCGGTGACCTCGCTCTTCTGCTTCTTCCAGATGGGGACCATGCTGTTCAGAGTCTCAAGCTCGGTGTAAGTCTCCCACTCGGGCTTGTAGTCATCCGGCTTGGGGTCCGGTTCGGGCTTCTGGCGGCTCTTCTCGCGCTCCATCTGGATGGGATAGCGCACATAGTCGCTGTACTTCTTGACGATGGCGACGATGCCGTATTCATCAAGGAAGTTCTCGTAGTTGTCGGTGTCGGTGCTGGGCTTGATGTGCAGGATGATGTCCGTACCGGCAGTCTCTTTTTCGGTGGGGTTCAGCTCGTAGCCGTCAGCACCGCTGGACTCCCACTGCCAAGCTTCGTCGGAGCCATACGCCTTGGAGATGACGGTCACCTTGTCAGCGACCATGAACGCGGAGTAGAAGCCGACGCCGAACTGGCCGATGATGTCGATGTTCTCATCCTTGTTCTCCTTCTTGAAGTCCAGAGAACCGGAGTGAGCGATCGTGCCAAGGTTGGATTCCAGCTCTTCCTTGGTCATGCCGATGCCGTTATCGGAGATGGTCAGGGTGCGGTCGTCCTTGTCGCGGGTCAGCAGGATGCGGAAATCGCCCTTGTTCATGCCGACAGACGTGTCGGTCAGGCTCTTATAATAAAGCTTGTCGATGGCGTCCGAAGCGTTGGAGATCAGCTCACGGAGAAAGATCTCCTTGTTGGTGTAGATGGAGTTGATCATCATGTCCATCAGCTTTTTGCTTTCAGCCTGAAATTCTTTTTTCGCCATAATACAAAACCTCTTTTGTTCAGATTCAGTGCCAAGCAGCCGGAAGTGGGGGATAACGGCTTAGCACTCATAACTTTCGAGTGCTAATATACACCGCTTTGAGGAAAAAATCAAGACCTTTAACAAAATGTTTATAATTAAAATGTGGTGTGCTATAATGAACGAAAAGAAATGATCGAGGAGGAAACAAAAATGCAGCTGAAACGATTCAAACTGACGGGCGGCGGGATGCTGACGGTCTATCTGCGGGATGCGTCGGACCGGATGCCGCACGCAAAAAAGCGCCCGATGATCCTTGTGATCCCGGGCGGCGGTTATGCGCACATCAGCCCGCGTGAGGGCGACCCCGTGGCGATGCAGTTCGCGGCGGCGGGCTATCACACAGCGGTGCTGGAATATGCCGTCGGCAGACAGGCGAGGAACTATCTTCCGCTGCGCCAGACCGCACAGGCCATCGCGCTCGTGCGCCATTATGCAGAGGAATGGAACGTTCTTCCGCACAAAATTGCTGTGTGCGGTTTCTCGGCGGGCGGGCATCTGGCCCTGTCCAGCGCGGTGCTGGACCTTCCGGGCGTGGAGCACCAGCCCCGGCCCGATGCGGTGATCTTGGGCTATCCGGTCATCACCGCGGGAAGCTATGCCCACCGCGGCAGCTTTGTGCAGCTGGCGGGCAGAAGAGACCGGGCCGCACAGCAGAGATTCACGCTGGAAGATAAAATTACGCCCAAAACACCGCCCGTGTTCGTCTGGCATACCATGGAGGACGAAAGCGTTCCGGTGGAAAATACGCTGATGCTGCTGGCGGCGCTGCGGAGAGCGAATGTCCCCTGCGAAGCGCACCTGTTCGAGAAGGGCTGCCACGGGACGAGCATTTCCACCGCCGAGGTCGATGCAGCGGACCCGCACCGCGCCCACTGGGTGGAGCTGGCGGTGGAATGGCTGAACGAGACGTTTGAGTTCCATTTGGAATAAAATGGGTTTTGTGCATCCCTACAAAAATTTCATCAAAAAACAGTTGACCTGCAACAATTTTTGGCGTATACTGGTCAGCGAAAACAAACACCGGGGATCGTCCCGGAGGGAAGAGGAAAACGTTATGGCAATGCGGCCGGAAATTTCCGTCAAGAACCTGCTCATGCAGGCTTTTCTCACAGGCTGGGAACGCTCGGACAAGAGCATCTCGCAGGATGAATACCTTCAGAGTGCGATTCAGGTCATCGAGGTGCTTCAGGTAGAGCCGGAAAACCTCTACGCAGAAGAAGGCCTTGGTCTGCCGGACGGCGAAGAAGTAGATCATCTGGACGACCTGCTTCGTGCGGACGGCCAGTGGCTCTATTACGGGGTGGAGGAAGAGAACTTCTTCCTCATCCAGTGGTATCCGGATGTGGAATCGGCCAAGGCAAAGCTGGCAGAGCTGGACGCCATGAACGATGGCAGCAAACAGTATCTGGTGGATATGAGCCTGACCCGTGAGAATCCGACCTCCGCCGAGAACTTCGGCAATTCGAACCCCGTGCAGCTTCGCTCCTGAATGGAATGCTTCTTGATTAGAAGGAAAGGGAACCCCAGCAATGCAGCTTTCTCAGACTGAACATGAGCAGCTTTATACGATCCTTGAGCAGTACGACCACCACCCCAAGGTGCAGGAAATGCGGGAATTTATCCAGCATGGTGATGTGACCACCTATCAGCACTGTAAAAACGTGGTGCTGGTCAGCTTCTGGATGAACCGCCGCTTCCATCTGGGCGCAGACGAGACCGCGCTGGCGGTGGGCGGCTTCCTGCACGACTTTTATCTCTACGATTGGCACAAGAAAAGCTCGTTCCATGGTCTGCGCCGCCTGTTTGAGATGCACGGCTTCTCGCACCCGGGCTTTGCCTGTGTGAACGCAAAGCAGTATTTCCAGATCACCAAGAAGGAACAGAACATCATCCAGAGCCACATGTGGCCGCTGACCTTCCGGCATGTCCCGACCTGCCGCGAAGCCGTCATCGTCTGTCTGGCCGATAAGTACTGCGCTGTCGTCGAAAGCTTGTTCCGCCACGCCAAGGTGACCACCACCGTGGGCTGTGACGAAGAGAACGAGTGGTAAGAAATGAAAACAGAAAAAGCTCTTTCCGGAACTGCCAAGCAGTTTCGGAAAGAGCTTTTTTGCTTATCGATTCGTTTATTCCGAGCGCAGAGCCTTGACAGGGTCCGACTTGGAAGCGCTCTTGGCGGGGATGAAGCCGCCGAGGATGGTCAGTACGGTGGCCAGAACGATCAGCACGACGGCTGCGTTCAGCGGCAGACGGGCGACCACATTGGTCCCGTTGGAGATTTTCTGGATGAGCATGTTGCCGGGAATGAGCAGGATCTCGCTGAGGACAATGCCCATCACGCCGGAGCACAGGCCGATGATGAAGGTCTCGGCGTTGAACACCTCGGAGATGTTCCGCTTGGATGCGCCAATGGCGCGCAGGATGCCGATCTCCTTGCGGCGCTCGAGAACGCTGATATAGGTGATGACGCCGATCATGATGGACGAAACGACCAGCGAGATGGAGACGAAGGCGACCAGCATGTTGGAGATCATGTTGATGATCTCGGTCACGGAGGTCATCAGCGTGCCGACGACGTCAGTATACTGGATGACCTTGTCGTCTGCGCCCTGCGCCTTCATGTTGGCGTTGTAGGCGTCGAGCTTATCCACCACAGAGGACTTGTGGTCGAAGTCCAGCGGATAAATTTTGATCTGGCTGGGGTCGTCGAGGTCGGCATAGCCGAAGTTCTGCAGGTTGCTGTCATAGGTGGCGTTGGACGAGAGCATGGCGGATTTCATCAGGTCGGTCAGGTCGTCCTCGGTCATGTTGATTTGAATGGCTTTCTGGAAGGCGGCGGCGTCGATCTTGAGCGCGCTTTCCATCTGGCTGCCCAGCTGCGAGAAGCTCTGCTGCATCTGGCTCTGGATGTTCTGGCTCACCTGCGTCATCATCTGGGTCATGGCCGTCTGCATGGCGCTGCCCAGCTGGGTCTGAAGCGCATCGGTGATCTGGGACGAATAGCTTTCCATCATGGTGGACATGGCGGTCTGCATCGCCTCGGAGAACTGGGCTTCCAGCGCATCCTGATCGAATAGCTCGCCCATGGCGTCGTTCATCAGGGTCTTGAAGGCGTCGCTCTTGAGGTATTCAGAGAAGCTGATCTTGTTCGGGTTCAGGATGCCGTTTCCGATGACATACTCCTTGTAACCCACAAGGACTTTCTGGGCCAGCTCCTGCATGGCATCTTCCGAGATGGAGAGGTCCATGTTCGCGAAAATGTCGGTCAGAGCGCTCATGTCCATGTCGGGCATCTCGGTCAAGTCCATATCCAGCTGGAAGCTGTCGGGGTCGAGCATCTGGCTGAAATCGACGGAGCCGTCGTTCAGGTCGAACGCGCCGCTCAGGTCGAAGTTCAGTTTGCTGGAATCGAACTGGAACGCGCTCTTGAGCATGTCAGTGTCGATGCTGAACAGCGAACTCATATCGAACGCAGAAGCATCTTCTGTGCCAAACGGTTCGCCGTTGAGGACGTTGGTGGCCGGGTCGGCCAGCTGATCCTTCACGAGCTGAGACTGTGCGGCTTCGTCGATGACGTGCTGGGTCAGGGAAGCAGGGTAGGCGATGCCGGAGGACAGCATGGAAGCCGAAGCGTCCTCTTTCGGCTGCACGACGCCCACAACGGTCAGCGTCTCGCTGGAAGCAACGAGGTCCTTCATGAAGTCCTTGTCGTCGGATTTATCGACCCATGTGTTGTGGTCGTCGTCGCGGAGATAGCGGTCGGTGCTGTTGACCAGCTTGAACTGGATGCCGATGAAGTCGTCATAGCGGTAAGTCTTGAAATCGCTGGGGACATCGACGTTCTGGTTCTGGGCGAACTGCTGGATCATCTTGTCCAGCTCGGCGTTGTCGCGCAGACCCAGCGCATACAGGGCGTAGTCGGTGATGGAGCCATCTGCACCGAGGACCGCCACACACTCGTTGTAGTTCTCTGGCCAGCGGCCGGCCTTGACCTCATACTGAGAGTCATACAGCTCCGCGCTTTCGGGCAGCTGATAGAACACGCTGGTGTTCATCATCGAGGACATCATGCTGTTGGTGGAGCTGGTGGAACTGATGCCCAGCGACGAGAGGGACGAATCCGGGTTGACCTGACGGATGCTGCCGTCGTCGTCCTCGCGGTAGATCTGCGGCTGCACATTATAAGAATACTCGATGGAGGTGGCGTCGTCCGCGATGGTGCAGTCGTCGCTCTCGAGGTAGCTCTTGAGGGATTTCAGGTCGTTGGAGGTGATGCCTGCTACCATCTGGGTGATGAGCTGCCGCACCGGGACCATGCCCTCTTCGGTCGTGGTGGTGCTGCTGGAACTGGGCGCACCCGAGGTGAGCAGAGATGTCAGGTCCATGCCGCTGCTCAAAATCTGCAGCGGGTATTCAGATAGGGTGGATTTTTCGGTGTCGTCGATATACTGGTTGACGCCCGCCGACAGCGAGATGATGAGCGCGATGCCGATGATACCGATGGAACCGGCAAAGGCGGTGAGCAGGGTGCGGGCCTTTTTGGTCAGCAGGTTGTTGAAGCTCAGGCCCAGCGAGGTCAGTGGCGACATCGACGAGTGGCCCATGCTCTTGTGGACCGGCGGGGCCAGATGGGCGGTGTCCGGCTCATAGGGGTCGGTGTCGGAGAGGATGACGCCGTCCTTCAGGTTGACGATGCGGGTCGCGTAGCGCTCGGCCAGTTCCGGGTTGTGGGTGACCATGACGACCAAGCGGTCTTTTGCAACGTCCTTGAGCAGCTCCATGACCTGAATGCTCGTCTCGCTGTCCAGTGCGCCGGTCGGCTCGTCGGCCAGCAGGATGTCCGGGTTGTTGACGAGAGCGCGGGCGATGGCGACGCGCTGCATCTGGCCGCCGGACATCTCGGTGGGGTGCTTGTGCAGCTGGTTGCCAAGGCCGACTTTCTGCAGCGCCTCGGTGGCGCGGCGGCGTCGCTCGGCCCCCGAAACGCCGGAGATGGTCAGCGCCAGTTCCACGTTGGCCAGAACGGTCTGGTGCGGGATGAGGTTGTAGCTCTGGAACACGAAGCCGATGGTGTGGTTGCGGTAGGAGTCCCAGTCGCGGTCGGTGTACTTTTTGGTCGAAATGCCGTTGATGATCAGGTCGCCGCTGTCGTACCGGTCCAGACCGCCGATGATGTTCAGCAGGGTGGTCTTGCCGGAACCGCTGGGGCCGAGGATGGCAACGAATTCGTTGTCGCGGAGGTTCAGGCTGACCTTGTTCAGTGCGGTCTGGACAAGGTCGCCTGTTTTGTATTCCTTGTGAATCTTTTGGAGTTGGAGCATGAGGAGATCTGCCTTTCTGAAAAAACGCGCCGTGCGTGTCCGGCGGCAAAATAAAGCTAACAATTTATTCTATCAGATGAATATGAACAAACCATGGATTTTTGTCGGTTTCAAGGCAAAAAAGGCGGGCAGAAAGGGCAAAGATCCGGCTGTGGAATCAGAAAAACCTTCCTCTTGCAATTATGTGCAGGAGGTGGTATTCTTAAACTGCTGGCATAAAAAGCTTCCTTTTTGTGTGAAAAGAGAGAAAAATGCGGCAAAAAGCATCGAAATGGTGTGTTTTGCGATGAAAAGTGACGCTTTTTAGGGGATTGAATTGTTCCTTCCTGCTCTATAAAATAAGGAATGTAACGTGGTGCACCAGAGTGCACCGGATAGAGGTAAGGAGGAATTTTTTATGGAACGCGCGTACGCCCCGCTGGAGTGTCAGTTTTCGTCGATCGAGGGCTACCAAGATGCTTACACCCTGATCTACGCGCTGGATGCGGATACGGAAAATGGCTGCTGCCTGACCTTGAGCCGGACCGGCGCTCAGGCACGGAGGGAGAGTATGGCTGTTCCGCTGTGCCCGGACGAAGGATATCGGCTGCTGCGGTATCTGTGCGAGAATGTCGTACAGCCGGAGCTGTGGAAGGACGTCATTGCGGATTGTCTTTCGGCGGCATCGACGGAGAGAGGAGGCAGCCGGGGGTGAGCCATGAGCGGGAAACAGAGGGTCTGCGCGTCGCGCTGCTGAGCTACGATGAACGGGAGCTTCGGGTGCGGAAACACTATCTGGAAGAACAAAGCCCGGCCATCTCGTGCACCTGTTTCCAGAGCGGCGAGCCGGTGTTACAGGCGTTGTGGCAGAAAAAATGCTTCGATGTTCTGGTGCTGGGCAGCCAGCTGGAAGATATGGACAGCATCGAGTTCATCGAAAAGCTGAACCGTCTGCCCAGCCATCCGCCGCTTCTGCTGCAGGGCGACGGCTGGTACGACGAGCAGACAGCGGCCTGTCTGAATCCGAGCGGAAAATTTTATCATGTGGAGCGTGACCGCTTGCAGGACCTGATGCGGGGGCTTTGGGGCGTTCCCGGGCGGAGTTCGGCGCGGATCGAGCGCTTCTGCAATTACATCTATGACCAGTGGGAAGTCCAGCAGCCGGACATCAACTGCAGTTATCTGACGATGACGGTGCAGATCGTCTGCGCTTCCACCGGAAAGCTCGCCCTCCGCAAGGAGATCTTGCAGAGTGTTGCCGAGGAATATCAGGTCACCGTGGCGGCTGTGGACAGCGGTCTGCGCCGCCTGATCGACAATTTGGAGCACCGGAAGCCGGAGGGCTGGCTCCGCTTCAAAAAGGAGAACGGCCTTCAGGACGTGAAGGTCACCACCGGAAAACTCGTCTACGCCCTGCGGCAGAGCGTGCGGCGGCGGGGCATCATTTCCTAACAGGAGCCATCGGGAAAGGGGGCATCTGACATGAGCGAGGTCCAGAACGAAAAAGACGCGGCTGAATTTCCGAAAAAGCAGCTGGAATCGGTCTTTCTGCATTCTCTGCGCCTGATGGATCAAGACCGCGAATATTTACAGATGCACCTGAAAAAGGTCAGCGACGAGCGCACCGAAGCGGCGTTCTCGGATATGGAGCTGGAATCGGCACGGCTGGAACGCACCATCCGGGAGCTGATGGAGCTGAGCGCCCCCGAGGAAGCGCTGAAAAAACGGCCGGTGGACCTGTGCGGGATTCTGGCCGAATTGGAACGGATGGCCCCGGAAATTCAGCGGCAGAATGGGACCGCTCTCCAAGTGGACCGCGGAGGGATGGACCAGTGCCTTGTGTGGGCTGACCGCGAAAAAGCCGAGCAGCTGTGCTTCCATCTGTTGTCCAACGCTCTGCGGGCTGTGTCTCCCGGCGGGACGGTCTGGGTCCATCTGCGCCGGACCGAACAGAACTTTGCACTGACCATCGAGGACGACGGCTGCGGTCTGCCGGAGGGTGAGAGCTGGCTGGAGAACCGCCGCCGCTTTCTGGGCGGTGCACGGGCGGGACTGCCGCTCTGCCGGAAATACTGCCGCCAGCTGGGCTGGACATTGGAACTTTCGAACCGAGCGGCTGGCGGGGCTTGCGCGGCGCTGACCATCCCGCTGCCGGCCCGCGCTTTTCCCATCGAGCCAGTGGTGGAGTTCCGCTCGGAGATGGAAGGACCTGTCTCCACGCCCCTGCAGCGCCAGCTGCGCCGGGAACTGTATCTTCTGATGACACGGAGGAGTGGGGCGCGTTGAAGAGCGCTGTTACACAGCGAACCTCTCAGTCACCTTCGGTGACAGCTCCCCTAAGTAGGGGAGCCACTGGCGTACCGGTTTTGGTCCTGCTAGATGAATTGAGTTTCTCGAAACTGTAAACGGAAGTGCTCCGCTGCCTAGGGCAACGGCATCGAAACAACGCTCTAACCAAGGGCATTCGTACAGATGCTGTCGACCGAGACAGCAGGGCACTCTTTTTTGCGCAAGATAAAACTTCAGGTGTCCAGCAGGGGTTGCCCGACCTGCCAATGGCTCCCCTGATAGGGGAGCTGGCATTGCGAAGCAATGACTGAGAGGTTCTTCCCCGCAACAGCGTCACAAAAAGTAAAGATTCTTAGCCAATCTGCCGGAAAATCCGGCCCAAAGTTCCGCGAAATTCACAAAATGTTTAACTTTCTGAGCGGAAAATACTATTTTTTGCGTGTAAAATAAGGAATGCAGATTGATTGTTCGTGCAATTTTGAGTATAATACATCTGTATGCGAGTTGCATGAATAATTCGCTAACGAACTAATTTTTGGCAAAGATTTTGCAAGGATTTTTGCCCGAAGAATGTCTGAAAAACGTCCTTCAGGGAGGAAAAAGAAACGTGAGAGTAGGTCTTGACATCGGCAGTACCACCATCAAATGCGTGGTGCTGGATGAACACGATGCACTTGTATATTCGACATATGAACGTCATTACAGTCATATTCTGGAAAAGGCACAGGAGCTTCTGCGCCGCATCGATGCAGAGCAGCTGAAGGGTCAGAAAGCGCTGCTCAGCATCTCCGGTTCGGCGGGCATGGGTCTGGCCGACAGCTGCGGCGTGCCCTTTGTGCAGGAGGTATTTTCCACCCGCGTGGCCGTCAAGCGGTTCATGCCGGAGACCGACTGCGTGATCGAGCTGGGCGGCGAGGATGCCAAGATCCTCTTCCTGACCAATGGCACGGAAGTCCGGATGAACGGCAGCTGCGCCGGTGGCACGGGCGCCTTCATCGACCAGATGGCCACCCTGCTGAAGATGAGCGCCGACGAGATGAACAAAGCGGCCGAACAGGCACAGCGCACCTACACCATCGCGTCCCGCTGCGGCGTGTTCGCCAAGAGCGACGTGCAGCCGCTCATCAATCAGGGCGCGCGCACCGAGGATATCGCCGCCAGCATTTATAAGGCCGTGGTCAACCAGACCATCGCTGGTCTGGCACAGGGACGCCCCATCAAGGGCAACATCCTGTATCTGGGCGGCCCGCTGACCTTCAGCACCGTTCTGCGCAAGAGCTTTGACGAAGCCCTGAACGTGACCGGGACCTGCCCCGAAAACAGCTTGCTCTATGTCGCGCTGGGCGCGGCCCTCTATGCCGACAAGGAGTTCGAGCTGTCGGACGTGGCCGCAGCGCTGGATGAATATTCCGCGACCGCGACCTACGCCAGCGAGCCGCCGCTCTTCGCCAATAAGGAAGAGTACGAGGCGTTCCATGCCCGCCATATATCCCACAGCGTCCCGCGCGTGCCCTTCAGCGCACAGTGCGGCCCGGTACATATCGGCATCGACTCCGGCTCTACCACCGTCAAGCTGGTGGTCGTGGACGAGAAGAGCCAGATCCTCTATACCAACTATCAGCCGAACCTCGGCAACCCGCTGCCCCTCATCAAGGAACAGCTCATCAAAATCTATCAGGAGCATCCGGACCTGCAGGTGGCCAGTGTGACCACCACCGGCTACGGCGAAGAGCTGGTCAAGAATGCGTTCCGCTGCGATTACGGTCTGGTGGAAACGGTGGCGCACTTCACCGCCGCCAAATACTTCATGCCGGACGTCGATTTCATCATCGACATCGGCGGTCAGGATATGAAGTGCTTCAAGATCGAGGATGGAGCCATCAGTAACATCTTCCTGAACGAAGCCTGTTCTTCCGGCTGCGGCAGCTTTTTGCAGACCTTCGCACAGGCGCTGGGCTATGATGTCAAGGAGTTTGCCGCGCTGGGCCTGTTTGCAGACCGCCCCGTGGATCTGGGCAGCCGCTGCACCGTCTTTATGAACAGCTCGGTCAAACAGGCACAGAAGGATGGTGCGTCCATCCAGAACATCTCCGCCGGTCTGTCCATCAGCGTCGTCAAGAACGCGCTGTATAAGGTCATCCGTGCGTCCAGCCCCGAAGAGCTGGGCCGCAAGATCGTCGTGCAGGGCGGCACGTTCTACAACGAAGCTGTCCTCCGCGCCTTCGAAAAGGAAATGGGCGTCGAGGTCATCCGCCCCGACATCGCGGGCCTGATGGGCGCCTACGGTGCGGCCCTGCATGGTCTGCGCCAGAGCCGCAAGAGCGGCAAGGCCGTCTCTTCGATGATGAGTCTGGCCGAGCTGGAAAGTTTCGATCAGAAAGTCGTCAGCGTCAAGTGCGGCGGCTGCGGCAACCATTGCCAGCTGACCGTGAACACCTTCGCCGACGGACGCAAGTTCATCTCCGGCAACCGCTGCGATAAGCCCGTGACCGGCAAGAGCGAGGACAACAGCCTGAACCTCTATGCCTACAAGCAGCAGCTGCTGGCGGGCTACAAGCCGGTTCCCGGCAAGCGCGGCTCCATCGGCATCCCGCTCTGCCTGAACATGTACGAGATGCTGCCGTTCTGGTACACCTTCTGGACCAAGCTGGGCTTTGCGGTCCACACCAGCCCGGTGTCCAGCCGCGGCCTGTATCTGGCCGGTCAGGCGACCATCCCCAGCGATACGGCTTGCTTCCCGGCCAAGCTCAGCCATGGCCACATCAAGGCCCTGAGCCAGATGCAGCTGGATGCCATCTTCTACCCCTGCCTGACCTATAACTTCGACGAGGGCTTGGGCGACAACCACTATAACTGCCCGGTCGTGGCTTATTATCCTGAAGTTTTGGCCGGCAACTGCCCGGAGCTGGAAGGCAAGAAGTTCATCTACGATTATGTGGGCATTCATCGCCCGAAGGATTTCGTGCATAAAATGGCCAAGGAAGTGCTGCCCCGCTACTTCGGCGGCATCTCCGAGAAGGAAGTGCAGGCCGCTGCCGATGCAGCCTATGCCGAGCACGAAGCCCACATGGCGCAGATTCGGGTCAAGGGCAGCGAGATCATCGATGAGGCACGCCGTCAGGGCAAGCGCATCATCGTGCTGGCGGGCCGTCCGTATCATGTGGACCCCGAAATCAACCACGGCATCGACCACCTCATCACCCGCCACGGCGCGGCAGTCGTCACCGAGGACAGCATCTCCAACCGCGTGGAGAAGTTCCCCACCAGCGTCCTGAACCAGTGGACTTATCACAGCCGCCTGTATGCCGCGGCCAAATACTGCACCACCCAGAAGGATATGGACCTTGTTCAGCTCGTCTCCTTCGGCTGCGGCGTCGATGCCATCACCACCGACGAGACCCGCGAGATCCTGCAGGAGGGTGGCAAGCTGTACACCCAGCTCAAGATCGACGAGATCACCAACCTTGGTGCGGTGAACATCCGTCTGCGCAGCCTGTTTGCTGCGCTGGACGAGCGTGATGAAGATAAAAAATAATCCGTTCTATCACATAGGAGGAACCTATGGAATATCATTACCCGAAATTTACCCCGGAGATGAAAAAGACCCACACCATTCTCATCCCCAACATGGCGGTCACGCAGTTCCGTCTGCTGAACTACGCGCTGAAATATGACGGCTACAAGTGTGAGATCCTGGGCAACTGCGGCAGCGCTGTGGCACAGCTGGGCCTGAAGTATGTCCACAACGATACCTGCTATCCGGCTCTGCTGGTCATCGGTCAGTTCTTGGATGCCCTGAACAGCGGCAAGTACGACCTCGACCACACCGCCCTGCTCATCACCCAGACGGGCGGCGGCTGCCGTGCGTCCAACTACATCCATCTGCTCCGCAAGGCGCTGGTCAAGGCGGGCTATCCGCAGATCCCGGTCGCCAGCCTGAACTTCTCCGGTCTGGAAAAGGACAGCGGCTTCCAGATGACCCTGCCGCTGGCACGCCGTGCCATTGCGTGCATCTTCTACGGCGACATGCTCTGCGCTCTGCGCAACCAGGTGGCCCCGTATGAGAACGTCAAGGGCAGCGCCGACAAGATGGTCGATCTCTGGGTCGAGCGTCTGGGCCGGGTCCTGCTGGCGGGCAAGGGCTACACCGCCAAGGAGATGAAGCACACCTTCCCGCTCATCGCGAAGGAGTTTGCCACCATCCCCGTCACCCGCGTGCCGAAGGTCAAAGTCGGCGTTGTCGGTGAGATCTACGTCAAGTATAGCCCGCTGGGCAACAACGACCTGCAGAAGTTCCTCGAAAGTCAGGACTGCGAGGTCAACTTCCCGGGCCTGATGGGCTTTGTGCAGTACTGCATCTTCAACATGGGCGAGGACCATGTGCTGTACGGCGGCAAGCTGGCCGTCAAGGTCGGCACGGACCAGCTGCTCAACTGGCTGGACAGCGTCGAGCGCTCGATGCTCAAGGCCACGGCAGATGCCGGGTTCTATGCGCCGGGTCCCTTCAAGGAACTGGTCGAGAAGCCCCACGGCATCATCTCGCTGGGTGCGAAGATGGGCGAGGGCTGGCTGCTGACGGCCGAGATGATCGAGCTGGTGCAGGGCGGCTATGGCAACATCGTCTGCGCCCAGCCGTTCGGCTGTCTGCCCAACCACATCGTCGGCAAGGGTATGGTGAACAAAATTCGTGCCCTGTACCCGGCGGCGAACATCACCCCCATCGACTACGACCCCAGTGCCACCAAGGTCAATCAGGAGAACCGCATCAAGCTGATGCTGGCGGTCGCCAAAGAGCGCCTGAATGCCCCCGCTGCCCCGGCAAAGCCTCTGACCGCAGAGGAGATCGCCGGCGGCGCACCGCGCGTGGAAACGACGGTCTGATTTCTCTCTCAAAACGCAAACGAAAAGGCCCTGCGCAGACCAGAACGGTTTGCACAGGGCCTTTGGTTATGCCTTTGGAAACAGAAGAGAAATTACTTCTTCATGTAGATGTGGTGGGGCAGACCTGCGATGTAGAGCGGGGTCAGCTCAGCCTGAATGAGAGGACGTGCGTAGTTCAGGAACTCGCTGGTCATCTGGGTATGGTTCTCGTTCATCCAGCTCAGCGGGACCTTCTTCTCGAGGTTTGCGACCTCGCTGATGGGATGCAGCTCGGTGGTGCACTGATAGGGGTTGTTGGAGATGCGCTTCAGGGCGACCATCTGGCCGGTGACCCCCTCAAAAGCAGCTTTGGCGGCAGCACCGCCGACCTGATAGGCCTCGGTGATGTCGGTGCGGCTGGTCAGGTGGCCGGCGCAGCGCTGCAGGGTGGACAGCTCGATGCTGCGGGTCTTGGTGTCGAGGTTGCGTGCCACGACGTTGGCAAGGTAGCGGGCCGTGCCGGTCAGAGCCTTGTGGCCGAAGGCATCGACTGCGTGCACATCATCGGCCAGCTCGCAGACATAGCGGCCGTCCTCCAGCTTGACGCCTTCGGAGACGGCGATGACGATGCTGGGCTTCTTCTCCTGCATCGCACGGACCTTCTCCACGAAGTGATCCACGTTGAAGGGGACTTCGGGCAGACAGATCATGTCCACGCCCTCGCAGTCGTCGCTCTTGGCCAGAGCAGCGGCAGCGGTCAGCCAGCCGGCGTTGCGGCCCATGATCTCGACGACGGTGACATACTTCGTGCCGTAGACCGTGGCATCGCGGATGATCTCCTTCATCACGACGCCGATGTACTTGGCAGCAGAGCCGTAGCCGGGGGTGTGGTCGGTGACCATCAGGTCGTTGTCGATGGTCTTGGGCACGCCCATGAAGCGGATGTCGCTCTGGATGCGGTTGCCGTAGTCAGCCAGCTTGCCGATGGTGTCCATCGAGTCGTTGCCGCCAATGTAGAAGAAGTAGCCGATGTCCAGCTTTTCCAGAATGGCGAACAGCTTCTTGTAAACGGCCTCGTCGTCGTGCCAATCCGGCAGCTTGTAACGGCAGCTGCCCAAAAAGCTGGACGGCGTGCGCTTGAGCAGCTCGATGTCGAGGTCGTCGGTCAGATACTCCGACAGATCGACGACCCGCTCCTCCAGCAGACCGGCGACACCGTTGCGCATGCCGTAAACGACCTGTGCACCGCGGTTCTTGCAGCTCTCGAACACACCTGCCAGACTTGCGTTGATGACAGAGGTAGGACCGCCAGACTGACCAACGATTGCATTTTTACCCATGATGATTTCTCCTTTTCTTCTGTTTCGGCTTTTATATTATCGTGCAGGAGCACGAAAACAGACTGCGGGGAAGGGGATGCGGGAGGAAATTACAGACGGATGTGGCGCGGCGTTCCGTTGACGTAAACGGGCGTCACTTCGTCCAAGATCAGCGGGCGGGCGTATTCCTCGAACGCCGCCGTGACCTGCATCCCGTCCGGGGTGATCCAATCCAGCGGGACCTTCTTTTCGAGGTTGGCCACCTTCTGGACGTCCACCGACTCGGTGATGCACTGATAGGGATAATTGGAGATGCGCTTGAGCGAGATCATCTTGCCCGTCTCGCCCGCAAAGGCAGCGGCAGCGGCTGCTCCGCCGACCGCATAGGCCTCGTTCACGTCGGTCCGGCTGGCCAGATGGCTGGCGCAGCGCTGCAGCGTCGAGAACTCGATGGCGCGGCTCTTGCAGTTCAGATTGTCGTGGATGAGGTCGGACAGGTAGCGGCTCGTGCCGCTGAGGATGGCCTTGTGACCGAAGGCGTCCAGCTGACCGGCAGTGGAGACGAGATCGCACAGATATGTACCATCGGCCGTCTTGACGCCCTCGCTGGCTGCGATGATGACATTGGGCTTGCTCTTCTGCAGCTCGTCCACCTTGGCAAGGAAGCGGTCCGCATCGAACGGCACTTCCGGCAGCAGGATCAGGTCCGGGCCTTCGCAGTCGTCGCCGCCGGCCAGACAGGCCGCACCGGCCAGCCAGCCCGCGTGGCGTCCCATGATCTCGGCCACGGTCACGCTGCGGATGTTGTAAACAGAAGAGTCACGGATGACTTCCTTCAGGATGGTGGCGATGTACTTGGCCGCAGAGCCGTAGCCGGGGGTGTGGTCGGTCAGGCACAGGTCGTTGTCGATGGTCTTGGGGACCCCGATGAACCGCACGCTGCTGCCCACCTTGCTGCCGTACCGGCTGAGCTTTGCGATGGTGTCCATCGAGTCGTTGCCGCCGATGTAGAACAGAGCACAGATGTCGTACTTGTCGAACAGGGTGAACAGCTTGATGAACGGGGCTGGGTCAACATCCGGATCTGGCAGCTTGTAGCGGCAGCTGCCCAGATAGCTCGACGGGGTGCGCTTGAGCAGCTCGATGCTCATGCGGTCGTCCAGCAGAACGTTCAGTTCGAGCATCTCCTCCTTGAGCAGACCCTCGATGCCGTACTGCATGCCGTAGACCTTATCTGCGCCCAGACTGCACGCGGCCTTGTAGACACCTGCCAAGCTGGAATTGATGACAGCTGTTGGGCCGCCGCTCTGGCCGATGATGACGTTTTTTGCCATGAGAACCTCCTTCTTATCATAGGAACCATTTCAACGTCCCGCAAAACGGACGTCTGCGCTCTTCAAAAGGCTCTGGAAACCCTGCACTGTTTCCGGAACCGAGGGCGGACGTTCGCCGCAAGTCGTACAAAAAGAATGCAGGATGTGCATGCACTTCAATGAAAACTGTGCAATTTCCTGCAACAATACTATTGTAGCTTATTTGTCTGTTGTATGCAAGACCTGTTTGGTTGCACAGGCAAAAAAATTATGATACAATAATGGTCATGGTGTACAAAAACCGGAGGGATCCCGGAATTGGATGCAATTTTCCGGGGACACTATCCGTAATTGATAGAAAAGGACAAAGAGGGAAGAGCAATGGGGATCTCGCATGAGTATCATTCCGCCCACACCCGCGCAAAGCGGAGCAGGGCTAGTTTTGGGCTTCGGCTGGCGGGGGTCATCGCGGCCATCCTGCTGCTGTCGCTGGCCATCACGGCCATTCTGGAAAACGGCCAGCGGGAGAGCGAAGCCGCCCAGCAGGCGACGTCCAGCGGCATGGCAGAAAACATTCTGGCCCCGCTGCCGATGCAGGGCGCAGCGGCCAGCACCGCTGAAAGCGGCGCAGAGAACGCAGGGGACGGCGCAGACAATGCCGACAGCACGGGTACGCCCGCCGTTACGCTGGAACAGTTCGGCCCTGCGCGGCAGACTGCAGGAGCCTACAGCGTGAAAGCCTATGACAGCAGCGTCATCCGTCAGCCCAGCAACGGGCAGGTGGACCTGAGCTATTTTGCCGACGCCGCCTTTCTCGGCGACAGCCTGACCGTGGGCTTCTCGGATTACAACATCAACCTCGGCGGGGCGCTCATCTGCGGCTATACCGGTGTCGGACCGGACGCCATCGTCAACCGAAGCGCCGTCAAAAGCTCGGTCCGCGGCGAAGAGATCGCGCTGGATGTTCTGGCGGCGGCCCAGCCGAAAAAGGTCTATATCCTGCTGGGCACGAACACGCTGACCACGCTGGGCGCGGCAGACCGCTTCCTTGCTTATTACGGCCAGATGCTGGACTTGCTGCATCAGACGCTGGGCAATGACTGCATCCTGTATGTGCAGTCCATCCCGCCGGTGCGTCCGGCAGCCGCAGAGGAAAAGCCGGGTCTGGCATCGGACGTCGTGCGCTCGGTCAACGAGCAGCTGGCAAAGCTGGCGGCGGATAAGGGCTGTGTCTATCTCGACCTGTGGGAAGCTTTTGCGGACGGCGAAGGCAACCTGAAAGAGGTCCTTGCCGCACCGGACGGCGTGCACTTTTCGGCGGGCAACGGCTATGGTGCGTGGGTGACCTATCTGCGCAACCACGCGAAATATTCTGCGTCCAACCCGTGGACGCCCGGGAGCACCTACGCGGCAAATTGAACTTAGAACCAGAAGAGCGCCTGTCGGGTCAGTTCCGGCGGGCGCTCTTTTTTAGGAGAATTTTAGTTGTTGAACCAAATGATCGCGCAGAAGGTCGGCACAGCGGTTTTTGGAACTTTTTCGCTGTAAAAAGGCTGCACAGAGCGGCGGGACGCCTTCCAGCGGAATGACACGGATGGGGTCGGTCGCGCGCGTTGGAAAATCCTCGATCCGGTCCAGTGCGAGAACGCCTTCTTCCTGCACGAGGTAGAGCGCCTGATAGAACTTTTCCGCGACCTCGATCTTGGGGCGACAGCCGCAGGTCTGGAACGCTTCCCAGAGCGGGGCCAGCGGTGCGGGCTGCAGCCCCGGGATGAGGAACCGCTGGCCGTCCAGCTGTTCCGGGCGGATGCGCTCTTGTGCCCAAAGCGGGCTGCTGCGCGGGGTCAGAACGGCGGCGGTGTGCCGTGTCAGCGGGGTGCGCAAAAGTTCCGGTTCGGTCGTACCAAAATCCATGACCAGTCCGGCATCCAACGAACCGCTGAGCAGCTGTTCGAGCACAGCATCGTTGGGAAGCGACTGCTCCTCGATGGGGACGCCGGGATACTTTTGCTGAAAAAGGTCGAACGCACGGCCCAGCGTAGGAAGATAATCCGGGACCAGTGCGGCACTGACGCCCACCAGAAGCGGCGCAGAGTGGATCTCCTGATAGGCTTGTGTGCAGAGCTGCTCAAACTGCGCGACGACCGGAGCCGCCTGTGCGCGAAAATGCTCGCCCTTTTCGGTCAGCTGAAGATGGTTGTGTACATTGGAAAATAGAGCGCCGCAAAGCTCCTTTTCCAGCGCGGCAATGCTCATGCGCAGGGCCTGACGGCTCAGATACAACCGTTCGGCGGTGCGGGTGAAGTTGAGGTCCTCACAGGCCGCGAGAAAATATTGCAGCTGCTGAATGGTCATGTTGTCCTCTCCAAAACGCAAATTTTTCTTGTCACTTATAAGGAAATTATAACTCCTTTTCAGAAAAATGTAAATGTGATACTTTTAACAAAAAGACGTTGGCACACCGAGCGACGGTGTGTTGAAGGAAAAGGATGGAAGGAACATGGAGAGAATCACACGCAAAGGATTTTTGAAGATCGCCGCTGCGGCCGCAATGGGCGGCGTCACGGCGGGAGCACTGGCCGCCTGTGAAGCAGGGGGCAAAGCTGCAAGCACCGCAAGCAGCACGGCGGGCATTTACACGCCCGGAACGTATACCTCTTCGGCGAAGGGCATGTCGGAGATCACGGCAACGGTCACGTTTGATGCGAACAGCATCACGAAGGTGGAGCTGGACCTCTCGGGCGAGACGGACAGCATCGGTCAGGCTGCAAAGGATAAGCTGATCGAGCAGGTGATGAACGCACAGACCAGCCAGATCGATGGCGTGACGGGTGCGACTGTAACCAGCAAGGCCGTGCAGAACGCCGTGGCGGACTGCATCCAACAGGCCAGCGGCGGCGTGATCAATCCGGCAGAGCAGCCCTTGGAAGAGACGAACAGCGTCGATTGGCTGGGTGAAGAGCCGGAAGTTGCCGAGAGCGAGATCACGGGCACGGTCGAGTGTGAAGTGTTGGTCGTCGGTGCAGGTTCTTCGGGTACGTTTGCCGCTGCTTCTGCGGCAGAGGCTGGCGCAAAGACCATCCTCATCGAGAAGTTCAACCACGATATGGCCAGCGGCATCCGCGATACGCTGGCAGCGTGCGGTTCCAGCCAGCAGAAAGAGGATGGCGACGACGTGAACAAGAAGGATGCCGTACGCTACCTCTGTAACTGGAGTCAGGGATATACCCGCCGCAGTCTGGCACAGGTCTGGGCCGATAAGAGTGGCGAGACGATGGACTGGTTCACCAGCGTTCTGGCCGAAAGCGGGATCGATTTCCGCCATGAGATCGACGAAAAACATGCCGATGACAACTACGAAGTCCTCGATGTGGGCCACAGCACCCAGTACGGGGAAGAATACAGCGAACAGCTGACGATGGATGCCGTGCTCAAGCACGCCGAAGCCGATGGCCTTGAGGTGCAGTACGAGATCACCATGGTCAAGCTGGAAAAGAAGGATGGCCGTGTGACCGGCCTGATCGCAAAGGATGCGAACGGCGCATATGTCCGCTACAACGCTTCAAAGGGTGTCATCCTTGCCTGTGGCGGTTACAGCGGAAATGATGTGATGATGAACGCCCTGCAGCCGCAGAGCGTGGAACAGACCTGCATCAATTACTCCAAGCCCGGTGCAAAGGGCGACGGTATCAAGGCGTGCCTGTGGGCGGGTGCGATCATGGATACCACCCATACGTCCATGATCTTCGACCGCGGCGCGATCAAGCCGGACCAGACCGGCGAATATGGCAAGGCCAGCGACGGCGCGCTGTTCTGGATGGGCAGTCAGCCGTTCCTGAAGGTCAACCTGAACGGCGAACGCTTCATGAATGAGTATCAGCCCTATGATATGATCCTGCACGCCGCCGCAAGCCAGCCTTACCACACCTATTGTACCGTCTGGGACAGCAAGTATCCGGACGACTGCGAGAAATTTGCGACCCATGGATGCAGCCGCCTCTATCCGCACGAGAACGGCACGAACCCGGTGTTCCCGATGGGCTATGTGATGCAGTTGAACGATGACCTTCAGGCACAGGGGTACATTGTACAAGCCGACACCATTGAAGAGCTTGCGGAAAAGCTGGGACTGCCCGTGGATAAGTTCACCAGCACTGTGGAACGCTACAACGAGCTGGCCGCGAAGGGTGAGGATGAGGACTTCGACAAGGAGAGCTATCGCCTGTCTACCCTGAGCGAAGCGCCGTTCTATGGCGTCCGTCAGGCGGGCGGCTACCTCATCTGCACGATGGACGGCATCCAGATCGACGACGATATGCACGCACTGGACCATGACTTCAAGGCCATTCCGGGCCTGTATGTCATCGGTGACATGAGCGGCAACTACTTCTCTGGCAGCTATCCCTGCCTGATGGCGGGCGCTGCTGCGGGCCGCAGCGCGACCTTTGGCCGTCTGGCGGGCCAGAATGCCGCCGCTGGGATCTAACAGCCTGAAAGCAAAAAGTACCCCTGCGCGGCAAATTAAGACAACCGAGCAAAAAGAATGGCACACCGTGTTGGTGTGCCATTTTTGCTTCATTGTCCCTGATTGACGTCCATCACGTTGAACAGTGTCTCGCCGTGCCGCATCAGATAAATGGTTTTCATAAAGAGGACTTTATCCTTTCTGCGAAGATTTAGAAAAGAGCATACAGAAACGTTTCCGCTTCTACAGATTCGGCGGAGAACCAAAAACGGCCCTGCAAACCAAAAGCTTGCAGGGCCGTTGTGTTTCGTTTGGAAAAGGGAAGAGCTTACTTCAGCTTGCTCTTTGCCTTCATACGCTGGTCGTGGTTGAGGATCTGCTTGCGGATGCGCAGGTTCTCAGGGGTGACTTCCAGCAGCTCGTCCGGAGCAAGGAACTCAAGGCAGCCCTCGAGGCTCAGCTTGCTGATGGGGACCAGACGCAGAGCGTCATCCGAACCGGAAGCACGAGTGTTGGTCAGATGCTTGGTCTTGCAGACGTTGACATCGACATCCTCGCCGGAAGCGGTGTAGCCGATGACCATGCCTTCGTAGACCTTCTCGCCGGCGCCGACCAGCAGAGTACCACGCTGCTGTGCGTTGAACAGACCGTAGGTGACGGCCTCGCCGGTCTCAAAGCTGACCAGAGAACCGGTGGAGCGGTTGGCGATCATGCCGGCCCAGACATCGTAACCGTCGAAGATCTGGTTGAGGATGCCTTCGCCGTGGGTATCGGTCAGGAACTGGTTGCGGTAGCCGAACAGGCCGCGGCTGGGCATCCGGAACTCCAGACGGACACGGTCCGTGCCCAGAGACTCCATCTGCTGCAGGATAGCCTTGCGCTGGCCCAGACCGGTCATGACAGCGCCCTGATACTGGGTGGGCACGTCGATGACGACATGCTCCATAGGCTCATAGGTCTTGCCGTCGATGATCTTAGTCAGAACGTGCGGGGGAGAGACCTGCAGCTCATAGCCTTCGCGGCGCATCGTCTCGATCAGGATGGACAGGTGCATCTCGCCACGGCCCATGACACGGAAGGAATCGGTAGTGGCGGAGTCCTCGACCTTCAGAGCAACGTCCTTCAGCAGTTCCTTCTGCAGACGGTCGCGGATCTGGCGGCTGGTTACGAACTTGCCCTCACGGCCAGCCAGCGGGCTGTCGTTGACGGAGAAGGTCATCTCGACGGTGGGGTCGTTGATCTTCACGAAGGGCAGCGGCTCGACCTGAGACGGGGAGCACAGGGTGTTGCCGATGGTGACATCGGGCAGACCGGAGAATGCCACGATATCGCCGGCGGTGATGTTGTCGCACGGCTGGCGGCCATTGGCCTGGAAGTCGTACAGCTTGGTCAGGCGGCCGCGCATCTTCAGGTCAGGATTGTGCCAGTCGCAGACCTGAACTTCCTCGCCCACGCGGGCAACGCCGTTCTGGATGCGGCCGATGCCGATACGGCCGACGAACTCGTTGTAGTCCACGGAGGAGACCAGCATCTGGAACGGAGCCTCGGGGTCACCCTCCGGCGGCTGGATGGTGTCCAGAATGGTGTCGAACAGCGGGATCAGATCCGTGCCGGGGACATCCGGGTCCAGGCTTGCCGTGCCCTGACGGCCGCAGCAGAACAGGATGGGGCAGTCCAACTGCTCATCGGTAGCGCCCAGATCCATCAGCAGGTACAGGACTTCGTCGATGACTTCCTTGATGCGGGCATCCGGACGGTCGATCTTGTTGATGGCGACCACCAGACTCAGATTCTGCTGCAGAGCCTTCTGCAGCACGAAACGGGTCTGGGGCATGCAGCCCTCAGCAGCATCGACCAGCAGCAGAACGCCGTTGACCATCTTCAGAACGCGCTCGACCTCGCCGCCAAAGTCGGCGTGGCCCGGGGTATCGACGATGTTGATCTTGACACCCTTGTAGGTGCAGGAGCAGTTCTTGGCCAGAATGGTGATGCCGCGCTCACGCTCGATGTCACCGCTGTCCATGACGCGCTCGGCCACGACCTGATTGTCGCGGAAAGCGCCGCTCTGATGCAGCATGGCATCCACCAGCGTGGTCTTGCCGTGGTCAACGTGAGCGATAATGGCGACGTTGCGCAAATCGTTACGAACCATAAATTACAACCTCTCTATTTTGAATCTCTGTGTAGAAGTTACGTCATACGAATTAAGTTTATAACAGCAGGGGGTGGTTTGTCAAGATTGTATAAAAATTTTTTCAAGCTTTCGGCGTTTTGCCCGATATCCGGGCCGCATTTTGGGCGTCCTGAACCTTTGAAATATGATATAATACAGGTGAAGTCCTCTCTGCTCTGCACCGGCCCACCCCGCAGGAGCAGAGACAGCAGAGAGCACCGATTCGGGAGGTGTACCTATGAAACTGACGTTTTTGGGCGCGAACCATGAAGTGACGGGCAGCTGCACGCTGCTGGAAGCCGCCGGTCAGCGCTATCTCATCGACTGCGGCATGGAGCAGGGCAAGGATACCTATGAAAATCAGCCCATCCCGGTAGCACCCGGCGAGATCGACGGCGTGCTGGCCACCCATGCCCACATCGACCATACGGGCCTTTTGCCGCTGCTGGTGCGGAACGGTTTCCGGGGCAAAATTTATGCGACCAACCCCACCGTGGAGCTGTGCGGCATCATGCTGCGTGATTCGGCGCATATTCAGGAGTTCGAAGCCGAGTGGAA
This sequence comes from uncultured Faecalibacterium sp., assembly GCA_900551435.1. Taxonomy (GTDB): domain Bacteria; phylum Bacillota; class Clostridia; order Oscillospirales; family Ruminococcaceae; genus Faecalibacterium. The sequence goes on from URVW01000003.1 coordinate 70,048, forward strand.
GAACCGCAAGGGCAAGCGCTCAGGCGCAGAACCGGTGGAACCGATGTACACCGTTCAGGACGCCGAAGCGGCCATCAAGCTGTTCCGTGGCGTCGATTACAATACAAAACTGGAGCTGGCCCCGGGGCTGGAGATCGAATTCGTGGATGTCGGCCATCTGCTCGGTTCGTCCAGCATTGAAATTTGGGTGACCGAGAACGGCACGACTACGAAGCTCGTGTTCTCGGGCGACATCGGCAACCTGAACCAGCCGCTCATCAAAGACCCGACCTATCTTGCAGACGCGGATTATGTTGTGATGGAGTCCACCTACGGCGACCGCACCCACGGCCCCCGCCCGGACTATGTGGCAGAGCTGACGAAGATTTTGCAGCGCACCTTTGACCGGGGCGGCAATGTGGTCATTCCGAGCTTTGCGGTGGGCCGCACGCAGGAGCTACTGTATTTCATCCGCGAGATCAAGGAAAAAGGTCTGGTGAAGGGACACGGGAACTTCCCGGTGTACATCGACAGCCCCTTGGCCATCGAAGCGACCCGCATTTTCAAAGATACCGACCCGGACTGCTTCGATGAGGAGACGCGCGCGCTGCTGGACAAGGGCATCGACCCCATCCAGTTCCCGGGTCTGCGGGTCAGCGTGACCAGCGACGAGTCCCGGATGATCAACGCGGACCGGGAACCGAAGGTCATCATTTCCGCCAGCGGCATGTGCGAGGCCGGACGCATCCGGCATCACCTCAAGCACAATCTGTGGCGGCCGGAGTGCACCATCCTGTTCGTGGGCTATCAGGCGGTGGGAACGCTGGGCCGCACCCTCATCGAAGGGGCTGCAAACGTCAAGCTGTTTGGGGAGACGATCGAGGTCCAAGCCGAGATCTGCCAGCTGACCGGCCTTTCCGGCCACGCGGACAAAGAGGGTCTGCTGACGTGGATCAATGCCTTTACCCCCAAGCCGAAGCGGGTGTTCATCGTCCACGGCGACGACGAGGTAGAGAACATCTTTGCCCAGACTCTGACCGACGAGGGATTCACCGCCTGTGCGCCGTACAATGGGGCACAGTGGGTCATCGGAGCCGAGGGAGCCGTCTGCGTGCAGGAGGGTACGAAGGTGCGCATCGAGCACCGCGTCAACGAGGGAGCCAGCCGTGCGGCCAGCGTGTTCCAGCGGCTGGTCAGCGCGGGCAAGCGGCTGCTTCGGGTCATCGAGCACAACGAGGGCGGAGCCAACAAGGACCTTGCCAAGTTCGCCGACCAGATCAACGCACTCTGCGACAAGTGGGACCGATAAATCACAGAATCAAAAATGGATGCCGCGTAATGCGGCATCCATTTTTAGGTTAGCGCAAACTTTTCGGATCAAAGCGGTCTTTCTCGACCACCTCATAGATGCTGCGCCCTGCCAGCTGCTCAAAGTGGGCTTTCAGGGCGAGATTGCTGTCCCATTTATCCTGCGGATAGCTGCCGTAACGGCGCTTGACGTCGTTCATCCGCTCCTCGATGTCCACGACGCCGGAAGCGTCGGCCAGCGAATCGCAGAGCTGAATGAGCCGGTCGTACTCGTCGTAGACCATCGCGGCAAGGTTCGTTTCGATGAGGGCGGTTTCTTCGGGCGTGGTGTCGCGATGGCCGATGTAGCTTTCCAAAGACTGGTCGTTGAACGAGTGACTCAGGCAGATGCGGGCCACCTCGTCATAGCCCAGTTCCATCATATAGGAGTATCCGTCCGAGACATGGCCGAGATGCCGCTTGCCGAACCGGCGGCCAATGTCGTGGAGCAGACCCAGCACAAAGGCTTTGTCCGGGTCCAGCCCGCACGCGGCGGCGATCTTTTCCGTACAGTGGGCGGCGGTGCGGCTGTGGTCGCCCCAAGGGCCGGGATTGTGCGGTTCGGCTTCGGCCAAAAGGGCAAGAGCTTCTTCGCGAGTCGGAATCAAACGGGACCCCTCCTTTACGGTTCGAGTGCGTCAATGGATGCCTGAAGCGTCTGATAAAACCGCCCCAGATGCACGCCATCGATGAAACGGTGGTTGACCTCGACTGCCATCCCCAGCGTTTCGCGGCCGTGGTCCGGCACATAGCGGCCCCACACGATGCGGGGGATGTTGTCGTCGCGGTCAAAATCGCGCTCGTTGGTCAGGCTGGTCAGGTCAAACCACGGTGTGCAGGAAAAATAGATCAGGGCGTCCAGTTCTTTGTCGTCCTGATCGAGAAAGTGAATCTGGGCGTCGCTGCGGGCCTTGGCGGCGGCGCAGAACTGCTCCATCGTCTGCTCCTGCGGCAGGGTGACGATGTAAAAATCGTCGCTGCCGGGTTTCAGGTCGGTAAAGCTGGGAATGCGCTCGTCCAGCAGAAAAATCTCGCCGTTCCGCATCGTATAGCGGAAGTTTTCGACCGCATTGACGGCGTTCGTCGCCAGATACACCAGCGCATAATAAAAGGAAAGCCCGTGCCGTCTGGTGTAGGCGTGGAGGTTGGTCACGTCCACCCGGAACGTGACGCTGTAAAACGGCTGGGAGACGGCGGAGAAAAACTGAAACTTCTCCGCGCGGGACCACTGGGCGGGGTCGATGTGTTTCATAGAACGGCCTTTCTGGTACGGGTTCCACAAAACGTGTTCGAGCGTTTCCTGTTCGCCCTCGGGCGTCGGGACGCGGGAGCGGGTCAAAAATGCAAATCCAAGCGCTTCCTGCAAGCGGCGGGAAGGTTCGTTGAAAGCATAGCATCCGCATTGGGCAAAATCCATCTGTTCTACGCGGAAAAGCTCGTCGATGACGGCTCGAAGCGCTTCGGCGGCATAGCCCCTGCGCTGAGACTCCCGGCGGATGCAGAAGGAGAGCGTCTGCCCCTGCTTCCCGGCCAGCGGTTCCAGCGAAGCGAGAAATCCCGGCACGGCAGAGATGTTCAGGTTTCCGATGAGCCGCCCGCTGGCTTTTTCAAAAATGCCGTAACAGCGCGGCTCTTTGTTTTTGAGCCAGTCGAAGTTCTGGCGGATGTCGGCTTCGGTGTGAAGGAACGCACGGCCCATCATCCGGGACATTTCGTCGTCCACCGCATAGGCGGCGTAGTCTGCAAAATCGGCTTCTTCCAATCGACGGAGGAACAGCCGCTCCGTCTCAACAAAAATGCGGCTCATGCCTTCGGCTCCTTGCTCTTGTCCAGCGCGTCGAACTGCTTCAGGATCTGCGGGTCTTTGAGCTTGATGACCTTGCCGGAAAGATAATGCAGGGTGTTCTCCTCGGGGATGTCAAGGAAGCTGATGCGCACCGCACACAGGGCCTGTGTTTTTGCGCCGGTGCGCTCGTTCATCTTGCGGTTGCCGTATTTGATGTCGCCGAGCACCGGCTTGCCGAGATAGGCAAGGTGCGCGCGAATTTGATGGGTCCGCCCAGTGATGAGGCCGATCCTGCACAGTGCGAACGGCCCCGCCGTGCGCAGAACATCCACGTCCGTGATGATCTGCTTTCGGCGCTCATCCTGCGACTGGTGCGCGTGGATGCTGACCTTGTTGTTCTTTTCGTCGTGCTCCCACCATGCGGTAAAGCGGCCGCTCTGCGGGATGCCGACGGTGATGGTGTAGTATTCCTTCTTGAGCAGGTCGGTGCGGATGATCTCGTTCATGTCGCGCAGGGCGGCGTAGCTCTTGGCCGCGATGACAAGGCCCTCGGTGCCGCGGTCCAGCCGGTTGCAGATGCCGGGTTTGAAGCGGTTCTCGCCGTGGGGGTCGTATTCGCCCTTCTGTGCGAGATACTGGGTAAAGGCGTCCACAAGGTTGGCGTCGCCGGTGCGGTCGCTGTGGCAGAGCAGATGGGTGGGCTTGTAGAGGACCGCAATGTTCTCGTCCTCGTAGATAACGTTCACCTTGGGCTGATTCTGCTGCTTTTTGGGCGGCTTTGCGGCGGGTTTGGCTCCCTCCGGCGGGAAGAACTCGTCGTTGATGTAAAGCTCGATGAGGTCGCCGGCCTTGATGCGGTCTTCAGGAGCACCCTTTTTGCCGTTGACCTTGATGCGCTTGTTGCGGAAGCTCTTGTAGAGCAGACTGGTGGGGAAATCGCGGGTCACGCTCTGAACAAAGCGGGACAGCCGCACGCCGTCGTCGTTGGCGGTCGCGGTGTATTGTTTCATAAAAAGTATCCTTTGGTTTCAAAAAAGTAGTTCGTGGTCGGGTCCAAGACTCTGCACCTATAATAATCTACTCTTTTTGCGAAGTCAACGCGGAAATTCGTCCGAGGCTCTTGAGTTTTGCGGAAAAAACGGTACTATTAAAAGCAGAAATGCGCGAAAGGAGCCGACCATGGCCGAAGAAAAGAACCCTCATGCGGGGCATCGCAAGCGGATGCGGGACCGGGTGGAACAGCAGGGCTTTGCCAATCTGGAACCCCACGAAGCACTGGAACTGGTGCTGTATTTCACTAACCCGCGAAAAAATACCAATAAGCTGGCCCATGAACTGATCGACCGGTTTGGCGACTTTGCCGGGGTGCTGGAAGCGTCCGAAGCAGACCTGATGACCGTGGACGGCGTAGGTCCCTCGACGGCGCGGATGCTGCATCTTTTGCCGGAGATCAGCAGATACTATACCAAGTGCCGGACGCAGGAGCGGAAGAGTCTGAAAACCACCGAGCAGCTGACGGCGTATCTGGCCCAGCAGTTTGAGGGCGCAGTACAGGAGCGTGCGCTTCTGCTGGCGCTGGACAGCCGCAGCCGGGTCAAGGCGACGCTCTGGCTCAGGGACGGGACCAGCGACCGGGTGAGTTTTGCCATCAAGGACGTCGTTGCGGCGGCACTAAAGGGCGGAACCGACAGCGTCGTGCTCTGCCACAACCACCCGAACGGCGTGGCCCTGCCCTCGCGGGAGGACCTTCAGGCCACGGAGAACATCGTCCGGGCGCTAGGGCTGGTGCGGGTGCATCTGCGGGACCACATCATTCTGACGGAAACGGAGTCGTTTTCCATGCGGGAAGAGAACCGGCTGCCGTTCTATGATTTTGCAACGGGAGAGATGTTAAGACCATATTAAAGGAAAACTGCATGGGCCGCATCTCCGGGAGCTTTCTCCGCGAACAGCCCGGAACCTAGGGTTCCGCCCTAACGCTTCGCGTCAGGGTCCCACCTCCTAAGCGTTCGCGGAGAAAC
>URVW01000004.1 GCA_900551435.1 uncultured Faecalibacterium sp.
ATGTCCGCATCCCCGAACCGGATGCTGCCGGTCTGCACGTCCCAGAAGCGCATCAACAGCCGCAGCAGGGTACTTTTGCCGCTGCCGGAGCGCCCGGTGATGCCCACGATCTTTTTCTCCGGGATGGTCAGGCTGATCTCCCGCAGCACCTGCTCCCCCGCGTAGCCAAAGCTGACGCAGCGCACCTCGGCACCCGCAAAGGGGGTGTTTTCGCCGTCGGTCACCTCGGGGGTCACCGGTGCTTCGTCCAGCAGCGCCAGCACGCGGTCTGCGCTGGCAAATACCTGCGTCAGCCCTGCGCCAAGGTTCGCCAGCGCCACCACCGGCCCGAAGGAGCTGAGAGCGGTCAGGGTGCACACCAGCACCCCCTGCGCCGCCAGCTCACCGCGCTGGTAGAGCCACAGGCTCACGCCCAGCACCGCCAGCGTGGTGAATAAAATCAGCGTGTTGGTCACCGCTACGATGAGCCCCTCGCGGTACTTCAGCGCCGTCTGCTTTGCGCCCAGCGCCTCGCTGTGGGCGGTGATGCCCGCTGCCCGGGCGGCGGTGTCCTGATACTGCAAGGTGTCCCGCAGGCCGCGCAGACTTTCCAGCACATAGCTGTTGGTATCCGCCAGCGCCTGCCGGTATTCCCGGGCAACGGCCTGTCCACGCTTTGCGCTCCACATCGGCAGCGCTGCACCCACCAGCAGATAACCCGCCAGCAGCGCCAGCGCGGGCAGGATGTGCCAGTGCGCGGTAAAGGCGGTCATGCCTGCCACCCAGAGCACGGCGATGCACACCGGCGAGATGGTGTGGGCGTAGAACACCTCCAGCGCCTCGATGTCGGCGGTGATGAGGGAGATCAGGTCGCCCCGGTCGCGGCCCTCCAGCTTTGCGGGGGTCAGGCGGCGCAGCGCGCCGAACACCTTATCCCGGATGAGCGCCAGCAGCCGGAAGGCGATATAGTGGTTGGAGGCCTGCTCCGCATAGCGCAGCACGCCGCGCAGCAGGGCGAACACCAGAATGCACCAAACGGCCGTACCCACGGTGGGCAGCGGACCTTGCAGCCCGGCAGCGGTCAGGATGGCAAAGCCGCCGAAAAGGGTGATGAAGGTGGCGCAGAAATGCCCCGCCACGCCCATGACGATAGCTGCCACCATGATAGGCAGCATGGGCTTTACCAGCACGATCAGCCGCGCCACAATGGCGGCGGAGGTGCGATGGTTCGTTGTTTTATGCATCAGGCATCCTCCTTTGCAAGGGTCTCCAGCTGCTTCTGGGCGGTGTACAGGCGGCAGTAAGCGCCCCCCTGCGCCAGCAGCTGCGCGTGGGTGCCGTGCTCTGCAATGCTGCCGTTTTCCAGCACATAGATGCAGTCGCTGTCCACCACGTTTGCCAGCCGGTGGGAGATCAAAATCACCGTCTTTTTCCCCGCCAGACCCCGGATGGCCGCCATGATGTCGTTTTCGCTCTCGGCGTCCACATTGGAGGTCGCTTCATCGAAGAGGTAGATGGGGGTATCGTGCAGCAAAGCACGCGCCATGGCAAGGCGCTGCCGCTGCCCGCCGGAAAGGTTGCTGCCGCCCTCGTGCACGGCGGTCTGTAAGCCGTCCTGGCTGCGGCAGAAGTCCGCAAGGTTCACCTCTTCCAGCGCCACCCAGAGCTCGCTCTCGGTGGCCTGCGGCTTTGCCATGCGCAGGTTGTTTTCCACCGTACCTTTAAAAATGGTGGAGTCATGAGGCACGACCGTCAGCGTGCGCTGCCGTGCGGCCTGTTGCAGCTGCTGCACCGGCACGCCGCCCATGGTCACCCGGCCGGTATACCCGGTGCAGCGCCCCGCCAGCAGGGCGGCAATGGTGCTTTTGCCGCTGCCGGAAGCGCCCACCAGCGAGACAAAGCTGCCCTGCGGCACGGTAAAGGAAACGTCTTTCAGCACGGTGCGGCCGGTCTCGTAGCCAAAGGTGACCTTTTCCAGCGCCAGCGTGGTATCCGCCGGGGCATTCTGTGCGCCGTCCTGCGGCTCCTCGGCGGCCAGCAGACGGAAAATTTTCTCTGCCGAAGCTGCACCGTTCATGGCAATGTGGAAGTAGCTGCCCAGCAGCCGCAGCGGCAGGAAAAAGTCTGCCGCCAGCAGCAAAATGGTCAGGGTAGCGGTCAGCTCCAGCTGCCCCGCCGCAAAGGCTGCCACGGCGCTGATGATGCCCAGCCCCGCGCCGCCGTAGGCCATCAGATCCATCAGAGTAACCGAGTTCAGCTGCATGGTCAGCACCCGCATGGTGATCTTGCGGAAGCGCTCGGCTTCGGCGTTCATCTGCTCGTGCTTCCAGCCGTCAGCCTGATAAATTTTCAGGGTGGTCAGCCCCTGAATGTTCTCCAGAAAGCTGTCGCCCAGCGTGGTGTACTCGCTCCAGTAGCTGGCCAGCAGCTTTTTGGCAAACTTCTGCACCGCCACGATGGACATAGGGATCAGTGGCACGCAGCACAGCAGAATGACCGCCGACCGCGCGTGCACCCCCACCAGCAGCGCAAACAGGGTGACGGGTGCCAACAGGCTGTAGAACAGCTGCGGCAGATATTTTGCAAAATAGGTGTCGATCTGCTCCACACCCTCGCTGGCCAGCATGACCACCTCGCTGGTAGCTACTGTGGCGGTATAGCCGGGGCCAAGGCGGGTGAGTTTTTCGTAAATTTTGCTGCGCAGGGTGCGTTTGACATCCCGCGAGGCCTGATCGCTCATGCCGGAGGCCAGCATGGTAAAAGCAAAGCGCAGCGGCACCGTGCCAAGGCAGAGCAGGATATTCTGCCGCAGCGCGGCAGCGGTCAGGCTGCCCGCAAAGGCCGCCCCCACCAGCCGGGCGACCGCCCGGACAAAGATGATATTACACACCAGCCCCAGCCACTGGAACGCCACGTTTGCTCCCACATACCGCAGCGCCGCCCGGTCGAAGGACAGCAATTTTTTGTTTATCATGGGTGTTTCTCCTCTTCTCCTTTCACCATCCGCTCATAGTCGGCGGTAAAAAGGCGCTGGGGCAGGGCGCTGGTCATGGCAAGGGCGGCGTTCCACTTTTCCTCGCCTGTCAGCTCCCCGCTCACCGGCGGGAAGTGCGCCAGAATGGCGTCCAGCTCCTGCTGCACCCGCTTTGCCACCCAGATGCCGCGGTCGGTCAGGTAAATTTTACCGTAGTATTCCTTTACGATCATGCCCTGCTCCATGAGCAGGTTCAAAATGCGCACCACCGAGGGTTTTGTCACCCCCAGCTTTTCCGCAATGCTGCGGGAGCTGATGTCCAGATGGGTGCGGCTTACCTCATAGATGGCCAGCAGATAGCGCAGATGCGCTGCGGTCAGCTGCATACCGGTCACTCTCCTTTTTACGCGCCGGGGCCTGCCCGGTGTTATCATATGCTAACTTTATTTTGCTTAAAAAAGAGCGCGAGCCGAGAGGTTCAGCCCGCGCCCTTTGCGGATCATTTCAATGCTCAGTGACAGCCGCTGCAACCGCTGCAGCTGCCATTGCAGCCGCCTTCGCCACAGCCACTGCACCCACTGCAGCCGCCGCCATGCTTGTGGGAGTGCCATGTGATCCAGCCCACACCGCCAAACACGATGACTGCCACAATGATCGTGGGCAGATTAAAATTTGCAGCGAGGAATTCCATCATACAAAACACACCCTTTCACAATGTCATGCGGTTTGATTAAATCTTGGTCACGTCGATCTTGACTTCGTTGTTACCCGCATACTTATTGGGACGCACCAGCAGGTAGATGAACGCTGCCAGCACCACAATTGCCACCACGCTGAACAGGCCGAAGTGCACTTCACCGGTAATCAGGCCGCCCAGCTGGTACACGACCAGAGCAGAGCAGTAAGCCAGCAGGCACATATAACCGATGGCGATACCAGTCCACTTGCCGTTATTCATCTCGCGCTTGATGGCGCCCATCGCAGCAAAGCAGGGGGCGCACAGCAGGTTGAAGATCATGAAGGCGTAAGCCGACAGAGCGGTGTAGTCCTTCGCAACAGCAGCCCAGATCTCGTCGCCGTTCTCAGACAGCTCGCCGCCGAAGTGATACAGAACACCGAAGGTACCAACCACGTTCTCCTTTGCAATCAGGCCGGAGACGGAAGCGACGGTTGCACGCCAGTTGCCGAAGCCCAGAGGTGCAAAGATCCATGCGACCTTGGTAGCGATAGCAGCCAGCACGGAGTTGTCCTGATCCTCGACCATACCGAAGGCACCGTTCTCGAAGCCGAAGCCCTGCATAAACCACAGCACAACGGTAGCGAGCAAAATCACAGAGCCTGCGCGCTTGATGAAGGACCAGCCGCGCTCCCAAGTTGCCCGCAGCACGTTGCCCCATGCGGGCACATGGTAGGCGGGCAGCTCCATCACGAAGGGAGCGGGATCACCTGCGAAGAGCTTGGTCTTTTTCAGCATGATGCCGGAGCAGATGATGGCTGCCATGCCGATGAAGTAGGCAGACACTGCCACCAGCGAGGAGCCGCCGAACATTGCACCGGCGATCAGGCCGATGATGGGCATCTTTGCGCCGCAGGGGATAAAGCAGGTGGTCATGATGGTCATGCGGCGGTCACGCTCGTTCTCGATGGTACGGCTTGCCATAACGCCCGGCACGCCGCAGCCGGTGCCCACCAGCACCGGGATAAAGCTCTTGCCGGAAAGGCCGAACTTGCGGAAGATACGGTCCATGATAAAGGCCACGCGGGACATATAGCCCACGTCCTCCAGAATGGACAGCAGGAAGAACAGCACCAGCATCTGGGGCACAAAGCCCAGCACCGCGCCCACACCGGCCACGATGCCGTCCATGATCAGGCCGTACAGCCAGCCCGCCACGCCGATGCTCTCCAAAAAGCCGCCCAGCGCATTGGGAACGATCTCACCGAACAGGACATCGTTGGTCCAGTCGGTGGCAAAGGTACCGATGGCCCAGCCGCCGTCCGCAATGGAGGTGCCCATGGACAGGGAGTACATCAGGTACATCACCACTGCAAAGATGGGCAGTGCCAGCACACGGTTGGTAACGAACCGGTCGATCTTATCGGAAACGGTCAGGTGCTCCACGCGGGCCTTCTTCTTGACAGCCTTGCCCACCACGGTGTTGATGTATGCATAGCGCTGGTTGGTGATGATGCTCTCGGCGTCATCGTCCATCTCTTTTTCGCAGTCCTGAATGTGCTCGTCGATGTGATCCATCAGGGTCTTGTCCAGCTTCAGCTCATCCTGCACCTTGTCGTCGCGCTCGAACAGCTTGACGGCGTACCAGCGCAGGAAGCGGTCATCCACCTTGCCCTGAATGGACTCTTCAATGTGGGCAATGGCGTGCTCCACGCTGCCGGTGAACACATGGGGCAGCTCGCCGGTCTTGGCGGCCTTGGCAGCGGCTACCGCAGCCTTGGCGGCGGTCTCGGTGCCCTCGCCCTTCAGGGCGCTGATCTCCACTGCCTGACAGCCCAGCTCTGCGCTCAGCTTCTTCAGGTCGATCTTATCGCCGTTCTTGCGCACCAGATCGATCATGTTCACAGCCATCACCACCGGGATGCCCAGCTCGATCAGCTGGGTGGTCAGGTAGAGGTTGCGCTCGATGTTGGTGCCGTCGATGATGTTCAGGATGGCGTCGGGCTTCTCCTTTACAAGGTAAGTACGGGAGACAACTTCCTCCAGCGTGTAGGGGGACAGCGAGTAGATGCCAGGCAGATCCTGAATGATCACGTCCTTGTCGCCCTTGAGTTTGCCTTCCTTTTTTTCCACAGTAACGCCGGGCCAGTTGCCCACATACTGGTTGGAGCCGGTCAGGTTGTTGAACAGGGTCGTTTTGCCGCAGTTCGGGTTGCCGGCCAGTGCAATTTTAATGCTCATTGCGGATACCTTTCCTCCCTTTGGTCTTATCAGACCACTTCGATCATCTCAGCGTCGGCCTTGCGCACGCTCAGCTCGTAGTTGCGCACGGTCAGCTCCATGGGGTCGCCCAGCGGCGCCACCTTGCGCACATAGATCTGCACACCCTTGGTGATGCCCATATCCATGATGCGGCGCTTCACCGGGCCTTCGCCGTGCAGCCGTGCCACGGTGGCGGTCTCGCCCACCTTTACGTCTTTCAGTGTTTTCATCGTACTCGTTCCTCCCTTGCAGTATTTCATGCAGCACCGGGAAGGCGCTGCTCAGGACACCATGATGCGGCTTGCCATGGTCTTATCCAGTGCCAGACGGCTCTGCTTGACCTGCACGATCAGGTTGCCCGCGATCTCGTTGACCACGGTCACCTCGCTGCCAACCACGAACCCCAGCTCGGCCAGATGCAGCCGCACCTCGTCCTTGCCGCTGATCCTGCGGATGGTGACGGTCTCGCCTGCTTTTGTCATCGTCAAAGGCATCATCGCTGTGCTCCCCTTCCCTTGAAAAATATGTGATGCTGCGGTGGTTAGTCAGCCGTAACTATCAGCGTAGATAGTTTACCGCTGCTAACCCGGCTTGTCAATAGATTTTTCATATCTTACAGTTAGTTTATATAAACAAACAAATTTTATGCTGGCATCGCCCCGCATTTTTATCAAAATCATCAATGACTAACTCCATTTCTTGAGTTAATGTTAGCTATTGCTTACATTTTCATGGACTGTTTTGCGGTTTTATAGGGCAGGGTGACGATGGAATAACCCTCTCAGGCGCTCCCGAAGGGCGAGGGTTAACCCCTTCCGTCATCGCCTACGGCGATGCCACCTTCCCCAAGGGGACGGCTTCAGCGGCGGCGGGAAAGTTTGCGGCAGCGCCAAAAGGCTCCCCCTTGGGGGAGCTGGCGCGTTAGCGCCTGAGGGGGTGCCCCCGGAAGCAAACTCCCCCAGTCGCCTACGGCGACAGATTCCCCTTTTTGTCACCTGCGGTGACATCTTCCCCCGGCCGGGGGAAGTCGGCCTCTGGGATGGGGCCTTTGGCATGACGGCAAAGTTTCCGGCTAAAGCACAAAGTGTGCGGGCGCGCCAGAGGCTCCCTCCTAGAGGGAGCTGGCAAAGCCGTCAGGCTTTGACTGAGGGAGTTCGTCCCCCCCAAACGCACGACCGCCCGGCGCAGGGGTCAAAGCTGCGCCGGGCGGTCATGTGTAAAAAGGAGGATCACTCTCTCCTATGTCGGATGCATAGGAGAGTTGCCAGGATAAAAGAGAGTATTTGAAAAGAGAATAGCAATTTTTCAGGCGGCGACCGCCAGTTTTAAAATGGGCGTGCCGCTGTGGAACAGCCGCAGATACACCGCCGTGCACTTGGCCAGCTGGTCAAAGTGCTGCTGGGCGGCGGCCGGGTCGCCGTAGGATTTCCAGCACCCACAGCAGGTAAAGCACTTGCCCCGGTGCCGGATAAAGCCCTCCACATCTTCCAGCGGATAACCCAGAAATACCCCGATCTCGTGGGGGAAATCCGCCGCCTCTGCCGCGCAGCACAGCCGCAGGCTGAGCTGGTCGAGCAGCGCGCCGCAGTCCGCTGCATCCTCCGGCAGACGGTAGCCCTCCCGGGCTAAAAAGCCGCGCACGGCGGCATCTGCCAACACGGTTTGCAGTTTGGCGGCGCGGTAGACGTACACCAGATACTGCCGGGTGGCGATGCACCCCCGCAGCACCCGCACCTGCAGGCCCTTGGGGTTCAGCTGGGCGTTCCAACCCACCACCCGCCGGGCAAGGTCGGCACGGTCGCGCGTTTCGTAGCGGAACAGCCCCGCAGGTTTCAGCCCCGCCAGTACCGGGGCACATTGTTCGATCATTACGGTCTCAAAATCACGCTCCATGGCGGTTCTCCTTTGGCGGCGGTGTCGGGGTCAGTGTGCCCCGGATGCCGGGCCGTTATAAGTAAGACGCAGCTAACCTTGACCTCAAAAAAGAAGCAGCACGCCCGGTCTGCGGGCACTGCCGATGGGGTCTTATGTGGTTAGTTATTTCTAACGCCAGTAGTGTACCACAACGTAGTGGGGCGTGTCAAGCCTTTCCGGCAAAAAAGTTATTCATGGCAAACCACGCCCGCGCTACCCTTCCGGCGACAGTCGTGGTATAATGGGGATATTATCAGGTCTGCCCCTTGGGCGCACCCTGCCAAGGAGGATTTCCCCCATGCCCACACCCATCACCGCGTCCACCCTGTCTGCGCTGCTTAGCGCCGCGCTGGCGCAAAAGCCCACCCGCCCGCTGGTGCTGGCGCTGGACGGCCGCTGCGGCAGCGGCAAAACCACCCTTGCAAACGCGCTGGCGGCGCAGTTTCCCGGCTGCACCCTGCTGCGCACGGACGATTTCTATCTGCCGCTCGCCCAGCGCATCCCGGACTGGGCGCACACCCCCTGCGCCAACATGGACCTTACCCGTCTGCGGGACGAGGCGCTGCGCCCTGCCTACGCGGGGCAGACGGTGGCCTACCGGGCGTATAGCTGCCGGGAGGGGGCTTACCTGCCCCCGGCGCAGCTGCCCGCGCAGCCGCTGGTAATTTTAGAGGGCAGCTACAGCCACCACCCGCTGCTGCGCCCCTACGAGACGCTGCGGGTATTCGTGACCTGCTCAAAGCCCGAGCAGACCCGGCGCTTACAAGCGCGGGAGGGCGCCCGCTACGCGGATTTTGCCGCCCGGTGGATCCCGCTGGAGGAGGGGTATTTTGCGCAGCACGGCATTGAGGCTGCTGCAGATTTTGTGGTGGATACCACCGCAGGCGGAACGATTTGAAATGGCTTCCGCTATCGGATTGCGGCACCCAGCATTCGCATCGTGCCTTGGGCGGCACTCGCGTCTTGCTGGCCGCTGCCCCAACAACTCCTCTCTGTTTCCGCCGCTGGCGTGCCCGCAAACTTTGCACTTTAACCGGAAACTGTACCGTCATGCTAAAGGCCCCATCCCAGAGGGGGCTGGCATCGCGTAGCGATGACTGGGGGAGTTTACTCCCGGAGGCCACCCCTTCAGGCGCTAACGCGCCAGCTCCCCCGAGGGGGAGCCTTTGAGCTCCGCTGGGAACTTTGCCGTCACCGCAATAAGCCGTCCCCTTGAGGGATGACTTCCCCCGCTCCGGGGGAAGATGTCGCGCAGCGACAAAAGGGGGAGTGTGGCTTGACGCGAAGCGGCAAGACGGAAGGGGTAACTGCCGGGAAAGCAAGCGTTGCACTTGAACCAAAAACTCCCCCTGCACCGTGAGATGCAGGGGGAGTTTAAATTTACAGTCTGTTACTTATTCTTGTACATATCCTGATAGTAGTTCTGGTAGTCGCCGCTGGTGACGTGCTCCATCCACTCCTCGTGGTTCAGGTACCAGTCAATGGTCAGCACGATGCCCTTCTCAAAGGGAGTCTCGGGGTACCAGCCCAGATCGTTCTTGATCTTGGTGGGGTCGATGCCGTAGCGGCGGTCGTGGCCCAGACGGTCGGCGACGTGCTTGATCAGCTCCTCGCTGATGCCCTCGTCCTGCAGACGGTCGTGCAGCTGGCTGATGATGGTCTTGACGATGAAGATGTTGGGGCGCTCGTTGTGGCCGCCCACGTTGTACACCTCGCCGATCTTGCCGCCGTTGGCCACCATATCAATGGCCTTGCAGTGATCCTCCACATACAGCCAGTCGCGGATCTGCATACCGTCGCCGTAGACGGGCAGCTGCTTGTGGTGCTTGACGTTGTTGATCATCAGGGGGATCAGCTTCTCCGGGAACTGGTAGGGGCCGTAGTTGTTGGAGCAGCGGGTAATGTTCACCGGCATGCCATAGGTGTCGTGGAAGGCCATAACGAACATATCGGCGCTGGCCTTGGAGGAGGAGTAGGGGCTGTGGGGGCACAGCGGGGTGGTCTCCATAAAGAAACCGTCTGCGCCCAGAGCGCCGTACACCTCATCGGTGGACACCTGCAGGTACTTCTTGCCCTCTTTCCAAGTCTTGGCATCGGCGTCGTACCATGCCTCCTTGGCGCGCTGCAACAGGTTGACGGTGCCCATCACGTTGCTCTGCACAAAGATTTCGGGGTTCTTGATGGAGCGGTCCACATGGCTCTCGGCGGCAAAGTTGATGACGTAGTCGAAATCGTACTTTGCAAACAGGCTCTCCACAAGCTCCTTATCGCAGATATCGCCCTGCACGAACACATGGCGGGGGTCGCCCTCCACGTCCTTCAGGTTTTCCAGATTGCCTGCGTAGGTCAGCTTATCCAGATTGACCAGCAGGATCTCCGGGTATTTTTTGAGCATATAGTGCACAAAGTTGGAACCGATAAAACCGGCACAGCCGGTGATCAGATAGGTTTTCATAGGTCAGTATTCCTCTTTATTCAGTTGTTGTTTTCCCCGGACTGCGGGCGGGCTGCGGCGCGGGCGCGTTCCTCCTCGGCGCAGCAGTATTTTGCCACAAGGTAGAGGTTCTTGTTCATACTGTTCATGGTCTTGCCCATGGCTTTGGTGTATGCTTCCAGCCCTTTGTTCATGCTGTGAATTTCTTCATAGGTGGCTTGGGTGTACCGCGCAAGACCCTCGCTCATGTTGCTGAGCTCCTTGTGGGTCTCTTTGGTGTACTCCACCAGTTCCGCAAAGGCGTACAGCGCCCATGCAAGGAACATTTGCAGCACCCACAGCACCACAGCAGCCACCAGCCCCAGCACGATGGCTGAAAACTGGCTGAAGGGCTTCAGCATTTCATGGACCGAACCGCACAGCATGGCCGCAAGCGCAAACGACAGCACGCACTGCACCTTTGCAAAGATCTTTAATATCTTGACAGATCTACTAAAAATCGCATCAAACATGATACATCCTCAGTTCTTCCGCAGGGGGTGTTCTAGAAGTTGTTTTCGTAAGCAGGGTGCTTATGAAAACGGCTTATTACTTCATGCCGTTTTCGCCGTCCCAATGGGCGAAGAAGCAGGCCAGAGCGTCCTTCCAGTCGCGGACATCGTTGCCCACGGTGCAGCGCAGCATCCGGTTGTCCAGTGCGCTCCACTTGGGGCGGTCGGCGCTGTCCGGGTGCTTTGCCTTGTACTCCTCGCTGGTGCAGGGAGCAACAGTGGCCTCCACGCCGGAAAGGCGGATGATCTCGGCAGCAAAATCGTACCAGGAGCAAATGCCCTCGCCGGTGCAGTGGTACAGGCCGTACTCGTGGGTCACGCACAGCTGCAAGATCTCGTGGGCAAGGTCGGCTGCGTTGGTGGGGTTGCCGCACTGGTCGTTGACCACTTCCAGCTTGCCGAACTTTTTGCCGGCATTCACGATGGTCTTGACAAAGTTTTTGCCGTAGTAGCTGTACAGCCATGCGGTGCGCACGATGAAGTGGCGGTGGCAGAACCGTTCCACATACTTTTCGCCCATGAGCTTGGTAGAGCCGTAGGCGCTGATGGGCCCGGGCAGGGTGGCTTCATCCTGCGGGATGCCGCCGTTTTCCCGGCCGGAGAACACATAGTCGGTGGAAACGTGCACCAACCGTGCGCCGGTCTTTTCGGCAGCCTGCGCCAGATTGCGGGGGCCGAGGGCGTTTGCCTTAAAGGCATCGTCGTGGTGCACCTCGCACCCGTCCACGTTGGTGTAGGCGGCGCAGTTGATGATGATATCCGGGCGGTTGCGCCGCACGAACTCGTCCACCATCTTGTAGTTGGAGATATCCAGCTCCGGCAGATCCACCGGGATCACCGTAGCGTTGAGCAGCTTTTCGGGGATGGGACCCAGCTCGCTGCGGCCCTCCTGCAGCTGCTTGAGCAGCTCTGTGCCCAGCTGCCCCTTGCAGCCTGTGACAATGATTTTCATATCAATGTGCCTTTCCTTATGCTTAGTAGCGCAGTTTGCCGTCGGCCACGTTCTTCAGGTGCTGGCCGTAGGGGCTCTTGCCGTAGCGCTCGGCGCTTTCCAGCAGGGTGTCACGGTCGATCCAGCCGTACTTGAAGGCGATCTCCTCCGGTGCGCTGATCTTGATGCCCTGACGCTTTTCGATCATGTGCACAAAGTCGGCAGCCTCCACAAGGCTTTCCATCGTGCCGGTGTCCAGCCATGCAAAGCCGCGGCCCAGCAGCTGCACGTCCAGCTCGTCCTTCTTCAGGTACATATCGTTCAGGGTGGTGATCTCCAGCTCGCCGCGGGCAGAGGGCTTTACCTGCTTTGCCATCTCCACCACTTCCTTGTTGTAGAAGTACAGGCCGGTGATGGCGTAGTTGGACTTGGGATGCTGGGGCTTTTCCTCCACGCTGAGCACCTTGCCGTCCTTGTCGAACTCCACGATGCCAAAGCGCTCGGGGTCCTGCACATAGTAGCCGAACACGGTGCAGCGGCCTTTGTTCTCTGCGTTGGCCACAGCGCTCTTGAGCAGCTTGGAGAAGCCGTTGCCGTAGAAAATGTTATCGCCCAGGATCATGGCGCAGCAGTCGTCGCCAATAAATTCTTCGCCCAGAATAAAGGCCTGTGCCAGACCATCCGGGGAGGGCTGCACCTTATACTGCAGATGGATGCCATACTGGCTGCCATCGCCCAGCAGCGCCTCAAAGCGGGGCGTATCGGTAGGGGTAGAGATGATCAGGATATCCTGAATGCCCGCCAGCATAAGGGTGGACAGCGGATAGTAGATCATCGGCTTGTCGTAGACCGGCAGCAGCTGTTTGCTGGTGACCATGGTCAAAGGATAGAGCCGTGTGCCGGCACCGCCGGCGAGAATAATGCCTTTCATACTTGTGCACTCCTTTTTTCTTATAAAAAGATGTGCAGCTTAATTCAAAGCGGAGCTGCGTCCGCTGTAAACAATTTTGGGTCTGCCGCGTCTGCATTTTTGCAAAAGACGATAGCAGTACACTTTATTTTACTATGAAAGCACGCAAAATGCAAGAGGTGGAAAAGGCAGAAAGCGGCGTGCCGTCGGCACGCCGCTTTCTGCAAATCCAAAACAATCCTTTTTCGTCCCCACTCACCACACAAAGCCCCACTTGGAAAAATAGCGCATCAGGCTGCGCAGCTGCCACAGAAAGGGCTTCAGGCTGCGGTGCGCCGCGCGGTGCCATGCGTGGATGGCGGTGTACTGGGGCACCAGATACGCCTTGCCCTGCGTGCGCATCTTCTGGGTAAGGTCGGCGTCCTCCACATACATGAAGTACCCCTCGTCAAAGCCGCTCACTGCCTTGAAGGCGGCAGTGTCCACCGCCGAAAAGCTGCCGGTGCAGAATTCAATTTCGGTGGGCTTTGTCAGATCTTTGTCTGCCATCAGGTAGCGGTCGTTGTACTTTGCCCAGAAGCGCAGACAGGGCAGCTGACGGTAGACCATGGCGCGCACGTTGCACCGGCGCAGCGGCAGCTGCTGGGGTGTGCCGCCCGGGAAGGTAAGCCCCGGGCGGGTCATCACCACGCCGGGGTGCGCCGCCATCCAGTCGGCAAGGTCGCTCAGGGTATCCGCTGTCAGCTGGATATCCGGGTTGAGGATAAAGTGCACCCGGCTGTGCAGCAGCGAAAGCACCGTGTTGTGCCCGGTGCCAAAGCCGCCGTTCTCCATCCGGCAGAGCACCTGCACGGTCTGCCCGGGGGCGGTGCGCAGGGTACCGTCCTTTGCGGCGGCGGTCAGCTTCTGGCCGCTGCCGTCCGGGCTTGCGTTATCCACCAGATATAAGGTAAGCGGGTAGCGGCGGGTGCAGTCCAGCACGGTCTGGGCGGCTCTGATGGCCTCCTCCGCGCCGTTATACACCACGATACAGGCCGAAAGCTCCATCTGCGTTCCCCCTTTCGTTTCGGTTTGGGGTGAAGGCTCACTCCAGCGGCTTGATGTCAAAGCTGAAGTCCTCCTTCATCAGGTCAAAGTTGGGGTTCATGCAGGGGTCGCCCGCAGCCAGCTGCTTTGCCCACCGCTTCTGGAAGCGCTCCACCTCGGAGGCAAAGCGCTTGCGCTTTGCAGGGCTTTCGTCCAGCCCGCGGCTCTTGCTCTCGTAGTGGTACAGCTGGGCAAAGGGGGTGAACACGTTGGTGTAGCCGGCCTCCCGCACGCGCACGCAGAAGTCCACATCGTTGAAGGCCACGGCGAAGCTCTCGTCCAGCCCATCCACCTGCTCGTATACGTCCTTGCGCACCATCAGGCAGGCGGCGGTCACAGCGTACACGTCCTGCGCGTAAGAGAGCCGTCCCATATAGCCGGGGTGTCCCACGGGGAAGTTCTTGTGCATGTGCGCCGCCAGCGTCAGGAAACCGAAGCCGATGCCCGCGTGCTGGATAGTGTTGTCCGGGTAGAGCAGCTTTGCGCCCACGCAGCCCACGCGGTCCTGCTGGGCGTACATGACCATCTCCTCCATCCAGCGGGGAGAGATGACCTCGGTATCGTTGTTGAGCAGCAGCAGGTACTCGCCGGTGGCAGCCTTTGCGCCAAAGTTGTTCAGGGCGCTGTAATTGAAGCCGGTGCCCTGCCATGTGAGCACATGCAGGGTGTCCGGGTGCTCCTTTTGCAGCTGCTCATAGCAACGGAAGGTGGCAGGCTCCTTGCTGTTGTTCTCAATGATGATGACTTCAAAATCCGGGTAGGTGGTCTTGCGGTAGATGGACTCCACGCACACCCGCAGGTCGCCCGAATGGTCGCAGCTGGGGATCAGCACGCTGACCCGCCCGGGCTTTGTGATGGTGTAATCGGTCTTGTAGAAGCCCGGGGTATTGGGCACCATGGTCACCGCGTCCACCGGCACGCCCATGCGGTCGTAGTGGGCGCGCAGCGCCTTCATGGCTGCTTCCAGACAGTAGGTCTTGGCAGAGATGTTGCTGGCCACGCTGGCCGGGCTGGAACGCCAGTAGTAGAGCAGGTGCGGGATGTGCACGATCTTTTCTGCCTGCTCGGTCAGACGCAGGTAGAGGTCGTAATCCTGACTGCCGTTGAACTCTGCCCGCTCGTCGCCGCCCACCTTTGCCAGCAACGCCGCGCTGAACACGCTCAGGTGGCAGATATAGTTGTTGGAGCGCAGGTTGTCCAGCATATAATCCGGCTTGAAGTGGTAGACCGTCAAATGGTCGATGTCCCCTTCAAAGGTCACTTCGTCCGTGTACACAAAGTCCGCGCCCTGCTTGGCAATGGCTTCTGCCACATACCACAGCGCGCAGGGGTGCAGGATGTCGTCATGGTCCAGCAGGGCGATATACTCGCCGGTGGCAAGGGCAAAGCCCTGATTGGTGTTGCCCGCAATGCCCTCGTTGCTGTCCAGTTTCCGGTAGCGGATGCGGCTGTCGGTGCGGGCGCGCTCCTGCACGAGGGCACCCACGTCCGCGTCCTGTCCGGCATCCACCATGCACAGCTCCCAGTTGCGGTAGGTCTGGTTCTGCACCGAGTCCAGCAGCTCCACCAGAAAATCATGGGGGGTGTTGTACAGCGGCACCACGATGCTGATGCGCGGTGCCGCGGGCTGGTCTGCGGCCTGCCGCACCAGCAATTCCACGTCCGCAAAGCGGTCGGCGGGCATGGTCTTACCCGGGAACAGCTTTTTGTACTCCTTTTTCGCCTTGGCCTGTGCCTTTACACCCGCAAAACCCACCCGGCGCAGAGTGGCAAAAAAGACGAACAGTGGGAAAGTATGCCACAGCTGGCGGCACTTGCTTACCAGATACCGCAGCGGCCAGCTGGCCTTCCAGAAGGTGGAGTTGACCACGCTGTTCAGGGTCTTTTCCAAGTCCTGCTCATGGCTGCGGCTCAGGGAAAGGTCGCTGCGCAGTCGCTCCAGCTGAGCAGCCTGCTCGGCGGCGGTGCGCTCAGCCAGCAGGGTGCGCTCCCGCAAGATGTCCAGCTGCTGCTCGTAGCCGTTTTCCAGTTCCGGCAGCTCCGGGGCGTCCATGCGGCAGAACAGCGCCGTCAGCTGCTCCTTGCCGTGATCCTTCCACGCAAGCTCCCGGCAGAAACCCTGCGCGGCAAGCTGCTTTGCGCAGTCTGCCATCCCGGCGTACTCGTCGCACACCAGTAACACTTTTTCCGCCTGTATGACGGGCAGGCTGACCCACTGGGGATCTGCCACCACCAGCAGCTCCGGGGCGCTTTGCACCACCGTGGTATTCATTTTACAAAAAGCCTTTTCCAGCAGGCCGCTGTCCTCCAGCACCTGTACGCTGCGGGGAGCCAGCTCCCGCACGATGCGCTGTGCCAGTGCACGGCAGCGCTCGGCGGCCTCCTGATTTTGCTTTTCCTGATCCAACTCCATGCTGATACTCCAATCCGTGCGTTTTTCCACGCAGTTATGTTTCCCGTTCATTTTTCACAAACGGATATAGTATACCAAATCCCGCGGCGTTTGAGAAGGTTTTTCCAAAATTTCAGTTAAATAGCCTCTCAGCGGAACAGCCCTGCCAGCCAGCCGAACAATCCGCCGCTGCGGGTGCTGCTGGTACGGATCTGCGCCCCGGTGTAGTAGTGCTGTAAGATCTGCTTGTAGTTCATGCCCTCCTCGGCGGCATAGCCCACCGCGCCGCACTGGCTCATGCCCACACCATGGCCAAAGCCGTAGTAGGTCATGCAGGGAGTGCCGCCGGCATCGGTGCCAAAATCGAAGCAGTAACGGGAAGAAACGAACTGGTTGATGTACCGGTAGCTGCGCCCGTTGGACACCAGCGTGTTATACTGCACAAAACCGCCCAGATCCTTGTGGGTTGTGTCGGCGCTCTGGTAAGGTTCGCCGGTGCGGCTGTCGTTATATTCTACATAGATATAGTCCTTGCCGATAGCCCGGCGCAGCAGGTTGTGGTACTGCTCCTCGTAGGGGCTTTCCACGCTTTGCAGATAGGGCACATCCGTGCCCCAAGCGTCCAGACTGGCGCAGGTGCCGTACACACCGGTCTGGGTGTTGTAGCCCGCACTGGCCGACCACACCGCATCGCACACACTGTCGTTGTACACCAGCACCTCATCTTTGACCGCCTGCACTGCCTTGCGGATGGCGCTGCGGGCAGAGGATGGGATCTGATCGACCGGGGTGTAGATCAACGCATTGGTGGACGAGCCGTACTGCTTGTGGTATTCCAGATAGGAGTGCACCGCCACGGCCTGCGCCTTCCACGCCTGCTGCGCGGCGCTGGCGCTGACATAGCTGCCAATGGAGCCAAGCTCGGTGTAGGTGATGCCCACCAGACAATCCACCAGATCCAGCGTGACATTGCGCTTGAGCCCCTGCCCCTTGATGTTCAGGTACGGCATGGTGATCTTATCCTTGGAGCCAAACAGCCAACTGAGACAGTTTTCGTCCTCTGCGGGGATCAGGGTGGTATCGGCCCCGCCGATGGTGGTGGCAGCCGAAGCCGCTGCCGCCGGGATGCAGACGCACAGCACCGCCGCCAGCAGAAAAGCCGCCGCGCGGCGGGCAAAAGAATGCAGATGTTTCAAAGTCCGGTTCCCTCCTTATGGGCATGGTTTACGTTTTGATATGACCTTAGTGTAACACAGCCGGCGCCGCCGGGCAAGAACCGGAGTTATGTATTTTGCAGTCCACCCTTGGGAGGTGCGCTGCCGCACCCACAAAAAAGCCGCCGCACGGTCAGGTGCAGCGGCTTTCTTCTTCACGTACTTCTATGGAAAAACGCTTTTTATAGGGCAGCCACGGCAGCCTTCAGGGCATCCACGCGGTCGGTGTTCTCCCACTTCACGCCCAGATCCTCGCGGCCCATGTGGCCGTAGGCGGCCAGCTGGCGGTAGATGGGCTTGCGCAGATCAAGCTCGCGGATGATGGCGGTGGGGGTCAGGTCAAACACCTTCTCCACAGCCTGCTCGATCTTCTCGTCTGCCACCGTGCCGGTGCCGAAGGTATCCACCATGATGGACACGGGCTTTGCCACGCCGATGGCGTAGGCCACCTGCACCTCGCACTGCTTTGCCAGACCCGCAGCCACGATGTTCTTGGCCACCCAGCGGGTAGCGTAGGCTGCGCTGCGGTCCACCTTGCTGGGGTCCTTGCCGGAGAATGCACCGCCGCCGTGGCGTGCATAGCCGCCGTAGGTGTCCACGATGATCTTACGGCCGGTCAGACCGGTATCGCCCTGCGGGCCGCCCACAACAAAGCGGCCGGTGGGGTTGATGTAGTACTTAGTGTTCTCGTCCAGCAGCTCGGCGGGGATGGTGGCCTTGATGACCTTTTCCATCACGTCTGCGCGCAGCTGCTCCATGCTCACGCTCTCACTGTGCTGGCTGGAGATGACCACGGCATCCACGCGAACAGGCTTGTTGTTCTCGTCGTACTCCACGGTCACCTGACTCTTGCCGTCCGGGCGCAGGTAGTCCATCTCGCCACTCTTGCGCACGGCGGTCAGGCGCTTTGCCAGCTTGTGGGCAAGGCTGATGGGCATGGGCATCAGCTCGGGGGTCTCGTCACAGGCATAACCGAACATCATGCCCTGATCGCCTGCACCGCCCACCTGATCGTTGGTGCCCAGTGCAATGTCGGGGCTCTGGCCGTCAATGTTGGAGATGACGGCGCAGGTGTCGGCGTCAAAGCCGTACTTTGCGCGGGTGTAGCCGATATCAGCCACCACCTCGCGGACGACCTTCTGGAAGTCCACATAGCAGCTGGTGGTGATCTCGCCCATGATGTGCACAAGGCCGGTGGATGCGCAGGTCTCGCAGGCCACGCGGGCATCGGGGTCGTGGGTCAGGATCTCGTCCAGAATTGCATCAGAGATCTGGTCGCAGATCTTGTCGGGATGTCCCTCGGTGACGGACTCCGAAGTAAACAGGTGTCTAGCCATTTTTTGCCTCCTAAATGTTGCAGTTGCGTGTATTTACCATTCCATCAAGTTTGTTCTGAAAAATAAAAGCGCCCAGAGCCGAAAGCTCTGAGCGTTGCACTCTTATCTTCCGGTTTCCCGCAGGATTTGGCACCTTACGCTCTCGCGCAGGTTGTCGGGCTTCACAGGGCCTGTCCCCTCAGCCGCTCTTGATAAGTCGGTATTCAATTGGTACGCTCCATATTCTATCATTGCAGCGTCAGATTGTCAAGATAAGTCGCACTTATTTTAGACATTCCTTTTAAATTGATGGAGCATTCTCCTGCTCCGGTGCGGCATGGCCGTCCCGGGCGGCGTGAAAGGCACGCTTTTCCGCGTACATCCGCTGATCCAGCTCTACCAGAAACTTTTCCACACTGCCGCCCTCGTACTTTGCCACGCCGGTAGAGAAGGACAGCTGAAAGCTGCCCGCCGGGGCGGTAGCGTTATAGTGCTGCACTCGCTGCTCGATGGCGGCGCAGGTCTTATCCAAAAGTTCCTCCGAGCCGTGCCGGATCAGCACCATGAACTCGTCGCCGCTCATGCGGATGGCTACCGAGTTTGCCACCAGCGCCCCGGACAGGATGTGTCCTATCTCTTGGATCGCCCGGTCGCCCTCGGCGTGACCGTAGGTGTCGTTGATCTCCTTGAAGCAGTTCACGTCCATCATAATGCC
Organism: uncultured Faecalibacterium sp.; assembly: GCA_900551435.1. Classification (GTDB taxonomy): domain Bacteria; phylum Bacillota; class Clostridia; order Oscillospirales; family Ruminococcaceae; genus Faecalibacterium. The sequence continues at coordinate 19,355 of URVW01000004.1, forward strand.
GTAAACGTCCTTCTCCTGTGTGGCGTGGATGCGGTCCAGACAGTAGTTCATGTACTTGCGCCCAAACAGACCGGACAGCTCGTCGGTATAGCCGCTCAGGCTGCGGGTCTGGCTGTCTATAAACACAAAGGCGACGGCCACCGACAGCCAGCCGAAGGCCATGCCGTAGAACACGCCCTGCAGCACTGTGCCCGCCACACAGGTGACCACGAAGTAGTACACCGGGAAAAACTCCACCGTAATGCCGTCACGCTTAGCCTTATGCACCTGCCACACGCTCTCGGCGTAATAGCCGAACAGCAGCAGATACAACAAAATGTTCAGCGGACCACGATGGTAAACGTTGTCCGCGGAGATGGTAAAGATCCATCCCATGCCGAAAAGATTTGCCAGCAGCAGAAGAAGAACAGCCAGCAGTGGTACGCCCAGCATCAGGTGCCTTCTGCGCAGGCGTCCGATGCTGCGGTAGACCCGGAAGTCCACATACAAACACCACGCATAGCCCACACACACAGTAGCGCCGGTGCAGACGGTGTTAGTAAGGTACAGCCAGAACCGGCTTCCCGCGCCGGGCACGCCGTCCAGCAGAAAGCTGATCGTCTCTGCCACCTGTGCCAGAAGGGTTACCACCAGCATCCGGCAGAAAAGCTCTGTTCCAACGCTATTTTTACTTTCGCCGCGCACCCGCAGTAAAAGCAGAAAGCTTACCAGCACCGCCCCTGTGCCATTGGCCACAAGGATCTCGGGTATATTCATTGCAGTTCCTCCTCTGCCCACCTTATCCCGTAAAGCGGGCAGCCCCGTTTTATACAGTGTTTGTCTGTATTATACACCCTGCCGTGCCCTGCTTGCAAGGCTTGGGCGCAAAAAAGGCCGCTGCACGGCAAATTTGTGCAGCGGCCCATGAAAAATCATCCTTTGCAGTTCAGCCAAGCCCAGAGCTTCACCGAAACGCCTTTTTGCGCGGAAAGCTTAGTAGCCCTTTGCCTGCTCGCCGTTCAAAATCTTGACAGCGCGGGAGGTGCCCAGACGGTCAGCGCCCAGTGCAAGGAAGGTCTCCATATCCTCCACGGTGGAAATGCCGCCGGCCGCCTTGACCTTGCAGCGGCCATGCACGCCCTTGACCATCAGCTCCACATCGTGGAAGTTGGCGCCTGCAGTGGAAAAGCCGGTGCTGGTCTTGATGTAGTCGGCACCGGCCTCGCAGACGATGTCGCACATCTTTTCCTTCTCTTCCTCGGTCAGCAGGCAGGTCTCGATGATGACCTTCAAAATCTTATCGCCCACAGCCTGCTTGACGGCACGGATGTCCTCGCGGACAGCATCGTACTCCTTGTTCTTCAGGCGGCCGATGTTGATGACCATATCCACCTCGGCTGCGCCGTTCTCGATGGCAGTCTTGGCTTCAAAGGCCTTGCTGGCGGTATCCATAGCGCCCAGAGGGAAGCCCACCACGCAGCACACGGGGATGCGGCCTGCCATATACTCCACAGCCTGCTTGACGTAGCAGGTGTTGATGCAGACGGATGCGGTGTGGTTTGCAATGGCTTCGTCACACAGCTGCTGGATCTGGGGCCAGGTGGCCTCCGGCTTCAGCAGAGTATGATCGACATGGGACAGGATCTCTTCGCGGTTCATGCTCGTTCCTCCGTTGTTTTACTTGCTGGCACGGCGCACCTTTGCCATGCCCACAGCGCTGAGTGCGATCGCAGTCACCGATGCCGTTGCACCAATGATGCCCAGCACAAGACCAGAGACCAGGAATGCGAACCCTTTCAGACCACGTTTCATAATACCGTACCTCCTAAATTATATTGGATATTTTCTCCGCCTGCGGCGGAGAAAATATCTCACTTACGATTTTTAAAGATGATCAGCTTGCTGAACACATAATTCAGCACCACGACCACTACGTTGGAGAATACCTTGACGCACAGACCCCACAGTGCCTGCGCATTGTAGCGGCTGGTAACGAAGATCGCCGTGGGGCCGTCTGCACCACCAATGACGGCAATGGCAGCAGAGCCGTCTGTGACCCCCACCGGTGTGCCTGCATAAGAGGCTGCCATCTGGATAGCCGTATCCGGGCCAAACCAGTGAGCCACCACGCTCAGTGCCCCCTGCATCATGTTGTCCATCAGCGCCGCGCCCTGCGCCACCAGCAGATTGCCGCCCACGATCATGATGGCGGCATCCAGCACCATGGTGCCCAGACGGCAGGTGACAAAAGTGCCGAACTCCTTGGCCATGGCTTTGCCGGTGGTTCTGCTGCGAAAGACGAACGCCCGGTTGGTGCAGTAGGCAAACAGGATGCACAAAGCGTTATCCAGCACATTGCCCCAGCTGTTGGCGGCAGTGTAGCCGAACAGCTGGCTGAACAGCGCGTACAGCACAATATTCAGCAGAGTGGTCAGCACGCCGAAAATCAGGTAACTGAGCACTTCCCAGTGCTTTTTGAAAAACTTTATCATGGCTTTGTTAACAAAAACAGCCCCGCCGCCGTTTTCCCGGCAACGGGGCTGCAGATCGCATTGTGTCAGAAGCTATGCTTTTGCACGAAGGGCTGATTACTCAGCGTCGTCGTTCAGCAGAGCCTTCATGGACAGGCTGATGCGCTTCTTGTCGAAGTCAACATCCAGCAGCTTCACATCGACCATATCGCCGACCTTCAGTGCGTCAGAGACCTTCTCAACGCGGTCATTGCTGATCTCGCTGATGTGGACCAGACCGTCAACACCCGGCAGGATGCGGACGAATGCACCAAACTTGGTCAGAGAAACAACCGGAGCGTGGAAGGTGCTGCCGATGGGGTAGTTGTTCTTCAGCTGCTCCCAAGGATTGTCCTCAGACTTCTTGTAGCCCAGAGAGACCTTGTGGTTCTCGGTGTCGATGTCCTTGACATACACTTCGATGGTGTCACCAACGGAGACGACCTCGGAGGGGTGCTTGATGCGGTTCCAGCTCAGCTCGCTGATGTGGCACAGGCCGTCAACACCACCGATGTCAACGAATGCACCATAAGAGGTCAGGCTCTTGACAACGCCGGTGTAGCTCTTGCCCACCTCAACGTTTGCCCAGAACTCCTCGCGCTTAGCCTTGTTCTGCTCAGCGGTCACCTTGTTGATGCTGCCCACGATCTTGCGGCCAGAGCACTCGGTGACGACCAGCTGAACGTGCTGGCCAACCAGAGCAGTGTAGTCCTCGTCGCGGCGCATAGTGGCCTGAGAACGGGGAACGAACACCTTGACGCCCTTGACGTTGACGACAACGCCGCCCTTATTGAACTCGGTAACATCGCCCTCGACGACTTCACCGGATTCTGCTGCCTTGGCGATTTCTTCCATGCCCTTGCGAGATGCGAGCTTCTTGCGGGAGAGCTGGATAACGCCATCCTGGTCCATAACCTTCTCGACGATGAGGTCCAGCTCATCGCCAACCTTCACCAGGTCTTCGACCTTGGCGGAGGAATCATCGGTCAGCTCGCTCAGCTTGACAAAGCCGGTCTGCTTCGCACCGATATCCACCTGGATCTCGTTGGCAGAGATGCTGGTCACGATTCCTTTCACAATACTGCCTGCATGAACTCGCTTTTCTTCGGATGCGTTCAGCATCTCCTCAAAGCTCATGTTGTCATTGATTTCTGCGCTCATACTGTTAAGTACCTCCTCAATAATAGACGATGGCGTTGAAGCCCCGGCTGTCACGCCCGCCACTTTAACATCTGCAAACCATTCCGGCCGAAGTTCGCTCGCTGTCTCGACCGTTACGGCACGCGTGTGTTTTGCGGCGACCTGTACCAGCTTTTGGGTATTGGAAGAATGATGACCGCCAATGACAACAACAATGTCGCATTTTTGGCTGAGGTCTTCCGCTTCCTGTTGCCTCGCCCACGTCGCATTACATATTGTATCAAAAATTCGGGCGTTTGTATAGGCTTTTTTGAGAAACTCCGAACTTTCTTGCCATTTTGTCACCTGAAATGTGGTCTGTGCAACCGCAAAAATGGTTTTTGAGGGGTCGGAAGGGCCTTTCCACGCCTTCAACTCGTCCAGATCGCTGAAAACAAATACCTCTCCCCGGGTATGTCCGACGATGCCCTGCACCTCCGGATGGGACGCATCACCCGCCACGAGCAGGACCGCGCCCTCAGCTTCGGCCTTGGCGGCGATGCTCTGGATCTTCTTCACGAAGGGGCAGGTGGCGTCGTGATAGACCAGTCCGCGCTGTTCCAGCGTGTCGTAGATGCTCCGGGGCACGCCGTGGCTGCGGATAATGACCTCGTATCCCGTGGGGATGTTATCCACGGTATCCGCCACCAGTGCGCCGCGGCGCTCCATGTCGGCCACGGCCTGTGGGTTGTGGATGAGCGGGCCAAGCGTTGCCACCTTGTGGCCCTCATCGAGCAGACTGTAGGTCAGCTCGACCGCGCGGTTCACGCCGAAGCAGAAGCCCGCCGTTTTTGCCAAACGAATCTCCATGTTATCCTCCCAGCTTTTCCCAAGCGTTCAAAAGCGCCTGTTTGTTTGCGCGCAGGGTCTTTAAGTCGCGGCGGCTCTCCATCGCGAACTGTGCGGCGGGCATCGGCTCACCGTAGATGACCTTCACCTTGCAGAAGAGCCTCATCTTCCCGTCCGGCGTGTCGTAGATGATCCGCACCGGGACCACATCCACCGCTGCCTGTGCCGCAATGACGAACAGGCCGCTCTTGGGCTGTAAGAACTTGCCCTCTTTCTCGCGGGTCCCCTCCGGGAAAACGAGAAGCATCCCGCCGTTTTTGCACGCTTCCACGGTCTGGTCGATGGCTTCCAGCTCATCGCGGGTCCCGCGCACACACATCGCACCCGCGCACCGGAAGAACCAGCTCAGTGCGGCGTTGATCTCAAACAGTTCTTTTTTGGCGAACACGATCATCCGCTTTCCCCAGAACCGGGTAATGACCACGAACACCGGGTCAATGGCCGAAACGTGGTTCGGCGCAAGGATGCAGCCCTGCGTCTGAATCTTCTTCAGGTTTTCGCGGCCGATGCACTCCACCCGGAAGCCGATGTGGAACACCAGCCATGCCAAGGGGAGCAAAATATAGTATAAAATCATGTATTTTTCCGTTTCCTATAACGGGCCATTCGGGAGCTTTTCCACGCAAGTGATCACGAGTTGCAGTCCTTGCTTTGGGAAACTCTCTTCTGTCCCTTACGATATTTTTTCCGCGATGATCTTCTTCATCGCATCCAAGCTCTGCTCAAAATTCAGGTCCGAGGTGTCCAGCAGAACGGCATCCTCTGCCTGTTTCAGGGGTGCGGCTTCGCGGTGGGTGTCCTGATAGTCGCGCTTCTTCACGTCCTCGAGGACCTCTTCGAAGGAGACGTTCACGCCCTTCTCCTGATATTCCTTCCAGCGGCGCTTTGCGCGGGCTTCGGGGGCGGCGGTCAGGAAAATTTTCGCCGTTGCGTTCGGCAGCACGACCGTGCCGATATCGCGGCCATCCATCAGGATGTTCTGGGTCTTGGCCATGTTTCGCTGCAGATCGAGCAGGAACGCACGAACTTCCGGGTTCGCCCCCACAGCCGAAGCCGCCATGCCGGCTTCCTCGGTGCGGATGGCTTTGCTGACGTCCTCTTCGTTCAGATAGATATGCTGTTCCCCGTCCACCGACGCCAGCCGCAGGGAAATTTCCGGCAGCAGCGCGTTGACGGCGGCGTTATCCTTTGGGTCTTTGCCCGCGCGCAGGGCGTACAGGCCGATGGTGCGGTACATTGCACCGGTGTCCACATAAATATAGCCGAGGTCTGCCGCCAGACGGCGGGCCAGCGTAGATTTGCCCGCACCAGCGGGGCCATCGATTGCAACTGAAATCATGGTTTTATCTCCTTATATATAAAGTACGTTTTCAGCGGGGGTCTGGTTATTTCCCTCGCAAGTGAGACGGGGATTCCATACCCCGCCCTATTGCCTTCGGCAACAGGGTCCCACCCGTCGGACACTTGCTCACGAAACAACCGGCCCCCCTCCACACTCGTTTTAGATGAGGTTATTGGCAAAGCCCTGTGCCGTGCAGAACGCGATCTGCAAATTGTAACCGCCCGTGTAGGCGTCCACATCCAGCACCTCGCCCGCAAAATACAGGCCCAGCGCCTTTTTGCTCTGCATCGTCTTGGGGTCCACCTCCCGCACCGAAACACCGCCGGACGTGATGACCGCATGGGCCAAATCGCCCCGGGCGTCGATGGGGACTTTCCAGTGCTTGCAAAGCTGGACCAGCTCCCGTTTCTGCTCGCGGGTGATCTGGTTGGCCTTGGTCGCCGGGTCAATGCCCCAGCGGGCCACCATGACCGGCTGCATGCTGGACGGCAGCAGCTTCACGAGCGCGCCCTGTGCGGCATGGTTTGCCAGCAGCGCAAAGTCGCGGGTGATGCGGTCATACAGCTGTTCCTCGCTCAGGGCCGGTTTCAGATCGATCTCCGCATGATAGCGGTGTTTTTTCATGTCGCCGAGGTGGCTCGATGCGCTCAGCGTCAGCGGGCCGCTGATGCCAAAGTGGGTGAACAGCATCTCGCCCTGCTCGTCGAAGATGGCCTTGTTGTCCTCGAACAGGGTCAGCGTCACATTTTTCAGGGCCAGCCCCATCATCTTTTTGCAGTCCGGGTCATGGCTGACCAAGCTGACCAAGCTCGGGACCGGCTCCACGATGGTATGCCCTGCCTGTTCCGCCAGCTTGTAGCCGTCGCCGGTCGAGCCGGTGGTCGGATAGCTCAGGCCGCCCGTCGCCACCAGCACGGCGTCCGCACGGTATTCCTTGCCGGAAGTTCCCCGCACACCCACACAGCGGTATGCCGCACCCGGCTTTTTCTTTTTGGGATGGCGCGGATTCTCCGGCGCTGCAGCCGGTTTCGGCTCCGTCTGCTCTAATGGTTCGAGCAGCAGTTTTTTCGCCCCATCGTGAACGATGCGGGCATCCTCTGCATAGCGCAGAAGTGCCTGACGGATCTCCTCTGCCTTGTCCGACACCGGGAACACCCGGCGTCCGCGCTCTACTTTCAGCTCAATGCCCAGACCCTCGAACAGCTCCATCGTCTTGGCGGGCGGGAATGCCCCCAGCGAAGAGAACAGGAACCGCGGATTCGTCCGCACATGGCGCAGAAATTCTTCTGCGGTGCAGTCGTTGGTCACATTGCAGCGGCCCTTTCCGGTTACAAGGATCTTCTGCCCGGGCCGGTCCATATGCTCCAGCACCGTCACTTCATGTCCCTGCCGCACCGCTGCACCGGCCGCCATCAGGCCCGCCGCACCGCCGCCCACGATCAACACCTTTGCCATCCTGTCTCCTCCTGCCAACCGGCATCCTGTCGAAATTTGTTCAATGGTATCATACCAGAATCCTCCCCCAAATGCAATCGCTTTGCGGTCTGTCCCGCTTGGAAAATCCACGCAAAAAAGCCCGCCGGGGCGGGAGATTCCAGCCGTCGGCGGGTCCTATGACGATTATTTCAGCAGTTTTGCCGGGTCAAGATACTTATCGTCCTGTTTCACTTCCAAGTGGATGTGGCTGTCCTCGGCACACTCACAGCTCACGCTGCCCACCTTGCCAAGGACCTGTCCTGCTGTCACAGCGTCGCCCTCCTTGACCTTTGGGCTGGCCACGCCGCACAGCCGCCAGATGCGGCCCGTGCTGTCTTTGACGGCCACGACCGGTCCCCATCCGCCGTCCGAACCGGCCAGCACCACGGTCCCGTCGGTGGGCGAAGCCACCGTCTCGCCCTGCGCGGCGGCGTAGTCGATGCCGTTGTGGGTCCGCCAGTCGCCCAGCGTCTTGTTGTAGACCAGCTCATCGCCGCTGTAGCCGTTCAAGATTTTTCCAGAGACCGGCTGCGTGGAGGCAGGAGCTGCTGAACTGCTGACAGCTGAGGATGCACCTTGCAGCGCGGAGGGTTCGCGCACCGAACCAGAACCAGACGAGGCCCCACCCGATACAGAAGAGGATGCGCGGGAGGACGCGGGCGATTCGTCTTTGGGCACATCGGCCACACTGTTTGCGGCGGGCGTATCGGGAAGCTGCCATTCGGGATATTCCTCCTCCGGAAGTAAAGTCAGGTCCTCGTCGATCCCCGGCAGGACCGAGGTGCTGTCTGGTTCATTCAGGCCATCGAGGTTCTTTTGCAGCTCCTCGCGGACGGTGCGCACAGCCCACACGCCCGCCGCTGCCGCAGCCACCAGACAGGCCAGCAGCGCCAGCGCAAACCCCTTGTCCCGCAGAAATTTTCTGAGTTGTTCCATGGTTCGTTACTCCAATCATCGTTTGTGTACGGTCCAAATTCTGATTGTAGTGTGCGATGGTTCTCTGAATTTTATTCAAGTTCTGCAAAACAAAAATGCCCCTCTCCGGCATCCCAATGCCAAAGAGGGGCGCAAAGATTTCAATCAGTTGCTGCGGCGGTTGTTGCCCAGCAGACGGACCACATACAGGAAGATATTGATGAAGTCCAGATACAGGGTCAGTGCGCCATAGATGGAAGCCTTTTCGGCCATCTCAGAGTCCGCAGCATAGTAGCTGTACATCTGCTGCAGCTTCTGGGTGTCGTAGGCGGTCAGCAGCATGAACACCACCAGACCAATGCCGCAGTACAGCACCGAGCTGCCAAAGCCGAAGCCGAACAGCATCCCCACGACGCCGGTGACCAGCAGAGCGATCAGCGCCATCATCAGGCGGGGACCCCAGCCGGTCAGGTCTTTGTGGGTGGTCGTGCCGTAAAACGCCATCAGACCGAAATACACGGCCGTGCTCAGAAAGGCAAGGATCAGCGTCCCGGCCGAGAACACCAAGAAGTAATAACTCAGCACCATGCCGTTCAGCAGTGCGTACCCAAAGAAGGTCGCGCGCGCCGCTTCCACCGACATGCTCTGCACGCGGGAGCTGAGCACGAACACCAGTGCCAGTTCTGCGATGGTGAGGACGAGGTAGAGCGAATCGACCAGATAGATCAGGGAGGTCGTCGCGGTGATATAGGCCATTGCAAAGGTGATGAGCAGCCCGCAGGCCATCCAACGGTAGGTGCGGGTCATATAGTCCGATGCGCTCATCGTAGGCTCCGCATAGCCGCGGTCATAGTTCTTGTAATCCATGGAAACTCCTCCAGTCTTATTCCGGAGCCTTGCCCCGGTCTACGAAATATAGTATACTGCATAGAAATGAACGTTTCATGAAAAAGGCTGTGATATTTCGTGTCTCTTGGACTTTATCTGCATATTCCTTACTGTTTTTCCAAATGCCGGTACTGCGATTTCTATTCTGCACCCGGCCAGCGGGGCGTCCCGTCGGCGTATGTAGACGCCCTTCTGCGGGAGCTTTCGCGGTTCGCACCGGATGCTCCCCTGCATCCGGACACCCTCTACTTTGGCGGCGGCACGCCCAGTCTGCTGTCTCCCGCCGACGCCGCACGGCTCATCGAAGCCGCCGCGCCGCTTCCGGGGGCCGAGATCACGCTGGAAGCCAATCCCGAGACGGTCACCGAAGAATCGCTCCGTGCTTTCCGGGAAGCGGGTGTCAACCGCATTTCGTTCGGCGTCCAGTCCGCGCGGGACAGCCAGCTGAAAACGCTGGGCCGCCCCCACACCGCTCGACAGGCCCGCGCCGCCTTTGCCGCCGCCCAACGGGCCGGGTTCACGAACATCAGCGGCGACATCATGCTGGCCCTGCCCCATTATACGCAGACGGAGTTCGACGAGACGCTGGAGCTGATTGAGGACGGCGGCGCGACTCACATCTCGGCCTATCTGCTCAAGATCGAGCCGGATTCGGCGTTCGGTAAACATCCGCCGGAAGGCTTGCCCACCTCGGACGAAGCCGCTGATTTTTACCTCTACGCGGTCGAACAGCTGGAGCACCATGGCTACCAGCAGTATGAGATCTCCAACTTTGCCAAGCCCGGATACGAGGGCCGGCACAACCTCATCTATTGGGACTGCGGCGATTACCTCGGTCTCGGCCCTGCGGCGCATTCCTGCATGGGCGGCAAGCGCTTCTACTACCCCGCCGACACCGAAGCTTTCCTCAACGACAACGCCGCACCCGTCATGGATGGCGGATGCGGCGCAGAAGATTATCTCATTTTGCAGCTTCGGCTCCGGAAGGGACTGGACCTCGCCGACTACAAAGCCCGCTTCGGAAAGGAATTTTCCACTTCTCAGCTTGCCTTCGTGAAAAGCTGTGTCAAAAACGGCTATGCCGCTTTTGACGGCAAGACCCTTGCGCTGACCCCTGCCGGACTCATCGTGCAGAACAGCATTCTGGCCGAACTGCTGTGACCCTCAGTGCAGGAAGAATCCCCAGACGACCGACGCCGCCATCGCGAACAGGAACAAGACCCGCCCCGCCTTTTGGGACATGTAATACCACTCGGTCGGCTCACCGCCGGACACTTCCAGCCCATGGCGCAGATTCCACATCAAGTGCGGGAAACGGACATCCAGCGCCAGCAGCACGCCAAACAGCGCCGTCAGCAGCAGGACCTGCGGAGTGCCCCGCGTCTGCCGCCGCCCACCGATGGCCACATTATAAAGCCAAGTGCAGGACGGCCAAAGGTCGTCCCGGGAGACTTCGCCGTTGACAACGACATTTACCTTGTCCGCCAGCCCGTCGTCCTCGCCCCACAACAGCGCGTCGCCGGGGTCGCCCTGCGCGCTGCCCATAAACACCAGCTGGCCGTCCTGATAGATCTTCACATCTGGCACATCCCAGCCCACGGCATCCGCACAGATGCGATAGACCCGCGTTTCATCGTCCAGCGTAAACCGTACCTCTGCGCCCTCGCTGGTCGATGTCACGGTCATGGAATAGGCGGCATGGCTGTCATGGCCGGAGAAGCTGCCGTCTTTCTGCTGGTACAAAAACGTATCCCTCAGCCAAAGCCCGGGGCGGCACATCGCCCACAGGCAGACGCCCAGCGCCGCCGCGATAAGGGCCGCCGCCAGTACCCACAGCCCTTTGTGTTCCCGAAATGCCTGTCGCATCGTTTCCATCGCCGCTGTCTCCTTTATGAATATAAAATCGGGCGGTCATCCCAGTTCGATGACCCGCCATCCCAGTTCCTGAATGGCTTCGCGGTCGTGCGTTGCCAGCAGGACCACCTTTTCGCCGCAGCGCTCTTTCAAAAGCGCCGCGGCTTTTCTCATCGTCTCCGGGTCCATGCCCGTGAACGGCTCGTCCAACAGCAGGGTGTCGCTCTCAGCCCAGAGCGCCCGCAGAAGGGCCGCGCGGCGCTTCTGCCCGCCCGAAAGCTTTCGTGCCGGGAGCTGAAGTGCCTTTTCGTCCAATCCGAGCTGTTGAAAGTCTTGTTCGATTTGCTCTTTGTATTGACTTTTTCCTTCCGGGAGCACCAGTTCCACGTTCTGGACCGCATTCAGCTGCGGGCAGAGCCGGTCCTCCTGAAAGACTGCACCCACCTTTCCAACCTCCTCGACGCTCCCGCTCGTCGGCATTTCCAGCCCCATCAGGATGCGGAGCAGGGTCGTCTTGCCCCATCCGCTGGGCGCCCAGAGGATGGCCGGCCCTTCTGCGGTCAGGTTCAGGTTTTCGAAGAGCGTTTTCTCTCCGAATCGTTTTGTCAGGTTTTGAATCTCCAATTTGTAATATCTCATTCTGTCGTTTCCTCCCCCAGAACCTGCGCAACGGCCCGGTCCAACAACATCAGGAACAGCTTTTCAAAGGCTGCACTGAGCAGGATGATCACGAACGTCCACGCGAACAGTTCCCCGGTCGAGAGGGTGATCTTCGCCCGGTACAGCGCGTCGCCGATGCTGCCGTCCGGCAAGCCGATGACCTCCGCCGCAACGCCGCTCTTCCAGCAGATGCCCAGCGCCACGCTGCACCCCTGCCGAAAGGCCGGAAGCACCGCCGGGAGCCAGATGGCCCGCACCCGGCGGCCCAGCGGCAGCCGGAACACCTCAGCCATTTCCAAAAGCTGGCCGTCCACGCTCTCGATGCCGGTGCGCACCGCACCGTACAGGACCGGCAGGACCATCAAAAAACTGATGAGGATGGACAGCGAACTTCCGCTGACCCACACCAGCGCCAGAATGATGAAGCTTGCCACCGGCGTTGCCTTGACCAGCTGCATCACCGGCGAGAGCAGCGTTTCCACCCACGCCCAACGCTCTGCCGCCACGGCCAGCACCACGCTGGACACCGCGCCCAGCCCAAAGCCCAGCAGGATGCGTCCGGCGCTGAAGCCGACTCTCTGCCAGAAATCAGCCTGTGGAAGCAGCTCCAACAGCGTCCCGATGGCCTGAAGGGGCGAGACCAGAAAGACTTCCTGCCCGATCACCATGGCCGCGATCTGCCAGACCACCAGCCAGAATCCCACCGCCGCCAGCTGGGCAAGGCGGCTCTTTTTCGTTTTTTTCATCGAATCGTTTCCTTCCCTCTGATTTCCTCTTTTAGGATAGCACATCATGTTAAAGATTACAATGTTTCACCTTTCGTTTTCTTGACATGAACATTCTTTACCCATACACTGAAACTATCCCATCGGGCCGCTTTGGCCCAGAAAAGAGGCCGTTTGTATGCAGAAGCTCCACGGCAAAAAACTGCTGTTGCTGGGTTTCACCCTGTTTTCGATGTTTTTCGGAGCCGGAAACCTCATCTTCCCTCCGCACCTCGGCGCACAGGCCGGGACAAACTTCTGGCCCGCCTTTGCGGGCTTTGCCGTCAGTGCCATCGGGTTTCCGGTCGCGGGCGTCGTCGCCGTTGCGCGGGCCGGAGGGCTGGACCAGCTGGCCGGCCGGGTCCACCCCAGCTTCTCGCGGGTGTTCACCATTCTGGTCTACCTCTCCATCGGTCCCTGCCTTGCCATCCCGCGCACGGCCAGCACCTCATTTGAAATGCTCGTGCCGCTGTTCGGCGGCGGGCGGATGTTCCAGCTGGGCTATTCGGTCCTGTTCTTCGCGGCAGCGTTCCTTGTGGCGCTCCACCCCGAAAAGCTCACCGACCGGCTGGGCCGTATCCTCTGCCCCACGCTGATCGTGCTGATTTTGCTGTTGTTCGCGGGCTGTCTGCTGCATCCCGTTGCCGATGACTACGGCGTCCCTTCCGCCGCGTATGCGTCTCTGCCCGCTGTACAGGGTATTCTGGGCGGATACCAGACCATGGACACCCTCGCGGCCCTCAATTTCGGGGCCGTGATCGCGCTGAACATTCAGGCGCTTGGCATCACGAGGCCCGCCGATGTCCAGCAGGGCACGATCTCCGCCGGGTTCCTCGCGGGCGGGCTTCTGCTGGTCATCTACGCCATGCTGGGCCATGTGGGCGCGCTGACCGGTGCGGCCTATCCGGACTGCTCCACCGGCGCAGAGACCCTGACCGCCCTTGCCAGCGCCCTGTTCGAGACGGCGGGGCAGGTCCTTTTGGCGGCGATTTTTCTAATCGCCTGTTTCAATACCTGTGTTGGGCTGATCTCCTGCGTCGGACAGTATTTCCATACCCTGCTCCCCGGCATCCCCTATCCGGCCATCGCGGGCTTCTTTGCCGCTGCCAGTATGCTCATCTCGAACATCGGCCTTGCGGGCATCATCCGGCTGTCTACGCCGGTGCTCAACGCTATTTACCCGGCCGCCATTGTTCTAATTTTTCTCTCGTTCCTGCCGAAGCCGTTCCAAAAACAGCCTGTCTATGTCGGCTGTGTCGCCCTGACCGCCGCACAGAGCATCCTTGCGGCGCTGCCGGTCCCGGCAGTTTCCAGCGCTGCGAATGCGCTTCCGCTGGGCAGTTCCGGCTTTGGTTGGGCGCTCCCGGCCCTCGTCGGCCTTGTGCTGGGAAAGCTCTGCGCTTCCCGCACCCAATAAAATAGGAAAAGGCTGCTGCAATTCAACCTCTCCGTCAATGCTTCGCATTGCCACCTCTCCTGATAGGAGAGGCCTTGGCATTGCGCAAAGCGTTCTCTCTTCGCCAGAGGCTCTCCTACTAGGAGAGCTGTCGAGCGGATGCGAGACTGAGAGGTTTTGCTTGTGTACCAGTCCTTTTATTGTTATAGTTTTAGTTCATCTTCTTGCCAAAGAACTCGACTTCCTTGCCGATGAACTGCATCAGCTCATCGAACTGGTCGGGCGTCAGGCTCTGTGCGCCGTCGCACTTGGCCTTGGCGGGGTTGTTGTGGACTTCGATCATCAGGCCGTCCGCACCGGCGGCAACAGCGGCCTTTGCCAGCTGAGGGACCATCCATGCGTGGCCGCAGGCGTGGCTGGGGTCCACGACGACGGGCAGATGGGTCATCTTGTGGAGCATGACCACACCGGCGAGGTCGAGGGTGTTCCGCATACTGTTTTCGAAGGTGCGGATGCCGCGCTCGCAGAGAATGACGTTCTCGTTGCCCTCGGCCATGATGTATTCAGCGCTCATCACGAACTCTTCCAGCGTGTTGGCCAGACCGCGCTTGAGCAGAACGGGCTTCTTCTGGCGGCCGACGGCCTTGAGCAGCTCGAAGTTCTGCATATTGCGGGCGCCGACTTGGATCAGGTCCACGTTCTCGAACAGGGGCAGGTGCTCGGTGTTCATGATCTCGGTGACGATGGGTGCGCCGGTAGCACGGCGGGCCAGCTTGAGCAGGTCCAGACCTTCGCTCCGCATCCCTTGGAAGGAGTACGGAGAGGTGCGGGGCTTGAATGCGCCGCCGCGCAGCAGGGAAGCACCGGCGTCCTTCACGCGCTGAGCGCAGTAGGTGATCTGCTCTTCACTTTCGATGCTGCACGGGCCGGCGATGACGGCAAAGTTTCCGCCGCCAATTTTGACGCCGCCCACGTCGATCACGCTGTCGTCCGGGTGGAACTTGCGGTTCGCCTTCTTGTAAGGCTCCGAAACGCGGCGGCAGGTCTCGACGACCGGGTTCGCGAGGACCCAGCTCTCCGCGATGGCCTTCGTGTCGCCGATCAGGCCCAGAATGTGGGTGTCGCTGCCCTTGGAGTCGTTGATCTGAAGGCCCATGCCCTCCAGTTCGCGGCAGAATTCGTGGACCTGTACGTCGGGGGCGTCCTGCTTTAATACGATGATCATGATGCTGTCTCCTTTTCGTTTATCCCTTCAAACGGCACAGGAGACCGGCTCCGTTGCCGCGGCTTGCTTCGTCAAACTTCAGTTTCCTGAAGCGTGAGCTTATCATATCACTTCAGGAAACTGAAGTCAAGAGGAATTTTGATATTTTTTTGGAAAAGTGGTAGAATAAGGGCAGACCCCTCTCAGTCGGCTTCGCAGCCAGCCGCTCCAAGGACGAGCCGCTGGCGAGTTGAGCAGGTCTGAGCTGGAGGAAGAAAAAGAAAATAGTTACCCGTAGGGAGATCGAGAACGATGGGAAAAGAAGCAAAAACGAATGCGATGCGCATTCTGGAACGTGCAAAGGTGGCCTATACGGCCCATGAATATCCTCACGAAGAGGGTGTGGCCGTGGATGGCATCCATGTGGCGCAGAGCATGGGCCAGGACCCGGCCTGTGTGTATAAAACGTTGGTGACGCAGGGGGCGAGCCGGAATTATTTCGTGTTCGTCATCCCGGTGGCCGCAGAGCTGGACCTGAAAGCCGCCGCCCGCAGCGTGGGCGAAAAGAGCGTGGCGATGATCCATGTGGCGGATATCAACAAGGTCACCGGCTATGTCCGCGGCGGCTGCAGCCCGGTGGGCATGAAAAAGCAGTACGTCACCGTGTTCGACGAGAGCGTTCTGGCACAGGAAAAGGTCTATGTTTCCGGCGGACGCATCGGCACGCAGGTCTGCTGTGTCCCGGCAGACCTCATCAAGGCGGCGCGGGCCACTACAGCACATATTATCTTTTGAGGTGAGTTTATTAAATTACATTCAACAAATAAGTCATACTTAAAAAGAAAATGAGTGTCGAAACTGCACAAAACTTTTGAAAGTTTTTTGGCGCGAGAGAACACAAGGGAGAAATTGCCCAAACACCCTTTGCAAAGCCGGATTTTTGCCGTAAACTGTATCTATCAGAAGGACGGCGGCCCTGTAAAAGCCGCTGTCTGAGAGGATGGAAAAGTTGATCCCATGAGAATTTCGGAGGAGTACGGAATGCTGGAAATGCTGCTCGGAACCGGTCGCCGCCAGTGCGCGATGGAAGTTCGGGGAATCCGTGTAACTTCGTGTGGGATGACTTTGCAGAAGCTGCAAGTTCAGAAGGCCGTGGTGTAGGTGCATCACAGCCTTTTTTGTTTGCGGAAGCTGGAAAGAGAGAAAGAGAGGCACGGAAAATGATTCGTAAAGTTGCTGTGATCATGGGTTCGGATAGTGATTGGCCGGTGGTGAAGGGGGCGTGCGCCCAGCTCAAGGCGCTGGATATCCCCTTTGAAGCACACATCCTGTCGGCACACCGCACCCCTGCGGAGGCGGCGGAGTTTGCCAAGAGCGCAAAAGCCAACGGTTTCGGCGTCATCCTGTGTGCGGCGGGCATGGCGGCCCATCTGGCAGGTGCGTTTGCGGCAAACACGACTCTGCCGGTCATCGGCATCCCGATGAAGGGCGGCGCGATGGACGGTCTGGACGCTCTGCTGGCAACGGTCCAGATGCCCAGCGGCATCCCGGTGGCAACGGTGGCCCTGAACGGCGCAAAGAACGCTGCTTGGCTGGCCGCGGAGATTCTGGCCCTCGGCGACGATGCGCTGGCCGAAAAGCTGGCCGCAGAACGCACTGCGATGGCCCAGCAGATCGCGGCCAAGGAAGAGAAACTGCAGAAAGAAATTGAGGAACTCTAATGTCTGATTTTGCATATCCGCTTCACGAAGAGTGCGGCGTTTTTGGAATCTATGACCGTGCCGGAACGGAAGATGTGGCCGCTGCCGCCTACTCGGCACTGTACGCGCTGCAGCACCGTGGTCAGGAGAGCTGCGGCATCGCGGTCAACGATGACGGCGTGATCAATGGCCACCGCGACCTTGGCCTTGTGAACGAGGTGTTCACCCCGGCGGTGCTGGCAAGCCTGTCCCGTCCCACGGCCCACATGGCCACCGGCCACGTCCGGTATGCCACGGCGGGCAGCCGGGTGCGGGCCAACGCCCAGCCGATGATCGTCCGCCATGGCCGCGGCACGATGGCCCTGTGCCACAACGGCAACCTGACCAACGCGCTGGAGCTTCGCCGTCAGCTGGAAAACGAGGGCGCGATCTTCCACGGCTCCTCGGATACGGAAGTCATCTGCTATCTGGTGACCCGCAACCGTCTGCGGATGGGCAGCATCGAAACGGCCATCAGCAAGACGATGGACGTGCTGGAAGGCGCGTACAGTCTGGTCATCATGTCGGCCACCAAGCTGATCGCGGTCCGCGACCCGCGCGGCTATCGTCCGCTCTGCATCGGCATGCTTCCCGGCGGCGGTTATGTGTTCGCCAGCGAGAGCTGTGCCCTCGATGCCGCCGGCGCTACCCTTCTGCGGGACGTGGAACCCGGCGAGATCGTCATTGCGGACACCCGCACCGGCGAGCTGCGGAGCATCAAGGACCATTGCGGACGCCCGGACAGCCAGATGTGCGTGTTCGAGTTCATCTATTTCTCCCGTCCGGACAGCATCATCGAGGGCTGCTCGGTCCACGAAGCCCGCAAACAGGCGGGCCGCTTCCTCGCACAGGAGCATCCTGTGGAGGCCGATGTGGTCATCGGTGTGCCGGATTCCGGCTTGGATGCCGCATTGGGCTACTCGGAAGAGAGCGGCATCCCTTACGGCATCGGCTTCATCAAGAACAAATACATTGGCCGCACCTTCATTCAGGGCAGCCAGAAGCAGCGCGAAAACAGCGTCCGCATCAAGCTGAACGTCGTGTCCAGCACGGTCAAGGGCAAGCGGGTGGTTCTGGTGGATGATTCCATCGTCCGCGGCACGACCTCGGCCCGCATCATCAAGCTGCTGCGCGATGCCGGTGCGGCGGAAGTCCACTTCCGCGTGTCGGCCCCGCCCTTCAAATATCCCTGCTATTTCGGAACGGATATCCCGGACCAGAAGCTTCTGGTCGCCACCGGCCGCACCGTGGACCAGATCAATGAGATCATCGGCGCGGATACGTTGGGCTATCTGACCACCGAACACGTTGTGAAGCTGGCCAAGAACGCCAAGTGCAAGTTCTGCACGGCCTGTTTCACCGGAGAATACGCCGTGAAGCCCGACGAGGTGCTTTCGACCGATATTCATGAACGCCACCTGAACGACCGTCCCAAGGACGAGAAAAAGTTAGGAGAGTAAGAAGATGGAAAAGAGCTATTCGGAAAGCTATGCAGCGGCAGGTGTGGATATCACCGCAGGTTACCGTTCCGTCGAACTAATGAAGCAGTATGTCGCCCGCACCATGAACGAGCATTGCATCGGCGGTCTGGGCGGCTTCGGCGGTCTGTTTGAGCTGGACTGCACCGGCTACAAGCACCCGGTCCTGATCTCCGGCACGGACGGTGTCGGCACGAAGCTGAAGATCGCCATGATCATGGACAAGCATGATACCATCGGCATCGACTGCGTGGCCATGTGCGTCAATGACGTCATCTGCGCCGGTGCAAAGCCGCTGGTGTTCCTCGATTACATCGCATGCGGCCGCAACATCCCCGAAAAGATCGCCGAGATCGTCAAGGGCGTGGCCGAGGGCTGCGTTCAGGCCGACTGCTCTCTGGTGGGCGGCGAGACGGCCGAGCACCCGGGCATGATGCCGGAGGATGAATACGATCTGGCCGGTTTCACCGTGGGCGTGGTCGATAAGGAAAAGATCCTCAACAACGACAGCATGAAGGCGGGCGACGTCATTCTGGCGCTGCCTTCCACGGGCGTGCACTCCAACGGCTTCTCGCTGGTGCGCAAGATTTTTGACATCGACGGCGACCCGGACGTGCTCAAGACCGCACCGGCTGAGCTGGGCGGCAAGACCCTCGGCGAAGCTCTGCTGGCTCCCACCAAAATTTATGTCAAGCCGGTGCTCAAGGTGCTGGAAGAGGTCGATGTCAAGGGCATCTCCCACATCACCGGCGGCGGCTTCTATGAGAATATCCCCCGCAGCCTGAAGAAGGGCTGCTGTGCCCGCATCAAAAAGGAGGATGTCCGCACCCCGGCTCTCTTCCACCTGATGCAGAAAGTCGGCGGCATCTCCGAGCATGATATGTTCAACACCTTCAACATGGGCGTCGGCATGGTGCTGACCGTCCCTGCCGAACAGGCCGACAAGGCGCTGGAGATCCTCCACGCCAACGGCGAGCCGGAGGCTTACCGTCTGGGCGTCATCGCAGAAGGTGAGGGCGTGGAACTGTGCTGAACATTGCTGTGTTAGTGTCCGGCGGCGGGACCAACCTTCAGGCCTTGCTGGACAGCGAAGCCCGCGGCGAGAACCCGAACGGCAGGATCACCCTCGTGGTGGCCTCCAAACCCGGCGTTTATGCGCTGGAGCGCGCCGCAAAAGCGGGCGTGGAGGGCGTCGTGGTCCGCCGCAAAGATTATGCAGACAGTGAAGATTTCGACGCAGCGCTGCTGGATACGTTGAAAACCCACAACATCGACCTCGTGGTGCTGGCCGGTTTCCTGTCGGTGCTGGGGCCCAGCGTCATTGCGGCCTATCCGCGCCGCATCCTGAACGTCCATCCGGCGCTCATCCCGTCGTTCTGCGGCCCCGGCATGTATGGTCTGCGCCCGCACGAAGCGGCGCTGGCCCGTGGCTGTAAGGTGACCGGTGCGACCGTCCACTTCGTCAATGAGGAGTGCGACGGCGGCCCCATCCTGCTGCAGAAGGCCGTGGATATCCTTCCCGGCGACACCCCTGAAGTGCTGCAGAAGCGGGTGATGGAACAGGCCGAGTGGAAACTGCTGCCTAAGGCGGTGGCCATGGTGTGCAGCGGAGAAGTGGAATAAACCTCTCAGGCATTCGTGGTGTGACCAGACGAGTGCCGATAAAAAGGAGTTTACATTATTATGGAAAAGATCGATCTGAACGAGTATCTGGCTTCCAACGAGTATCCGGGCCGCGGCATCGCGGTGGCAAAGGCTCCCGATGGCCGCCAGATGTTCCTTGGATATTTCATCATGGGCCGCAGCGAGAACAGCCGCAACCGCGTATTTGACCCCATCCCGGAGCGCGGCGGCATCTGCACCATCGCGGCAGACCCCGATAAGCTGGAGGACCCCAGCCTCATCATTTACAACCCGGTCCTGACCCTTGGCAAGACCCAGGTCGTCACCAACGGCGACCAGACCGATACCATCTATGACCTCATGAGCCGGGGCAAGAGCTTCGAGGAAGCTCTGCGCACCCGCACCTTTGAGCCGGACGCTCCCAACTACACCCCCCGCATCTCGGCTGTGGTGTACGAGGACGGCAGCTATCAGATGAGCATCCTGAAATCCGCCGACGGCAACGGCGAGAGCGTCCAGCGCTATTTCTTCGATTATCCCCAGCCGGTCGCGGGCGAGGGCCATTTCATCAGCACCTACAAGCACAACGGGAACCCCATCCCCAGCTTTGAGGGTGAGCCGCTCCGCTTTGCATGCCCCCGCACCATCGGCGATTTCGCCCACGGCCTGTGGCAGAGCCTGAATCTGGATAACAAGGTCAGCCTGTTTGCCCGCGTCATCGATCTGGACAGCGGCGAGACCGGCGACATGATCTTCAACAAATACGACGCCGTTTACAGCGACCTCGAGGACCCTGAAGAGCCGGATCTGCTGCCCGAGGAACTGGAAGCCCTGAAGGCTGAAGAAGAATAAGGAGGAAGTATCGATGAACGAACTGGCATTGAAGTACGGCTGCAACCCCAACCAGAAGCCCAGCCGCATTTATATGGAAGATGGCTCCGACCTGCCCGTGACCGTTCTGAACGGCAAGCCCGGATACATCAATTTTCTGGATGCCCTCAACTCCATCCAGCTGGTCAAGGAACTCAAGGCAGCTTGCGGCCAGCCCGCAGCGGCATCCTTCAAGCATGTCTCCCCGGCGGGCGCAGCGCTGGGTCTGCCCCTGACTGAAGTGGAGCGGAAGATGTACCACATCGCCCCGGACGTCGAGCTGTCTCCGCTGGCCTGTGCTTATGCCCGCGCCCGCGGTGCAGACCGCATGTCCTCTTTCGGCGACTGGATCGCCCTGTCGGACGTCTGCGATGTGCCCACCGCAAAGCTCATCCAGCACGAAGTTTCTGATGGCATCATCGCCCCCGGTTATGAGCCGGAAGCACTGGCCATCCTCTCCAGCAAGAAGAAGGGAAACTACAACGTGGTCGCCATCGACCCGGATTACAAGCCCAACCCCGTGGAGCATAAACAGGTCTACGGCATCACCTTTGAGCAGGGCCGCAACGAGCTGACCATCAACGCGGACACTATGCTGACCAACTGGGTCACCGAGAACAAGACTGTGACCGAGGAGCAGAAGCGCGATCTCGTGATCGCGCTCATCACCCTGAAATACACCCAGTCCAACAGTGTCTGCTACACCTACAACGGCCAGACCATCGGCGTCGGCGCCGGCCAGCAGAGCCGCATCCACTGCACCCGTCTGGCGGGCCAGAAGGCGGACAACTGGCAGCTGCGCCACATGGACAAGGTGTTGAACCTGCCCTTCCGCGACGATGTGTCCAAGCCCAACCGCGACAACGCCATCGATGTTTACATCGGCGACACCCCCGAAGATGTCATCGGCGATGATGTCTGGGCTGAGACCTTCACCGAGCAGCCCGCACCGCTGACCGCAGAGGAAAAGAAGGAATATCTGAGCCACGTCACCGGCGTCAGCCTTGGCTCGGACGCTTTCTTCCCCTTCGGCGACAACATCGAGCGTGCCCGCCGCTCCGGCGTGACCGCCATCGTTCAGCCGGGCGGCTCCATCCGCGACCAGCAGGTCATCGATACCTGCAACAAGTACGACATCGCAATGGCCTTCTGCGGCATCCGGCTGTTCCATCACTAAGAGGGTGTAAAAATGAAAAAGAAGATTCTAGTGGTTGGCGGCGGCGGCCGCGAACATGCCATCATTAAGGCGCTGAAAAAAAGCCCGGACTGCGGCGAGATCTGGTGCGCACCGGGCAACGGCGGCATCAGCTATGATGCCAAGTGCAAGAACATCAAGGCGACGGACGTTGAAGCCATGGTCGCTTTTGCAGCCGAGGAAAAATTTGATTACGTCGTCGTCGCGCAGGACGACCCGCTGGCACTGGGCATGGTGGATGCGCTGGCAGCAGTCGGCATCCCGGCTTTCGGCCCCGACAAGGCTGCGGCCCGCATCGAGGCTTCCAAGGTGTTCTCCAAGGACCTGATGAAGAAATACGGCATCCCCACCGCCAAGTATGCGACCTTCGACGACCCCGCCAAGGTCATGGACTACATCCGCGCTGAGGGCAAGTATCCGGTCGTCATCAAGGCGGACGGTCTGGCGCTGGGCAAAGGCGTGCTCATCTGCGAGGACGAACAGCAGGCCGCAGACGGCGTGAAGGAGATCATGCTGGACAAAAAGTTCGGTGCGTCCGGCAACCACGTCGTGGTCGAGGAGTTCCTCACCGGCCCGGAGGTCAGCGTCCTCAGCTTTACCGACGGCAAGGTGGTCAAGCCGATGGTCTCTTCGATGGACCACAAGCGTGCGAACGATCACGACACCGGCCTGAACACCGGCGGCATGGGCACGGTGGCCCCGAACCCCTACTACACCCCGGCCATCGCCGACGAGTGCATGGAGAAAATTTTCCTGCCGACCATCAAGGCTATGGCAGAAGAGGGCTGCCCCTTCAAGGGCTGCCTGTACTTTGGCCTGATGCTCACCCCGGACGGCCCGAAGGTCATCGAGTACAACTGCCGCTTTGGCGACCCCGAAACGCAGGTGGTCCTGCCCCTGCTGGAAAGTGACCTGCTGAAGGTCATGACGGCTTGCACCGAAGGCACGCTGGCAGAGACCGACGTACAGTTCTCGGACGGTGCAGCGGCCTGTGTCATTCTGGCATCGGGCGGCTACCCCGTCAGTTATGAAAAGGGCAAGCCCATCTCCGGCCTGACCGACGGCCAGTTGGCAGACGAGCCGGACATCACGGTCTACCACTCCGGCACGGCCATCGTGGACGGCCAGCTGGTCACCAACGGCGGCCGCGTTCTGGGCGTGACCGCAACGGCTCCCCGCCTGACCGCCGCCATCACCAAAGCCTATGCGGCCACCGAGAAGATCACCTTCGAAAAGCTCCACAAGCGCACGGATATCGGTCTGCGGGCGCTGAAGGCTCTGGCAGAGAACTGAAACGTTTTTTCTAAAAAAGATAATAGGAGGATCCTTTCCTATGGTATATCGTATTTATGTGGAAAAAAAGCCGGGTTTCGACGTGGAAGCCGCCGGCCTGAAAAATGAGCTGGTATCGCTGCTGGGCGTGTCCGGCCTGACGGGTCTGCGCGTGCTGAACCGCTACGACGTCGAGGGCATCGACGAAGCCCTGTTCCATCAGTGCGCCGACACCGTGTTCAGCGAGCCGCCGGTGGACAACACCTACGACGAGCTGCCGCAGTTCGACGGCGTGTCCTTTGCTGTGGAGTATCTGCCCGGTCAGTTCGACCAGCGTGCCGATTCTGCCGCCGAGTGCATCCAGCTCATCAGTCAGGGCGAGCGCCCGCTCGTCCGTTCTGCCCGCGTCTATCTGCTGCAGGGCGATCTGACCGAAGAACAGGTGGCGGAGATCAAGAAATACGTCATCAACCCGGTCGAGGCCCGCGAGGCTTCGCTGGAGAAAAAAGCGACCCTCAAGATGGAGTATCCCATCCCCACCGCCGTGGCCGTTCTGGACGGCTTCAACGAGCTGGATGAAGAGGGCCTGAAGAAGTTCATCGACGAAAAAGGTCTGGCGATGGACCTCGGCGATATCAAGTTCTGTCAGGAATATTTCCGTTCCGAGCAGCGCGACCCCACCATCACCGAGATCAAGATGATCGATACCTATTGGTCGGACCATTGCCGCCACACCACCTTCGGCACGATCTTGGATGATGTGCAGATCGACGACGCGGTGGTTCAGGCTGCATTCGACCGTTATATGGCCATGCGCGCCGATCTTGGCCGCACCGAAAAGCCCCGCTGCATGATGGACCTCGCGACCATCGGCGCAAAGGAGCTGAAGAAGCAGGGCATCCTGAAGAACCTCGACGAGTCCGACGAGATCAACGCTTGCACGGTCAAGATCAAGTGCGACGTCAACGGCAAGGATGAGGACTGGCTGTTCCTGTTCAAGAACGAGACGCACAACCACCCCACCGAGATCGAGCCGTTCGGCGGCGCAGCGACCTGCATCGGCGGCGCCATCCGCGACCCGCTGTCCGGCCGCAGCTATGTCTATCAGGCCATGCGCGTGACCGGCGCGGGCGACCCGCTGGTCCCTGTCAGCGAGACGCTGCCCGGTAAGCTGCCCCAGCGCAAGCTGGTGACCACCGCCGCCGCTGGTTACTCTTCCTACGGCAACCAGATCGGCCTTGCCACCGGTCAGGTGGACGAGATCTATCATCCGGGCTATGTGGCAAAGCGGATGGAGATCGGCGCAGTCGTGGGCGCAACGCCCGCTTCGCACGTCCGCCGCGAGTGCCCCGCCCCCGGTGACATCATCGTTCTGCTGGGCGGCCGCACCGGCCGTGACGGAATCGGCGGCGCAACGGGTTCTTCCAAGGCCCATAACCTCGGCAGTCTGGACCATTGCGGTGCAGAGGTCCAGAAGGGCAATGCTCCCATCGAGCGCAAGCTCCAGCGTCTGTTCCGCCGCGAGGACGCCTGCAAGATGATCAAGCGCTGCAACGACTTTGGTGCCGGCGGCGTTTCCGTTGCCATCGGCGAGCTGGCCGACGGCCTGTACATCGACCTGAACAAGGTCACCAAGAAGTATGACGGTCTGGACGGCACGGAGCTGGCCATCAGCGAAAGTCAGGAGCGCATGGCCGTGGCCCTCGCTCCCGAAGATGTGGACAAGTTCATTGCCCTCGCCACCGAGGAGAACCTCGAGGCGACCCCTGTGGCAAAGGTCACCGAGGAAAAGCGCCTGAACATGGTCTGGAACGGCGTGTCCATCGTCAACATCAGCCGCGAGTTCCTGAACTCCAACGGTGCAGAGAAGCACCAGAATGTCCATGTCGAGCGCGGTACGGTCTGGCAGCCCCAGTGGGCCGGCGTGACCTTCAGCCAGAAGATGAAGCACATGGTCGGCGACCTGAATGTGTGCAGCAAGAAGGGCCTGTCGGAGCGGTTCGACTCCACCATCGGTGCAGCCACCGTCCTGATGCCCTTCGGCGGCGCCTATCAGCTGACCCCGCAGAACGCCATGGTAGCAAAGCTGCCTGTGGACGGCGAGACGACCACCTGTTCCGGCATGGCATGGGGCTACAACCCCTATTTGATGAGCGCCAATCAGTATGTGGGCGCACGGATGGCTGTTGTCGAGAGCGTCACCAAGCTGGTGGCGTCCGGCTTCCGCTATGAGGACGCCTACCTGACCTTCCAAGAGTATTTCGAGCGCCTTGGCTCCAAGCCGGAGCGCTGGGGCAAGCCGCTGGCCGCTCTGCTGGGTGCGCTGGATGCACAGATGGGTCTGGGCATCGCTTCCATCGGCGGCAAGGACAGTATGTCCGGTTCCTTCGAGCAGCTGGATGTTCCTCCCACGCTGGTCTCGTTTGCCACCGCCATCGGCAAGGCGAACAAGGTCGTTTCTACGGAATTTAAGAAGCCGGAAAGCACCGTCGTTCTGGTGCGTCCTATCCTCGATCCCGAGACGGGCTGCCCCAACTTCTTCTCGCTGAAGGCCAACTATAAGATGGTCGAGCAGATGATCGAAGAGGGCATGGTCGCTTCGGCTTGCTCGGTGGGTTACGGCGGCTTGGCCGAGGCCCTGTTCAAGATGGGTCTGGGCAACCGCATCGGCTTCAAGATGATGGCCGATAAGAGCACCAGCGAGATGTTCGCGCCCATGTATGGCTCCATCGTGCTGGAAATGGTGTCGGATTCCCCGGCTGGCGAGCTGCTGGGCGAGACGACTAAGGAGTACACCTTCGAATGCTGCGGCGAAAAGCTGGATATGGCAGAGCTGCAGGAGATCTGGGAGTCCAAGCTGGAGCCGGTCTATCCCTACCGCAAGGCAGGAGCCAACGTTGAAAAAATCAACGGCAGCCTGACCGCCCCCGCCGCTCCCAAGATCGGTATCGCCAAGCCGAAAGTTATCATTCCGGTGTTCCCCGGCACGAACTGTGAGTACGACACCGCAAAGGCTTTTGCCCGCGCTGGTGCTGATCCGGAAATTCTGGTCATCCGCAACCTGACCCCGGCGGACGTCACCGCCAGCTGCGAAGCACTGGTCAAGGCCATCGGCGAGAGCCAGATCGTCATGCTCCCGGGCGGCTTCTCCGGCGGCGACGAGCCGGACGGCAGCGCCAAGTTCATCGCATCCTTCTTCCGCAACCCTGCCGTCACTGAGGCGGTCCGGGAACTGCTGCAGAAGCGCGACGGCCTGATGCTGGGCATCTGCAACGGATTCCAAGCCCTCATCAAGCTGGGTCTGGTCCCGTATGGCGATATCCGTCCCATCACGTCCTATGATCCGACCCTGACCTTCAACACCATCGGCCGCCACCAGAGTATGCTGGTGCGCACCCGCATTGCTTCCACGGGCAGCCCGTGGCTGAGCAAGTGCGAGGTCGGCGATGAGTTCACGGTGGCCATCAGCCACGGCGAGGGCCGCTTCGTGGCTCCGCAGAACGTGCTGGACGAGCTGGTGCAGAAGGGTCAGGTCGCAACGCAGTATGTCGATCTGGAAGGCCAGCCCACCATGGACCAGCGCTACAACCCCAACGGCTCGGTCCTCGCCATCGAGGGCATCACCAGCCCGGATGGCCGTGTCTTTGGCAAGATGGGCCACTCCGAGCGCAGCGGCGAGTTCCTGTACAAGAATGTCACCGGTGATAAGTACCAGCCGATTTTTGAAGGCGGCGTAGACTATTTCAAGATTTGATGGTAAAATAAAAGAAAAACCTCAGGAGGACATTCCATGTCTCAGCATGACCGTTATATCAGCCCGTTCTCGACCCGTTACTCTTCCGACGAGATGCAGTACATCTTCTCGGACGACAACAAGTTCCGCACTTGGCGTCGCCTGTGGGTGGCGCTGGCCCGCGCGGAGATGAAGCAGGGCCTGACCAATATCACCCCCGAGATGGTGGAGGAGCTGGAAGCCCATGTGGACGATATCAACTATGATGTCGCCATCGCCCGCGAAAAGCTGGTCCGCCACGACGTCATGAGCCACGTCTACGCCTACGGCCAACAGTGCCCCAAGGCAGCGGGCATCATCCATCTGGGGGCCACCAGCTGCTATGTCGGCGACAACACCGACATCATCGTGATGCGGCAGGGTCTGGAGCTGATCCGGAAAAAGCTCATCGGCGTTCTGGCCAAGCTGGCCCGCTTCGCCGAGGAATACAAGGACATGCCCTGCATGGCCTACACCCATTGCCAGCCCGCTCAGCCCACCACCGTGGGCAAGCGCGCCACCCTGTGGGCCAACGAGCTGGTGATGGACCTGCAGGAGATCGACCACCGCTTGGCAACGCTGCAGCTGCGCGGCGTCAAGGGCACGACCGGCACACAGGCATCCTTCATGGAGCTGTTCAAGGGCGACGCTGATAAAATTCGCGCTGTGGATGCCTCCATCGCCGAGGAGATGGGCTTCGACTCCGAAGCTGTCATCCCCGTGTCCGGCCAGACCTACAGCCGCAAGGTGGATGCTTTCATCCTGAACGCGCTGGCGGGCATCGCCCAGAGCTGCATGAAGTTCGCCACCGACCTGCGTCTGCTGGCAAACTTCAAGGAGATGGAAGAACCGTTCGAGAAGAACCAGATCGGTTCTTCGGCCATGCCGTATAAGCGCAACCCCATGCGCTGCGAGCGCATCTGCGCCCTGTCCCGCTACCTGATGGTCGATGTGCTGAACCCCAGCTTTACCACCGGCACACAGTGGTTTGAGCGCACGCTGGATGACAGCGCCAACAAGCGCGTCGCCATGGCAGAGGGCTTCCTCGCGGCGGACGCCATCCTGAACATCATGCTGAACGTCACGGACGGCATCGTGGTCTACCCCAAGGTCATCCGCAGCCGCCTGATGGCCGAGCTGCCCTTCATGGCCAGCGAGAACATCATGATGCAGGCCGTCGAGAAGGGCGGCAACCGTCAGGAGCTGCACGAGCGTCTGCGCCAGCACGCCATCGCGGCGGGCAAGCAGGTCAAGGAAGAGGGTCTGCCCAACGATATGGTGGACCGCATCGCTTCCGATCCGGCCTTTGGCCTGACTAAGGAAGAGATCGTGGCGGGTCTGGTCCCCGAAAACTTCGTGGGCCGCGCACCGCAGCAGGTCGAGGAGTTCATTGCGCACATCCTCAAGCCCATCTTCGATGCAAACCCCGATGCCATTGAGCAGCACGCAAGCTTGAGCGTTTAAGTTTTTTCAGAAAAGAGGCTGTTGCCTTTCGGCAGCGGCCTCTTTTCTGCACACAGAAGGAGCATTCATGAGACTCGATAAATACCTTGCTGAAACGGCCCAGTGCACCCGCAGCGAAGCCAAAACGCTTTTGCAAAAGGGGAAGGTGACCGTGAACGGGACCCTTTGCAAAAAAGGGGATACCCAGCTGAAGGACAGCGATGTGGTGGCGGTCGAGGGCAAGCCGCTGGCCTACCAGAAGTTCGTCTACATCATGCTGAACAAGCCGGAAGGGGTGGTCAGCGCCAGCACCGACAAGCGGGATACCACGGTCGTGGACCTGTTGGGTGATGCCTATCCCCGGCGGGAGATCTTTCCGGCAGGGCGGCTGGACAAGACCAGCACCGGCTTTGTCCTGCTGACGGACGACGGCGTGTTCGCCCATGACATCCTCGCGCCCAAGCGCCATGTCTCCAAGACCTACACCGTGACGATCGATACGCCCCTGACCGACGAGATGAAGGCGGGCTTTGCGGCGGGCGTGACCCTCGCGGACGGCACGGCCCTGTCTCCGGCTGAGGTCGAAGCCCTGACGCCGGACGGACTGACGGTCCGAGTCGTACTCAAGCAGGGGGTGTATCACCAGATCAAGCGGATGTTCGGCGTCTACGACGCGGGCGTGAATGCCCTGCACCGGGATGCCATCGGCGGTCTTGCGCTGGACGCGGACCTTGCGCCGGGTCAGTGGCGGGAGCTTTCGGACGACGAGGTGGCAAAAATTACCGTCTGAGAGGGTCGGCTTTTCACCCGGATTTCAAAAAAACATCACATTTTTCCGGTAGAATCTTGGTAAGAACCACGCAAAAAGGCACTTTTTAGGCCGTGAAACCGCCCTGAAAGATAATTTCAACAAGAAAGATAAAAATTTTTTGGTGAAATATGTTGCAAAAGTAAATTCTTTTGTGTAAAATAGAAAATGTAATGCGGCGAAATTGTTGAAAATAACAATCTCGCCCCTGCGGCTTGCACAAAAGAGGAAAAGGGGTATCCATTTATGGCCAATAGAGTATTTCAGAGCGTGATCTACCAGATGAAGGATGCGATCGACCGTGTGGTCGGCGTGGTGGACGAGACCGGCGCTGTGATCTCCTGCTCGGAGCTGAATCTGATCGGGGAAGTGCGCGAAGGCTTTATGGCAGAGCGTCTGACGGCCGGCGACCGCTTTGTGCGGGATGGCTACACCTATCAGCAGTTCTCCAGCGCCAAGCACAACGATTACGCCGTGTTCGTGGAGGGCGCGGACGAGACGGCCGGCCAGTTTGCCGCCGTGCTGTCCATCAGCCTTCAGAGCATCAAGCAGTATCACGACGAAAAGTTCGACAAATCCAACTTTATCAAGAATGTCGTGCTGGACAACATCCTTCCCGGCGATATCTACGCCAAGGCCCGGGAGCTGCACTTTGCCACCGACGTGTCCCGCGTCGTGTTCATCGTGCGCGTGACCTCCGGCGGTGATATCTCTGCGTATGACGTGGTGAGCAGCCTGTTCCCCGATAAACAGAAGGATTTCGTCTTTAACATCAGCGAGACCGACACCGTTCTGGTCAAGGAGATCCGCAAGGGCATTGACCGCACCGATATGGAAAAGCTGGCGGCCAGCATCGTGGACACCCTGTCCGGCGAGCACTACATCAAGGCTGTCGTGGGCATCGGTACGCCCATCTCCAACGTGAAGGACCTGGCGACCAGCTTCAAGGAAGCTCAGATCGCCATGGAAGTGAGCAAGGTGTTCGACACCGAGAAGCAGATCATCCGCTACGACAACCTCGGCATTGCCCGCCTGATCTACCAGCTGCCCACCACCGTCTGCGAGATGTTCCTGCGCGAGGTGTTCAAGCAGGGCAGCATCGAGAGCCTGGATCAGGAGACCCTGTTCACCATTCAGCGCTTCTTTGAGAACAATCTGAACGTCTCCGAGACCAGCCGCGGCCTGTTCGTCCACCGCAACACGCTGGTGTATCGTCTGGAAAAGATCAAAAAGCTGACCGGTCTGGATCTGCGTGAGTTCGATGATGCTATCGTCTTTAAGGTAGCGCTCATGGTCAAGAAGTACCTGTCCAACAACCCGGCCAAATATTAAGATCCGCCTTCGGCAAGCCAGCCGTCGGCACTGGAACCGGCCGCTCGCAACCGATGCTGGCCGGTTCTTTTTGGGTACTGACCAAATAAATACGTCAGGAGTAACAGTATCTTATGATCGATTTTGAACATGTTTCCAAGCAATATAAAAAGGGTGAGAAGCCCGCGCTGGATGACATCAATCTGCACATCGACGACGGCGAGTTCGTGTTTCTGCTGGGCCACTCGGGTGCGGGCAAATCCACCCTGCTCAAGCTGATCCTGCGCGAGGAACGCGCCAGCAGCGGCCGCGTGATCGTGGACGGCAAGGACGTCGCGAAGCTCCGCCGCCACAAAGTGCCGTATCTGCGCCGTCAGATGGGCATTATCTTTCAGGACTTCCGCCTCATCCCCAGCATGACGGTCTATGAAAACATCGCCTTTGCCATGCATGTGACCAACATTGGCCGCAAGCAGATCAAAGAGCGCGTCCCCTATATGCTGGAACTGGTCCATCTGGAGGACAAGGCAAAAGTCTATCCGGAGTTCCTTTCCGGCGGTGAGCAGCAGCGCGTGGCTGTGGCCCGTGCGCTGGCCCACGCCCCCAAGCTGGTCATCGCCGACGAGCCGACCGGCAACATCGACCCCGAACTGAGCCTTGAAATGATGGAGCTGCTCGAGCGGGTGAGCAAAATGGGCATCACGGTGCTGGTGGTCACCCACGAACACGAGCTGGTCCACCGCTTCCATCAGCGGGTCGTCACCCTGAAGGACGGCCGCATCGTGTCGGACGTCCCGGCGGACGGCAAGGCCGAAGAGCTGGACCTTCCGCTGAATGGGATGGATGCCACCGGCGAGATCGCACTGGCAGGAGAGGAGGCGCTGGTATGAAACTTTCTACCTTTGCATTTCTGACCCGGCGCGGTGTGCGCAACCTTGGCAAGCACTGGGCCATGACCATCGCCTGTATCGCATCGCTGAGCGTCTGCATGACCCTGAACACCTTCGCCACGCTGGCCGAAGTCAACGTGGACAGCATGGTGAACTATCTGGGCCAGCAGAACGAGATGGTCGTCTTTGTGGACCCCGCAGCCGACGACGCCACCACACAGGCGGTCGGGGAGCGCATCACCTCGACCCCGGGCGTCAGCAACGTCCAGTTCATGTCCAAAGAGGACACCTTGAATGCCTACAAGGGCTTCTTGGCCGATTACGCCTCGCTGCTGGACGAATTTGAAAACGATAACCCCTTCAAGGCGAACTACCGCGTCTCGCTGGCGGATATCAGTCAGATGTCGGCCATCAGCCAGACCTTCCAGACCATCCCGGGCGTGTACAGCGTTTCGGCGCCGGTCGAGATGACGCAGACCTTCGTGCAGCTCCAGCAGGTCGTGACCAAGGGCGGCCAGATCATCATTCTGGTCCTGATGGCGGTCAGCATCATCACGGTGGGCAGCACCATTCGACTGAGCGTCTTTGCGCGGCGGCGTGAGATTGAGATCATGAAGTATGTTGGTGCGACGAATGCCCTCGTGACCCTGCCCTTCTTCATCGAGGGCCTGACCATGGGTCTCATCTCGGGCGCGATCACGACGGCGGCGGGCATCGGCGGCTACTATTATATCGTGCAGCTGTCCGGCACGTTCGGCAGCCTGTGGCAGATGCTGATGGGCGCGGCCCTCGTCCCGGTCGAGAACGTCTGGTCCACCATTGCGACTTACAGCTTGGCGGGCGGCGCACTGGTCGGCGGTCTGGGCAGTATGTTCTCCATCCGCAAGCATCTGAATGTGTAACCGAAAGGAGCCTTCTCTGTGAAACGTGCAAAACACTCTGCGGGCTTTTGTCTCTGGCATCGTCCCGCACATGCAAAGCCGCCCCGGCATCCCGGGCGCGGGATGCGGGCAGCAAGCCTGTTTCTGGCGGCGGCCTGTCTGCTGCTGAGCGTCTCGGTCTATCCGGCCTCGGCGGCAACGAGCATGTCCTCGCTGCAAAACAAGCTGGACAAGCTCTCGCAGTCCATCGAGCAGCATAAAAAAGAACTTTCGGACGCCAAAAAGAAGGAACAGGCCGCAAAGGCTCTGGAATCGGAGCTGAAGGAAAAAGTCACGGTCGTGCAGGGGCAGATCAGCGTCCTCAAATCCCAGATCGCCGAGGTGCAGAACAGCATCGGCGTCAAGGAACAGGAGATCACCGCCAAAGAGCAGGAGATCGCTGACAAGGAAGCGGAGATCGCCGGCCAGTGGGACGACTTCAAAAACCACATGGCGGCGATGCAGGAACTGCGCGAGGGCGGCAGCGTGGCCATGCTGTCGTCGGTCACCAACCTGTATGAGCTGCTGACCTTCAACGAAGCGCTGCAGGATATCTCGGTCAAGGATACCGAAATTCTGACCAATATGCGGAACGCGAAGGAAGCGCTGGAGAGCGACCGGCTGGAGCTGATCGCTCAGCAGAACGACCTCAAGAGCAAAAAGGCCGATCTGGATTCGCAGAAAGCGCAGATGCAGTCCAAGCAGAGCGAGCTGAATTCCAGCGTGGCGGCGGCGCAGATGAGCGCAGCCGAAGCCCAGCAGGCTCAGAAGGACGCTCAGGCCGCCATCGAGTCGGACGAGATGAACTATGAGGCAGTCAAGAAGCAGATCCAAAAATTGATCGCCGCGGCCGCCGCGGCCAAGCCGCAGCTGAGCTTCACCGGCTTTATCTGCCCGCTCAAGAGCTATACCCGCATTTCCAGTGAATACGGCTGGCGCAAGAACCCTGTGACGGGCGTGAACAAGCTCCATGCCGGTACGGACTTCGCGGCTCCGGCCGGAACGCCCATCTATGCAGCCGCCAGCGGTTATGTGCAGGTGGCGGGCTGGTCCAGCGGCGGCTACGGAAACTATGTCATCATCTATCACGGCAAAATGTCGGACGGCAACCAGTACAGCACCCTGTACGGCCACATGCGCTCGGTCGCGACCTCTGCGGGCAAGTATGTCAAGCAGGGCGAGCTGATCGGCTATGTGGGCAGCACCGGCAATTCCACCGGCAACCACCTCCACCTCGAAGTCTGGAAGGGTGGTTCCAAGGCCAATGCTGTGAACCCAAGAAGCTATATCCCGATGCGATAAGTCGGGCAGAGAACAAAGGAGGCCGTCTGGTCTTATGAACGAAGAAAAACGCAAGCGTCTGCTCCGCTGGGGTTGCCTGATCCTGGCCTGTGTGTTCGGACTCTCCCTGCTGGGGAGCGTGGTCATGATGCTGCTGGTCTGACCGAGGAGGATACAATGAATCGCAAAATCTCTGTTGGCATGGCAGTCAGCATCGTGATCCTTGCCATGACCGTGACCTTTTCCATCACCATGCTGGTGGCGATGCGGCTGTTCGACAGCACTGTTTCCAGCGTGAAGGAAAAGGAGAGCATGTACAATAAGATCGCGGAAGTGGACCGCTATGTCCGCAGCAACGATTATTATCAGATCGACGAGACGACGCTGTATGACCGCCTGACCGCTGGCTATCTGCTGGGCACGGGCGATAAGTACGCGCGTTACTACACGGCCTCCGCCTACACCGAGCTGATGAACGCCCAGAATGGCACGCTGATGGGCATCGGCGTGGAGCTGGCCGTGGACCAGTCCGGCTATGCCAAGGTGACTAAGGTCTACGATGACTCTCCGGCCAAGGAAGCCGGCATGGAAGCGGGCGACTACATCACGGCCATCGATGGCACGGATGTGAAGAGCCTGAGCAATGTGGATGCCATCCAGACCCGTCTGCGCGGCGAGTCCGGCACGACGGTCAATGTGACTTGGCTGGACAGCGAAGCGACCGAACACAGCGTGGACCTGACCCATTCCGGCTACACCACCACGACCGTGGATTTCCAGATGCTGCAGGACAATGTGGGCTACATCAAGATCCGCCAGTTCGACGCATCGACCCCCAGTGAGCTGGACTACGCTATCCGCAGCCTGAGCGCAAGCAATGCGCTGAGCTTGGTATTCGACCTCCGCGACAACGGCGGCGGTCTGCTGGATGATGCCATCAGCTGCATCGACCTCGTGGCCCCCGAAGGCACGCTGGCCTATGCCGAGGATAAGAACGGCAACCGCACCGTGCTGGGCAGCAGCACCGGCGAATCGGTGGTCACCCTGCCCATCGTCTGTCTGGTCAATGGCAACACTGCCAGCGCGGCCGAGCTGTTTGCCAGCAGTCTGCGCACTCTGAACGGTGCGCGTCTGGTGGGAACCACCACCATGGGCAAGGGCACGATCCAGAGCAGCCCCCAGCGCCTGTCCGATGGCAGCGCGGTGGTCATCACGGTGGCGAAGCTGGTCTGCGGCGACGGCAGCAGCTTCGACGGCACGGGCCTGAGTGTGGATGTGGACCGTCCGCTGTCCGCAGATGAACAAGCGGCTTACTACGATTATACCGTTGAGACCGACCCGCAGATCCAGCGTGCCGTCAGCACAGCCCAGCAGATGAGCGGCACGACCACGGTGGGCGGCGTCAATGAGGCGGCTTCGGGCGAAGCAGCTTCCGACAGCACCGCCGCAGAAGGGGAGAGTGCCGAAATAGCGCCGGAATCGGAAGCCGAAAGCACTTCGGAAGCCGAGAGCACCGCTTCCAGCGAAGAAGCAGCCTCTTCCGCCGCTGAATAAGCAAGTAAAAACCAAGGCCCCCGGCGCAGCTGCCGGAGGCCTTTTTGCCAGAAGAAAGGATGGAATCTATGCCGGAGCTGACCGACCTGTCTTATGTCCGCGCTCTCTGCGAGAAGTACGATTTTTCCCTGTCCAAGGGCTTTGGACAGAACTTCATCATCAACCCCGGTCTGCCGATCAAGATCGTGGATGCCAGCCGCGTGGATAAGCGTTATGGTGTCATCGAGATCGGCCCCGGCATCGGCGTGCTGACCCGCGAGCTGGCCAAGCGTGCGGCCAAAGTTGTCTCCATCGAGGTGGACGAGCGCTTGCCGCCGCTGTTGGAAGAGACGATGGCGGGCGTGGACAACTTCAAGCTGGTCCTGCAGGATGTCCTGAAGGTGGACCTCCGTGCCCTCATCGAGGAGGAATTTCCCGGAATGCCGGTGGCAGTCTGCGCCAACCTGCCGTATTACATCACCAGCCCCATCGTGATGAAGCTGCTGGGCGACCGTCTGCCGGTCGAGAGCCTGACCGTGATGGTCCAGAAGGAAGCCGCGGACCGTCTTGCAGCGGCCCCCGGGACCCGCGCTTCCAGTGCCATTAGCTGTGCGGTCAGCTACTACGCCACTTCGAAGATGATGTTCACCGCCGCTCCTGGCAGCTTCTATCCGGCCCCCAAGGTCACAAGTGCCGTGGTCCGAATGGATATCCGTTCCACCCCGGCGGTGCAGGTGGCCGATGAGGAAGGCTACTTCTCCCTCATCCGCGCGGCCTTCGGCCAGCGCCGCAAGACCGCTGCGAACTCCATCGCCAGCGGCCTGAACCGCTCGAAGGAATCCGTCATCGCCGCCATCGAAGCCGCTGGCTTCAACGCCCGCATCCGCCCCGAAGCTCTCACGCTGGAGGACTTTGCAAAGATCCAGGCCGCTCTGGCGGAAAAGTGACGCCAAAAGACGCTGAAACAGAGGGATTTTGAAAAGAAAATAGGGAGAACTGAAAACTGCGAAAGTCGGTCTTGCCAAACCCGCCCGCAAGTGGTATACTTATTAAGTAATATCCGCTAGTGTGGCGCAATGGCAGCGCAACTGATTTGTAATCAGTGGGTTGCAGGTTCAACTCCTGTCACTAGCTCCAAGAAAAATCCTGCGATATACCGTTGAAACAACGGCGTGTATCGTGGGATTTTGGCTTTATCACAGTGCGGATATTGCCCGGAATGTGGGCGAAATGTGGGACAATCTTCAAAAAATGGGCTTCTGTGGGACTGACTGCACACGGATTCTATATGCCCTTGCCTATATCAGACGGCTGTATTGTGCGCTGCTATATGCCCCTGCTTCGGGGGTATCGCAAATCACTATACCCATATAACCCACTTATGGGGAGCGGTATCCAATACCGACCCTATACACAAGGGTGTCTGCTAGACTGACGACCCCGACACAAAACGTGTCAGCATCGACACAAGCGGCGATGGGGTCAATCTGACTGACTGCACCGATCTGTGTAATCGGCTCAAAATTGAGCGTGTTCCGATGCCCTCAAAATTGAGTGCATTTCAATTACGACCCCCTGCCCGGTCTGCCTGGCACTATCACAGAATTGTGATGCCCGGCGGCTTCCTGCTGGGTCTATCCTCTTTTGGATGCACCCACCTGTGAAGATATCCCCAAAAGTGGGGATATGCTCTTAAAGATACCGCCAGATGTGACAGCATTGTATCGGCTTCGCTTCTCGCTGCGTGGGATGCCTGTGCAGATGCGTGGGAAACAGGCTTTCGGGGTCTGGCAATAAAAGTGTATATGGCTAAACATGAAAAGAGCGCAGAACCCTTTATTTTCAGGCTCTGCGCTGGTGTTATATGCTGTTTAGTGCTGGGGGCTGGGCTGGATGCCCAACAGCTTCATAATAGCGGGATAATCGCCCTCGTGCTGTTCAAGCTGCTTGCCCAATGCTTCAATCTCCGGCTGGCTGCTCTGTGATACCCGGTCAATCAGAGCGACTACAATATCAATCACTTCGGGGTGCTTCTGGGCTTTGGCTCTAATCAGGCTTGCAATCTGGCTGACTTCTGCGGTGCGCTTGGTGCTGCTCTGCTCGTTCATTTCGTACTGTCCTTTCTATATCTCGTGTATCTTGTGATTATACGTTCATCGGCTGGACTTGCGACCGACCAAAGAATGACGCTCGGTAAGTGGCGGTGTCGCCTTTCGATGCGTAAATGAGAACCGCTTGAAACAGACTCTTAGAGCCATGCACGACCTCATATCCTGCGGCTTTCCATCCCGCCCATGTGTTGACCTGTTCGGTCACTCCTGCGGCGTTCTGGGCTTCTGCAATGCGCTTG
Source organism: uncultured Faecalibacterium sp. (assembly GCA_900551435.1). Lineage (GTDB taxonomy): Bacteria > Bacillota > Clostridia > Oscillospirales > Ruminococcaceae > Faecalibacterium. The sequence continues at coordinate 56,856 of URVW01000004.1, forward strand.
TCATTGACAGGCTGGGCTTTCGCAGATGCCCACGCACGGTGCAAGCACTCTGCGAATGCTGCAACGCCTTTGCGGTACAGCTTCCACGCCTTGCACATGATTTCATGCAGATTGTACGTCATTTTTACTACCTCACTTTACAATGTGGGGCAGGGCTGCTATAATTGCCTTGCCCCTTTGGGTTTGCTCGGTGTGTCTGTTTGGCGATGGAACACCGGGCATTTTCTTTTATACAGCTTTCGGAGAGTGAGATTACTGGCTTAGCTGGCGTTATGCTCTTGCGCTCCCGGTCCCACGACTTCATCTCTTATCCGGTGTCGCTCTCCCTCGCTGTGTCTATAGTATAGCACGTTAATGTTCCGCTGTCTATTTGCAAACTGCACAATGTTAACGTGCCTTTGTTGTTCAAAATATACACGTTGACGTGCCGTTGATACTGTGGTATAATCATCTCAAAGAGGTGATACCATGCCGATTAGTGAAGCAAAGAAGAAATCAAATGCAGCCTATAACCGTAGGCAGGACAATATCATGCTCCGACCATCTAAAGAGGATGGGGCAAGGATTCGCAAGGCTGCTGCGGACGCTGGCAAGAGCGTTCAGCGGTATTGTCTGGATATTCTGCTGGATGTTTGCCCGGCTAGTGCAGAGGGCGAGGAAGCCGCCGGGAAGGAAACCGCATGATGGAATTAACAATAGAGAACCTGCGTACACTATCCAGCAGTGGGCAAATCTTCTTGACGGCGCATTCACAGGCTCGCTTGTATGAGCGTGGTATCTTGCTGGCAGATATTCGGCAAGCCATCCAGAGCGGCAGGATAATAGAGTACAGACCAGAGGACTACCGCTGTCCTTCCTGCCTTGTACTGGGCGTGAATCTGGCTGGACGCTGGCTCCATGTGGTGTGCGGTATCCACGAGGATGCACTGTGGATTATTACAGCGTACTGGCCTGATCTCGACCACTGGAACGCTACCTATACAGAGCGAAAGAAGAAAGGGGAATAAATATGACTTGCTTTTTCTGCAAAGGCGAAATGAAGCCTAGCACCACTATTCACACGGTACAACTGAAAAACTGCGTTGTCGTTATCAAAAATGTTCCCTGCATGAAGTGTGAACAATGCGGCGAGGTGGTTCTGTCTGCTGCTACGGTGGAGAAGATAGAACGCATTTTGCAGACGGTTGAAAAGGCTGTGGCGGAGATTACTGTGGTGAACTACCCGGACTGTGCAGCCTGATAGAGTGAAAGGAGATGTGCTGGAATGTCGTTTCTTATCGGATGTGCATTGTTTGGATTCTGGTTTTTCGGCGCACTTTTCAAGCACACGAAATAAAGCTCGATGATACGCAAGGCCGTTGCAGAAATGCAGCGGTCTTTTGCTGCCCAGTGAAAACAAGCCTATTTCAATAACTGACAATAATTCCTACAAAAATAATCCCTGCACTCAGTTGCTAAACCAAGCACAGGGATGCTATACTTTACTTGTCTAAATCAGTGGGAATATTTGCTCAAAAACAGCACTTCACGAAAATGAAGTGAAATCTTGTTCAAAAAATCAAATGCTCCCGGTCTGCTGGATGGTGTCAGGGTAGGCTTTCCGCACAAGCTCCATCGCATTGGTGGCACGGTGCAGCTCATCCAGAGCGTTGGGGTTTTCATCGAAGAAAGAATGCTGTGCATCGTCGTTCAGGTCAGAGAAGTAAGTGTGCAGGAAGCAGCGGATAGCATCACGCTCATCAAGGTGCAGTGCATCGAACAAGGCTCGCTCCTGTTGGCTGGTGCTGTTGTTGAAGAAATCGCACTGACGACCGATGCACTCATGAACCACCTTTGCGTCCTCATCGTTCAGGGTAGAGGGCAGAGGAGCAATCTCAGTGACGAAATCATAGATTTTTGCGATCACCTTGTCGTCCATTGCGTGACTGACGTGGGTGTAAATCTCGCTTTCCATCAGGCTGGAATCCTCGTGAATGTCCATCGTGGAACCATCCTCAAAGCGCACGGTGTTGTCCTCGCTGGCAATGGGACGGTCAAGGGTGTTGAAATCTTCGGACTGCTGATTGTAAATGTACGGGGCAAAAGTATCAACCTCACTTCCCGGCGGGGTCAAGCCCTGCAACAGCGGCGGTCAGCTCCTGCATGATGCTCTCCATCTGGTTTGCGGCAGCGTTCAGACTCTCGATCTCGCCAGCTTCAACACCATCACGCACGGCTCTGTTAGCGGCAGAGCGCAGGGCTTCGGGCAAAGTGCAATGGTATGTAATCGGCTCGAATACGGTCTTGCCGTTGTGTTTGCGGGTTCTGCCGACCTTATAAGAAAAAGGGTCAGCGGACAGATAGAGGTTTCGGCACAAATGAATCATGTTTGAACTCCTTTCTATTAGAGGGTGACACGGCGAACACCCTGCACGGTGTCGGGCTGGGTGGATTCCGCCGGGATTCCGTTGCAGTAATCGGCAATGCTTTCAGCGTTCAGCAACCAGCGATTTTTTGAAACTTTAATGTAGCGAATTTTCCCATCATGGCACAGACTGCGCAGGAAGTAAGGCGTTAAGCCAAACTGTGCGGATGCCTTTTTAACGGAAATCATGGTGGGCAGTGTAACGGTGTTATTCATGGGCTTGCTCCTGCTCTTTGAAATTGTCGATGATTCGGAAAATCTTCTCTTTTTCATCTACGGACAACTCACGGCGCAAACGGCGAGAAAAATTTCCATCGTTTACGCCTAGCCCTTCCGCAATCTGCCACAGCTTAACGCCAGCAGATGCAGCAGCCCGGCGAATATCGGCGTTTTTGCGTTCCAAAATTTTGCTCCTTTCTCCCTTGCGGGAACTAAGAAAATGGTGTATAATCTAGGTAGAAAAACCGTGTTGTTGTTTCCTACAATGGCATTATACCACTAAAAAACAGCAAAATGCCGTTTTTATTTCAAAGAAAATTTTAGAAAGAAAATAAGTAAAATTCTTTCCAGAAAGGGGAAAATTGTGAAATACGAGGAATTGCCAAACGGTCACCCATTAAGGAGCTTTCCCGATAGGCTGTCGGATGCCGTAGATAGAAAGAAGCGTATCGAACACAAGACCGAAATGCAGATGCTTGACGAAATGGGTATCACATCAAAAGGTTCGTTGTCAGTATGGCAAGGCGGAAAAAATAGCGATGTCAAAATCCCGGATGCTGTGAACATTGTGAAACTTGCCCGTTACTTTAATGTTTCGGCTGATTGGTTACTCGGTCTTTCAGAAAAGAACATAAGAACCAGAAAACCAAATGTTAGAGCTGCGGCAGAACTAACAAGGCTTTCAGATAAAGCAGTGGAACGCTTGAATAGCAAGCCGCCATTCAAGCCCATGACATTAGAAGAAGTAGAAAAGGCAATCAAAGAAAAAACATTCAAGTCCATGTCACCAGAAGAAGCGGAAAGGGCTATAAAGGAAGGAAAGTTAAAACCTAGAGCATGGACAGATGAAGAAATTGCATTGCTTTCCCAAATGATAGAGGATGATTCGCTTCTGAAAATTATTAGCCATATCAACAGCTATCGTAAATGGGCAAAGATGGACGCACTTAAACGCACACGGTATAGATTGACAGGGAAACGAGAAGAAGGAATGTCAATCGGTACTGCTGACGGTGAAAATGAATTTATAGTAGATACGGACTTTTCCGTATCTATGGAAGTAGAACAGCACCGGGCAGAAAAAGAGGTCACCTTATATACAGAGAAGATGCGCGAAAGCATTGAAGCGGAATATGCAAAGATAGGTGAACAAAATGGCAGAGCTAATAAAAAGAACAAAAAAGGACGGTAAAACAGCGTTTCTAGCAAGGGTATATTGTGGCAGAGATAAAGACCGCAAACTCATCTGCAAGACAAAGACCCTTGCACCCCCGCCGGGAATGACCGGGCGCAAGCTGGACAAGGAACTACAACGGCAAGCGGATGAATTTGAACAGGCTGTTTTGCGTGGTACGCTTCAATCTGATATGCTTTTCGATGCCCTGTTGGACAAGTATTTCAGCGAGTATGCAGAACCACAACTGCGTGAACGGACGGTTTACGACTATAAAAAACTTGCCCCTCGTGTGCGTCATGCTCTGGGCTGCTTCAAGCTGTCCGCAATCAAACCAGACCATATAATGCGATTCTATAAGAATCTGGGTGAATCGAATATCCGACAAGACAGCACCTATACAGCTACAAAGAATTTGCTCGATCTCCTGCCCAAAGGCAAGCGGAAAGCAGTTACCGACAAGGCAGGGATTTCAGAACGGACGATGAACACGGTCTGCAAGGGTGAAAACGTCAGCAGGGCAACGGCTGAAAAGGTGTCCAACGCCGCCGGGCTTGCTTTCTCCAAAGCATTTGTAGAACACGCCAAAGAGGGCGGCAAGCTGAACGGAAACACATTGCAGCACTATCACGCATTCTTATCTTCCGTGTTCTCTCGTGCTGTGGTGTGGCAACTGATTGATTCAAACCCTTGTGACCGGGTGCAGCCGCCAAAGCATGAAACGCCAGACGTTCAAGTGTTGGATGAAAACGAGATAGCGCAACTTCTGAAAGCTCTTGAAACTGCGCCCCCGCTTTATTCGACCATGACACAACTTGCGCTATTCACAGGCGCACGGCGGGAAGAACTGTGTGCGCTGCGTTGGACTGACGTGGATTTTGAGCGGGCAACGATTCGCTTTGAACGGTCAATGCAGAGAATACCGGGTGCGGGTGTTGTCTTTGCCCCGCCCAAAACCAAGCGTTCCCGGCGGATTATCCGGGTAGGTGATAACTGTATCGAACTGCTGCGAGAATACCGCCAGATACAGCGGGAGCAGCGTTTGCGCATGGGGTCAGCGTGGGTGCGCACGGTTGATATATGTGGCAAGACCATTAAAAACGACCTGATTTTTACAAGGACGGACGGTGCGCCATTCGACCCCCACAGCATTACAAGCTGGTTTAGCAAATTCTTGAAAGCAAATGACCTGACTTCTGCCCACTTCCACAGCTTGCGCCATTCCAACGCAACCTTGCTTATTGCCGACCATGTGCCAGTATCGGCAGTTAGTGGGCGGTTAGGACACGCTAACATTTCAACCACGCTGAACATTTACACAAGCGCAATTCAAAGCGCAGATGCAGCGGCGGCAAACAGCCTAGAAAGCACCTTTGAGCGTATCAAAGAAAAGAACCACGCATAAAGAAAGACAGTCCACAGCGGCGATTATACCGGGCTTGTGGACTGCCTTTTTATCTGCTTTGGAAAATTTCGCCTTTTTGTTTGGGCGGGGCACTCTCGGCTATGACCGCATGGGGTAGGGGTCAAGCCCATATTCCCCGCCGGGCAGGGGTGAACGCTTTGTTATGCCCTCGTTCCCTGCTGGGGTGTGTCTGGCTCTCCCCATTGTGTGCGCTGCTCTCGCTGGCTCTTGCGTCCTGTTTATGGTATTGCTTGCAAGTGCGACAAAAGTGCGACAGAAGTGCGACAACAGCACGAAACGCAAGAGAATAATCTATAATACAGAAATGAAAAAATGACGAATTATCTATTCAAAAGAAAACATAATACAACATAAGAAAATCATTTTGTGCGCATTTGTAATCAGTGGGTTGCAGGTTCAACTCCTGTCACTAGCTCCAAATCCGCCCAAGTGATAGCTTTTATCGCTTGGGCGGGTTGCTTTTTTGCAAAAAATGATGCAAAAATCTATAAAAGACCATGAAAGTGAACAGATAAGCTGCCGAATCAATACGGGATTTTGATTTTGAACGATGATTCGTCTCAGAAAATATTTGTTTTCATTGGAATGGCCGAATCGATGGAAATGAAATAGATTTTTTGCAGAAAGTAGTTGACAAAGCTGGATCGAAATGGTAAGATATACAGGCAGTCAGCGATGACTGAAAATTGAATTTGGGCGTGTTCCCGAGTGGCCAATGGGGACAGACTGTAAATCTGCTGCTTTTCAGCTTCGGTGGTTCGAATCCACCCGCGCCCACCAAACAAGAAAAATCCGAACCTGTTTCCGATTGGAGAAGGGTTCGGATTTTTCGTTTTCTTCGGGTACAACAATGAAGGCTCCCGTGGACGGCGCAAAACTCCGATGCCTTGTCATAGGCCGTAAGCCAATAACAAGATTTGGAGGGTATGACTATGAAGTACGAAGAAAGAGCCTGTAAGTTTAACATGGATACCGGGTGTGTGGAACTGCTGCTCCGGGATGACAGAAAGGTTTCTATAGACTGCACCGGGGTCGAGGATGCGCTGGATGTGACCATGGCGCAGCAGACGGAACTGGACTACCTCATCTACAATGACCCATTGGGCTATGCCGATTTGATTCTGAATGGCAATCCGAAGGAATATTTGAAGAATGTGGCCGGGAGCCATGGGTTAGAAGATTAAGGGCAAAACAAAAACAGAGTGCGTCCACCCGGACGCACCCTGCCAAAGACCACAGACAATAGCGATATGTACAGCAGGGAGTTCCCCAGTGGGAACTTCCTGTTTTTCGTTGTTTGCATGATGAGCCTGTTCTGCCTGCCATGCGGCAAATTCTCTTTGGCCTTCCTCACTGTTCCAGCAGGCAAGGATGGCTGGGTAGAATGCCCGCGCCAGACGGTCAATGACTTCATCGGGATAAGGGGAAATGTTTGTGGACTTTTTCTTTTTGTTCAAAC